>JANOPS010000197.1:0-4659 GCA_031421995.1 Gemmatimonadaceae bacterium
GCAACAGGCACAGCCCATACAACGACGACAACAACAGCATCGAAAACTCGCCGTCGGTAAACTCACTGCGCGACATGAGCAGCACGGGTACGGCCAGTGCCAGCAAGACACCCTTCGCCATCAGCAGGGCCGGCGTGACCGAGTACTGCCCGCTGAATGGCTGTGCCGAGAACTGCGCGTGCGACAACCAGAAAGCGGCCGTGGCCGACGCACAGACTGCCACCAGCGCCATCCACAGCGCGACCCGCGATCCTCGGCCCATTACTTCGAGCACAATGAGCAACACGATGCCGCCGAGCAGGAGATGCTCGGGCAGCATGGCGATCAACGCGTCTTGACTAGGCATGACACACGCTCGATGGGTCGACGCCCGTGAGAACGCAGCCGATGACTCGGCCACTGGCCCAGCTGTACACTAGGAGGCCATGGATCATGGCGCGCTCGCCGCAAGGCGTGACGTCGTGACCAGCTCCTTGTACAGCTTGGCCGCTCCCTCTGTTTTTTGCAGGGCGCTGTTGGGGAACAGTCCCAGCGCAAAGATGGACACGACCAGGATCCCCAGAATCGACCGCTCACGGAGGGACAAATCAGAGAGCGGTTGGTGCGGCGCGTTGGTCGGCCCGAACAGGAATGTGAGCGCGAAGCGCAGCATGTAGAGCGCACCAAGCACCACACCGGTTGACGCGACCGCGGCCAAGACCAACGGATAGCTGTTGCCCGCCACATGCAACGGCCATGCCGCCGTAAATGCGCCCAGCAGCGCCAGGAACTCACCGGTGAACCCGCTGGTGGTGGGCAAGCCCACCGAGGCCAGCGTGAAGATCATGAAGAACACCGAAAACACTGGCAGCAGTTTGGCCAGCCCACCGTAGGCGCTGAGCTCACGCGTGTGGCAGCGCTCGTAGATCATGCCTACCATGAGGAACAGTCCCGCAGCCACCAAGCCGTGGCTGACCATCTGAATGATCGCACCCTGAATGCCCACCAACTCCAAACTCAGCAGCCCGAGCATGACGTAGCCCAAGTGACTGATGGAGGAGTAGGCGATGATCTTCTTGATGTCGTTCTGCACCAGCGCCAAGCAGGCGCCGTACACAATGCTGACGACCGACAACGTCATGAGCGCCGGCGTAAAGGCGCGCGCGGCATCGGGGAACAGCGGGAAGCCCAGTTTCATGAAGCCGTAGGTGCCCATCTTTAGCAACACGCCGGCCAGAATCACCGAGCCAGCAGTAGGCGCCTCCACGTGCGCATCGGGCAGCCACGTGTGCAGCGGCACCATCGGCACCTTGATCGCGAACGACAGCGCGAACGCTGCCAGCAGTGTGGTTTGCACCGACAACGGCAGCTGCGCCTTGTACAGCTCAGTGAAGGCAAACGACGTCACGCCGCTTGTTGCTTGCAGCGACTGCACCAAATAGATGAGCGCGGCGAGCATGAGAATGCTGCCAAACGCGGTATACAAGAAAAACTTGACGGTGGCGTAGATGCGTCGCGTGCCGCCCCACATGCCAATGATGAGGAACATTGGGATCAGCATCGCTTCCCAGAACAGATAGAACAGGAAGAGATCTTGTGATACGAACGCGCCCATCATGGCGAACTGGAGAATCAGCACCATGGCGTGAAAGAGCTTGACGTCTTTCTCGATGCTGCGCCACGCGCCAAGCACCACCAAGGGACCCAGGAATGCTGTGAGGGCGACGAGCAGAATGTTGAAGCCGTCAAGGCCGATCAGATACGACACACCCCACTGCGGAATCCACGGCAGGCTGGTGGCAAATTGCAGACTTGTCGTGGTGTTCTCGAAGCGCAGATAGAGCACGCTGGTGAGCACCAGCTGCACCGTCATCACGCCAACCGTGAGCAGTCGAGCCAAGCGTTCATCAGTGCGTGGCACCAAGAGCAGCAGCGCCACACCAACCAGTGGCAGCCACAACACGAGGTTGAGCAGGAGTGCCTCAGACATGGACGGCCTCAGACATGGCGCCAGCTCCAGACCAACGCACCCACGATGCCCACCACGACGAACAGCGCGTAGGTGTGCAAGCTGCCCGTCTGCACTTTGCCCAGTGCACTGGCCGTTCGCTGCGCCAGCGCACCAATCCCGTTCAACGTTCCATCCAGCACGGCCTTGTCACTGCCACGCAGCAACACGTTCTCAGAGATCCAGACCAGCGGTTTGGACAGCGTACGCTTGTAGAGCTCGTCCACGAAGTACTTGCCCGAGAGCAGCTTGTGCGCTGGCAGGAGCGCGTGCTTCAGCCCCTCCGGGCGCGACGACGGCCCGCCATACAAAAAAGCGGCAAGTCCCGCCCCCGCGACGGCGAGCGCGATGGAGACATACAGCAGCGTCTGCTCGAAGTGCTCCAGCGACTCGACCACGTGCGGCAGCGCCAGCTGCGGCTCAAGGAAATGCGGAATCTTGATGTACCCGCCAACCGCCGAGAGCAGCGCCAAGAGCCTGAGCACGCCGGTCATCGACAACGGCGACTCGTGCACATGATGCTCGACCTCGTGATCCATGCGCGACGGGCCCATGAAGGTGAGCCACAACAACCGGAACATGTAGAACGCCGTCATCAGCGCCGTCAGTGCGGCAACCGCCCACAGCCACGGCGATCCGCCGGACGCGCTCGCGAAGGCGTACCAGAGGATTTCGTCTTTCGAGAAGAAGCCGGCCAATCCCGGGATACCCGCAATCGCCGCGGTGGCGATGGCGAACGTCCAGAAGGTGATCGGAATCTTCTTGCGCAGGCCACCCATCTTGCGAATGTCCTGCTCGCCGCCGAGCGCGTGAATCACACTGCCGGCGCCAAGGAACAGACAGGCCTTGAAGAAGGCGTGCGTGACGACGTGAAAGATGGCCACACCGTACGCACCAACACCCAGCGCCAAAAACATGAAACCCAGCTGCGACACGGTGGAGTAGGCGAGCACTTTCTTGATGTCAGTCTGCACCAGCGCAATCGTGGCCGCGAAGAACGCGGTGGCCACACCGATCACGGCGATCAGGTGCGATGTGTCTGGCGCATGCATAAACACGCCAGACATGCGCGCCACGAGATACACGCCGGCGGTGACCATGGTGGCTGCGTGGATGAGCGCCGAGACGGGCGTAGGGCCGGCCATGGCGTCGGGCAGCCACACGTACAGCGGGATCTGCGCCGACTTGCCCGTGGCCCCAACAAAGAGCAGCAGCCCCACCACGCTGGCCGACACGACCGGCACCGCGCTCCCAAGGTTCAAGAACGCGGCGTTGAGGGTGTCCATGTCCAGCGTGCCGAAGCCGCGATAGAGCAGGAACATGCCCAGCAAGAATCCCGCATCACCAATGCGATTGGTAATGAACGCTTTCTTGCCAGCCTTGGCGTTGGCGAGTTCGTCGAACCAGAAGCCAATCAGCAGATACGACGCCAACCCCACGCCTTCCCATCCCACAAACAGCACCAGCATGGACCGACCAAGTACCAGCAGCAGCATGAAGAACAGAAAGAGATTCAGGTACGCAAAGAAGCGCCCGAAGCTCTTGTCGTCGTGCATGTAGCCCGTGGAATAGATGTGGATGACCGAGCCCACACCGGTGACCACCAGCGTCATGATCGCACTGAGGCGATCGAAGTAGAAGGCGATATCGAACGTGCTCTCGCCAATCGTGGCCCAGCGATACAACGGCTCGACAATGGGCGCGTACCCGCCCCCCTTGAGCTGCAGAAACGCGGCAATGGTGAGTGCAAAGGCTGCGATGGGGAAGCCGCAGCCTATGATCGATGCCACCATATTGTTGGCGCGACGTCCGCCAATCTCCGTGGCAAAGATTCCGTTCAGCAGGAATCCGGCCAGTGGGAGCAGTGCGATAAGGGCCAACATATGCGACATGCGCTTTAGCCTTTCAGGTCGGAGAAGCGCGCGATATCCATCGATCGTTTATGCCGCACCAGCAGCAGCACGATTGGAATGGCCAGCGCGATCTCGGCGGTCGCCACGACAAACACGAGGAAGACCAGCACCGCCCCCGCCGCGTCGCCGCGTTGCTGCGAGAAGGTCACGAGACTCAGGTTGACGCCGTTGAGCATCAGCTCCATGCACATCAGCATCACCAGCGCGTTGCGGCGCACGATGACGCCCAACAACCCGAGCGCAAAGAGAGCGCCGGACAGCCACAGCAGAAGCGAGACTTTATCCAAGGGTCTTGTCCTGCGTGATCGCCTGCGGCGCCATGGCCTGCGGCGCCACGGCCTGCGCGCGGCGGCTGACCTTGATCACCGCCAGCGCCGCCACTATCGCCGCCACCAGCAGCACCGACGTGAGCTCAAACTCCAGCCAATAGCGACTGAGGAATTCCGACGAGAACTGCGAGAGACTGAAGGCCGGCCGGTCCGCGTTCGGGAAAATGCCGTCGGGACGCGTAGACACGCTGACACCCAACGCCCCCACCAACAAGGCAAACGCCACGACGCCCGGCACGAGCAATCGGGAGTACCGCTGACTGCCCGGCGCTTCCTTCAGCTCAAGCAACATGATGACGTAGACCATGAACACCATCACGGCGCCCACGTAGATCAGGATCTGGAAGGCGGCAATGAAGTGCACGCCAAGCAGGCCGTAGATGCCGCCAAGCATGATCATCGTGGTGATAAGCGCGAGTGCCACGCGCAT
>JANOPS010000198.1:0-6223 GCA_031421995.1 Gemmatimonadaceae bacterium
GGACTCCAGGAGGTTCTCGGGAAGCGCGGCGCAGTTGATCGGGACCAGTTTGCGGTTCGTCCGCCGACTATGCTTGTGAATGAACTGCGCGATCATTTCCTTACCCGTACCGCTTTCTCCCGAGATCATCACCGAGGCATCGGTGCCAGCAACCTTCTGTGCCAGGTCGACTGCCTTCCGAAACGAGGGCGAAACGCCGAGCAGCGCCATGGGTTCTCCTGACCCGGATTGCGTGACAAGCGCTGGCCTGATCTCGCGGACGTCCTTCGCGCTGGCGACGGCGTGGGCCGCGCGCCCCACCAGCACCTGTAGATGTGACGCGGAGAACGGTTTCGGCAGATAGTCCCAGGCTCCCGCCTTGAGTGCCTCAATGCTGGACGACACGGAGGGATTCCCGGTCATCACCACGACGATCACCGATCGGTGCGCGTCGACCGCGGCCTTGAGAATCTCCATTCCGGGCACTGGCGTCATGTACAGATCGACCAAGACCAAGTCGAACTTGCGCCGTTTCACGAGGTCCAGGGCCTCGTCTCCGCGGCCCGTCGACGACACGACGTGACCATCGCCCTGAAGCACGGCCGCGCACCCCTCTCGGAGCGTGCGGTCATCGTCTACGATGAGAATTCGAAGCCCGCTTCCGGCATGCTGGCCGTTTTTGGGGTCGGAAGTTTCGAGGGTCATGCGGTCTGCTGACTGTTGTCGAATCGAACGTGGCGTAGCAAGATAGCTACAGCAACCGTGTCATGACCGCAACACGTGAGGAAACGTCACACTTGCTGTTGCGGGGATGCACAGCTGAGGCGTTCGCCCCCACGCCAGCCAGTCGCCGTTTCGCCACGGGCATTGAATCGTCTGAGTGGAACGCGGGTATCCCCCGAGGTCATGCTTTCGCGTCGGACCCAACCCTTACAAATTCAACGTTTGCCCGGCGGACGCGCCGGGCGATCAGTCCCCAGCCCGATCAGCCAATGTCAGGGAATCAGATTCAGCCCGCAGGTCGCGACGTCGTAGACGTTTATCCGGAAGGACCACCGCCCCAGGATTGGGGTGGTGGCCAAGAGCCTGTTCCGGCCACCACCGCACCGAAGCTCGGGCGATATCTCTCGGCGCTGGCGCGCTTCAAGTGGCTGGTAGTGCTGTTGGCGTTGATTGGCGCTGGCGCGGGCTACGCCGGGACGAAGTTGATCGCACCTGAATACGAAGTGCAGTCCCGTATCATGCTGGAGATGGGCTCGGGCACGTCGGAGAGATCTGGCGGTCCCGTGCAAGCGAATCAGCTACTCAAGGCGTCGGGATGGGAGGACTTGCTGCGGTCGTACATCGTGGCCGACTACGTGGTCAATGAACTTGCCCTCTTCGTCAAGCCCGCACGCGACACGGACAGTTCGCTCTTCCGATCGTTTCGTGTCGCGTCCGCGCTCCAGGCTGGCGAGTACACCCTCGCCCTGTCAGGAAAGGAGTACACTCTCATATTGAAGCCCGCGAAAGAGGTAGAGCGCGGTTCGCTTTCAGACTCGATCGGTGTGAACGTTGGCTTTCGATGGCGTCCCGGAGCCGAAGCGTTCGCCGGGAGAGGAAAGGAGATTGATTTTCGCGTTCAGACGCCCCGTGAGGCGTCGCGCGACTTGATCAAGAATCTGGACATGAACTTGAACGAAGGGAGTTCATTCCTGCTGCTTACGCTAACGGGTGCGAATCCCGCGCGGACCGCTCGGACCCTGAATGAGTGGGTTGTGCAATTCGTCGCGGTTGCCTCGAATCTCAAGAAGCGCCAGGTCACGTCATACGCGTCCATTCTGGAGGGCCAGCGCGAATTCGCTGCTGAGAATCTGAGCTCGGCGGAAGCGGCATTACAGAGCTTTAGCGTGCGAACGGCAACCGAGCCAACTGAGCGACAGTCGTCGATCGCTGGTGTGGAGCGGACTACCAGTCCCGCCTTCGACGCGTATTTTCGCGACAAAATCCTCGCGGAGAGCTATCGCAAAGACCGGGAAGCTTTGGAGCGTCTGGTCGCGGGCCAGAATAACTCGGCCCTCACGCGAGATGCGCTGCTGTCGATTCCTGCGGTCGCCACGGACCCGGCTGCCGAGGATATTCGCAATGCGCTGAAGGAGCAGTCGGATCGCGAGTTCAGCCTAAGACGTCTGCGGGAGACACTGACGGATGAAACCCCCAGAGTGAAAACAGAAGTGACGGCGCTTGCCGAACTCAAGGGTGCGGTGGTGCCGCGCTCCGTGAATCAATATCTGTCGCAGTTGAAGCTTCGCGAGCAGCAGCTCGATGCGAAGATCGACGTGAGCGGCAAGGACCTTCGCGGTATTCCGAGCCGGACGATCGAAGAGCAGCGCCTCAAGCGAGAGGTTGAAGTCGCCGCGGAAATGTATCGCTCACTCGATCTCGAAGCGGCGAAGGCCAAACTGGCTGAAGCGGCTACCATTCCTGACGTCAGCGTGCTGGATACGGCGGTCGCACCCATTAAGCCTACGCGCAACACGGCGCCCGCGATCATCCTTGGCGCTATTGGCGTGGCGCTCGGGCTCGGTGTGTTCCTTGCCATTCTGCTCGACCAGCTCGACAAACGATTCCGGTACCCCGAGCAAGCGACAGAGGAGCTTGGCCTTTTCATTCTTGGCGTGGTCTCAGACATTGGCGGAAAGAAGAACAAGAGCAGCGTGGACACATCCGCCCAGGTCGTCGAGGCATTTCGAACGATACGTATGAATGTGCGATACGCGGCCGACCCTTCACGCCCGTTGATGATGACCATCACCAGTCCGGGTCCGGGCGACGGGAAGTCCCTTATATCGTCCAATCTGGCACTGTCGTTTGCTGAATCCGGTGCGCGCACATTACTGATTGATAGCGATGTGCGGCGCGGAGAACTGGCGAAGACGTTTGGCATCAGTGCCCAACCGGGGCTGGTGGAACTGCTGGATGGCACCGCCTTGATCTCAGAGGTGTTGCATTCGGAGACGTCCCATCCGAACCTTACTGTCATACCCTCTGGCGCGAGGCGACGGCGCGCTCCCGAGCTCTTGGCGACACCGCGGCTGCCGCAATTGCTGAATCAGCTTGCCACCGAGTACGATGTGATTATTGTCGACTCCCCACCACTTGGCGCGGGCTTCGATGCCTTCGCCTTGGCGACGGCAACCGGGAACATGGCATTGGTGCTTCGCTCTGGCGTCACGGATTGTAAGATGGCCGCGGCGAAGATGGCCGTTGTCGATACACTGCCCGTGCGCGTCATGGGTGCAATTCTCAACGGGGTGAAGCTTGGCGGTGTCTATGAGTATTACTCATATTACGATGACTATACCGCTGAGGACGAACCGACGGTGAAGCAGATCGAATCGGGACCGACATCGCGTGAGACGTTGCAGACCGTGGAGCGACGCTAGGTATGCAACGCAGAGACCATGTGTTTCGCATCGTCGCACTGAGCGCCCTGCTTGTTGGCGCGTCGCTTGATGCGCAACGCACGCCGCAGCCAACGCTCTTTCGGGCGACGCGAACGGAGATCGCAGGACGTGTGGCAGCGTTGGAAACTCAAACGGCAGGTACTCAGCTCAAGGGTGACGCGAAGGTGCAGGCGTTGAGTGAGTTGGCGACGCTTCGGAATCGACTTGCGCGCGGCGATTTTCAGGTTGGCGATCGATTCCTGTTCACGGTGACGATCGATTCGAGTCGCACGGACACTATCGTCGTACGCGACAACAACACTGTGACGGTAACGAGCCTTCCTGACCTATCGCTCAATGGTGTACTGCGATCGGAACTTGATGGCGTGCTCGAGGCCCATGTCTTGCGCTACCTCAAGAACGCGCGGGTGCACACGGTTCCGTTAACCTCGATGTCGATCTCGGGTGCGGTGGCGCGACCGGGGTTCTATTGGGCATCGCCCGATCGGCCGCTGAGCGAGCTCATCATGATGGCGGGCGGGCCAAGCTTGGAGGCAAACATTCGCGAGCTGGAGGTACGGCGCGCGAGCAACGTCATCCTCAAATCCAAGGATTCTCGTGAAGCGATGATTCGAGGCTATACGATTGAGCAGATGGACATCCGGTCAGGTGACGAGGTCAAGATTCCGTCGAAGCGAACCATCAGATGGGGATCCATTATCCAACTCTTGTTCGTCCTTTCCTCACTGTTCTTCGCCGGAGTTCAGTTCATTCAGTGGTACTATAGCCGACAGGAGTAACGTCTTGTCTCGCGCGGCGGCCCAAGATCCAGCACTGGCGCGGCACAGGAGCACTGCTCCGGTGCTTGGAAGGCAAAAACTGCGCGGCGGACCGAGGGGGCCTCAGGCCCGTCCCGGACTGTTCGCAGAGTTTTTTGCGGGTTTTGATTGGGACATCAGTTTTCTCGCGTTCCTGTACTACTGCTTCGCCGTTATCACGTTCTATCTGCCAGGTGCGGACGTCGCGATCGTGCTGGCCCTCGCGACCCTATCGCTCCGAACGAACACGCTCCGAGGACATCCGTATCTCCTCACGTTGTTTCTCGTTGTCGCGTGGACAGGCCTTACCATGCTGAACAGCGAGTACCGGTCGACTTCGTGGCTCGCGTGGTGGACGCTCGCGAAGACGGCATTGGTCGGGGTCGTGTCGTTCCTGGTAATTCGCAACAGGGTGCACCTGAAAATTGTGCTCGCGTTTCTTGTTGGCTGTTTCTTCCTGTTTCCCCTGCGTGGGGCGTTTTTCAACTACTTCGGCGGCTATACGTTGTCTGGGCGAGTGTTGTGGAATTACACCTACGAGAACCCGAACGAACTGGCCCTCCACGGCCTCGTCTTTCTCTCCGCGGCAATGGCGTTGTATTTTCTCGTCCAGAACAGATTGACCCGCCTCGCGATTCTGACCTTCGCACCTCTCTGTCTGCTCTTGATACTTTTTACGCAATCGCGCGGCACATTCTTGGCGGCCGTAGCGGCCGGCTTAGTCGGCCTCTTCGGGCAGAAGATTCGGATTCGGCCCTTGTTGACGGTCGTGGTGGCCGTGGGTATCGCGGCTTGGTTTACGCCGACGGCCGTGTGGGAGCGGCTCGGCGGTCTCCGAAACGTGTCCATTGAAGGCGGGATGAAGGGTGTTGATGAGGGGAACTCTGCTGAGCAGCGTTTCTTGATCGCGAAGATCGCAGCACAGGTCGCGGAGAGTCACCCGCTTCTTGGCGTCGGCATCGGAGCGTACCCTCGGGCGAACGCCGTTTATGCCGACAAAATGGGATCTGACTTCACTTTTGGTGGCGGCGCTCGCGACGCACACAACACCTATCTCTTGCTGGCTGCCGAGCTTGGGGTTCCTGGCCTCGTCGCCTTCATGGCCATGATGCTATCGGCAAGTTTTTCCCGAGGAAACGTTACCCGTCGTCTTAGCCCAGTAGACCGCCTAGTGATTCGCATGATGAGGCTCGGGCTCTTCGGCTTCTGCATCGCCAGCGTATTTGGCTCGTTCGCGTATTCGAACGTCCTGTACATCCTGTTGGGAATTATGGCTGCATCCCCGGCTGCTCTTTCGATGTCAGCTGAGCCATCGCGCGCGCGCGGTGCCGCCCGAACACGCGTGCAACGCCCGTCCTTGGCCGTTTCCACTGCGTAGCGTCGCGATCGCCCAGCGCGTGATTCTTGCGCACACAAGGGAACCTTGGCATTTTCGTATTGCTGAGCACGGCTTGGGCGCGGACCAGGTGGATTTCTATCCCGACGAGTTCGTCGGTCGTCTTGCAGCAACGACTCTTCGGGCTTGAATGCCCGAGATTTGCAGAAGACCTACGTCCAATAGCAGATGAGGAACACGCAGTGAACGACACGAAGCGACGACTAGCAGACCCATTGGAAGACATCGAGGCGCTTTCCCTGGCGACCTTTCAGTCGACGCTCAGCGCACGTCAAGGCGAGGCGGAAAGAGTCTCGCGAATGCTGCACCATTTTGATCAGATTGTCGATGTCTCGGCGGTGCGAGACATCGGCGTCGTGGGCTGTGGCCCACACCCAGAAATTATCGCGTTGTTAGCAGAGCGCGGTTATTCGGTGACGGGCGTCGAGCCGGTTCCGCTTTTTGTGGATGCGGCCGAGAAACTCCTGGCAGGAAAAGGGCGAGTACTCATCGGTTGCGCAGTGAAACTCCCGTTTGAAAGCGCGTCGCTCGATCTCGTCTTCTTTGAGAACGTGCACGTGCATGTCGAATCTCCCTCGAAGTGCATGATCGAGCTGTACCGCGTG
>JANOPS010000199.1:0-5270 GCA_031421995.1 Gemmatimonadaceae bacterium
GCACTTGGATGAAGGAACTATCCATGCTTGGCTGGATGGGGCCTTTGACGTAGCGCAGTCGGCGATGGTGGAACAGCATGTGTCCGCGTGCGCCGAGTGCCGCGCGCTGGTCGCTGAGGCGCGCGGGTTTATTGCGGGCGCCTCGCGGATGGTGCGCGCGTTGGACGCGGTGCCGGCGGATGTCGTGCCGGCGGCCGATGTGGCGCGCACGGCCTCGCGGATTGTTGCGGCAGCTGATGCGACGCGGGTCGTGCGCGCGGGTGTCGCGATCGATGGGCGCGACGCCATACGCGTCGTGCCTGCGCGCCGAGCGTGGTATGCACGACGGGAGTGGAGCGCAGCAGCGGCGATGTTGGTGATGGTGGCCGGCGGGACCTACGTGTTGAGCAGAACGGGTGAGGTTCGTCTGGACGCCGTCGCCAACACGAGCAACGTGGTGGCGGATTCCGCGGCGCCGTCGGCGGGTGCCGGAGACGCCGTATCGCCTCTTGCTGCGGTGCCTGCGCCTGCCCGTGCGCCTGCGCCTGCGTCTGCGTCTGCGTCTGCGTCTGCGGACGCATCATCCGCTGCGCGTGCTGTCGCGAGCGTCCTGGAACAGCGTGATGCGGCCTCAACGGGAAGCACAGCCAAAGGGCTGATGCAGGCCGGAGCGCGACCAGCCAAGGAGCGTGACAAGGAGCGTGACAAGGAGCGTGATGCTGAACGCGCGTCAGGAGTGGGCGCGCCACCTCCGGTTGTCGCCGATGCGTCGCAGAACGCATTGAAACGCGAGGCAGCGCCACGTGCACTTCGTGCGGCGGCAGACACGAACACCAGGATGGTGGCTGGCGGTCGTGCGATGCCCGCGCCTACCGCGGGCGCACCGACAACAGCGGAGGCCAACAAGGCATCGGGAGCCGTTTCGCCATCATCACCACCGGCGAGTGGTGCGCCGGCGGCGGCGTCGGCACCGGTGCTCGCAACTGGGGCACCGCCAGCGGTCCAGGCAGCGAAGGGGTCAGCCCTGGCAGCGTCACGCGCTGCGGACAACGCGGCAGATGCGCGACGTCGTGACGAAGCGCCGCCGTCGCAATGCTGGAGCGTGATGGGCGAGCCCGGGCGACTCGGCCTTCGACTTCCGGTTGAGATACAAGTGCCAGACATCGATGGTGTAAAATCGTACGGCATCCGCTGGATCGGATGGCCCGAGATCACCATGCAGCAGATGGTGCGCATGCGCGTCGACAACGATGGTCGACTGTCTGGTGAGAGCCTGTCCGATGACCAACGCGTGCGGCTCGTGTTGCAACGCATTGTGAACGGCTGGCAGGGAACGGCCACGCACACGATTGACGGCGTGCGTACCGTGCAGCGTGTGCAGCTCAAACTCGTCAGCGACGCGATGTGCAACCCGTGACCTGAGCGGCGTCTCCTGAAGGAAGCACGACTCACTTTCTTCAGGAGACGCACCAATGCGAGGTACGACTTGGATTAAACGCGGCGGGATGATGATCGCCGCCAGCGGAGTAGTAGTTGCGAGCGGGCTGGTTGGAACGCAGCATAGTGCCTATGGCGCGCGTAGCGAGGGCATCGCCATCGGCGTTCGCCCTTCGCGAGCGAGCTTGCGGATCTCTGGGACCGTGCGGCAGATCGGAAACGGTATTCCGATTCAGGGGGCGCAGGTGGCGGTGTCCATCGATGGCGCGAAACGCACCACGGGCGCGACCACCGATATTGATGGTCGGTACACCCTTGAGTTGGACCGCGTTGCGCGCGGAAGCGCGGTGGTGGTCACCATACGCGTCCTTGGGTTCACACCGCAGGAAGCCAAGTTCGTTGCGTCTACTCCGACGCACGTGGTTGACGCATCGCTCTCGCCAGCCGCGCTGACCCTGGAATCTGTTGCGGTGACTGCAAAAAGGTCGGACAACGCCACGCGTATCACCGCTTCGGCGACAACGCATATGGTGACTTCGGCGGCGCCCCCGGCAACGAACTCTGCGCCCGTGGGCGTCGCCGGCGGCAGAGCAAGGGCGATGCCGACGGGGGCTTCGCTCAACGCTGTTGTGCAAACAGAGGGACGCCGTCGCGATCGGCGCGAGATGGCCGGTGATGGCGTTCGCGACAAAGAGCGGGACCCCGCGAACACGGCGGGCGACCGTGAACAGTACGACCGCATCCGCGACAACCCATTCCTCGCGGTTGGCGGCAATCCGCGCTCCACGTTCTCTGTGGATGTAGACCGCGCGTCTTACGGCAACATTCGTCGCTTCTTAAGCCAAGGGCAGTTGCCGCCCGCGGATGCGGTGCGCATTGAGGAGATGGTGAACTACTTCCCGTATCGCTTGGCTGAACCGCGTGGCGACGCCCCCGTTGCCATCACCACGGAAGCAATGCCCGCGCCGTGGCAGCCACGCCATCAACTCGTGCGCATTGCGCTGCAAGCACGCCGCATCGCGACCGACCGCCTGCCGCCCAGCAACTTGGTGTTCTTGATCGACGTGTCGGGCTCAATGTCCAGCCCAGACAAGCTGCCGCTGGTGAAACAATCGCTCCGATTGTTGGTGGAGCAACTCCGCGAACAGGATCGCGTCGCGATGGTCGTTTACGCTGGTGCGGCGGGGTTGGTGTTGCCCAGCACGTCGGGTGATCAGAAGGCCACGATCATGGCGGCGATCGATCGGCTGGAGTCGGGTGGATCGACCGCCGGCGGTGCTGGACTGGAGCTGGCTTATCGCACGGCGCGCGAGCATTTCTCACGCGGCGGCAACAATCGCGTGATTCTGGCGACCGATGGTGACTTCAACGTTGGCCCAAGCAGCGACGCGGAGATGGAGCGACTCGTGGAGAGCAAACGCGCCGAGGGCACCTATCTCACGATCTTGGGATTTGGCACTGGCAACTATCAGGACGCCAAGATGCAAAAGCTCGCCAAGGTCGGCAACGGCAACGCCGCGTACGTTGATGATCTGGCCGAGGCGCGCAAAGTGTTGGTCACAGAGATGGGCGGTACGCTGGTCACGGTAGCCAACGACGTGAAGCTGCAAGTCGAGTTCAACCCAGCGCAGGTGGCGTCGTATCGATTGATCGGCTACGAAGACCGTCTCTTGCGCGACGAAGACTTTCGCGACGACAAGAAGGATGCTGGCGACATGGGCGCCGGGCATTCGGTGACGGCGCTCTACGAAGTGGTGCCCGTGGGTGTACGGGGCACCGTCAAGGTGCGCACGAGCGACCCGCTCCGCTATCAAGGCGAGGATGAATTGCCGCGCATTCGGGAGACCGAACGTGTGTCGGGGAACGACGAACTGCTGCACGTGAGCCTGCGGTACAAGACGCCAGGCGAGTCGGCCAGCAAGCTGATGACGAAGGCGTTGACCATGCGCAGCGTGCGGGACGACGCGTCTGATGATTTGCGTTTCGCGGCAGCGGTTGCATCGTTTGGGATGTTGCTGCGAGACTCCGAGTACAAGGGAAACGCGACCGCAGCAAGCGTGCTGTCGTTGGCACGCGGCACTGAAGACGACGAGGAGGGCTACCGCGCCGAGTTTGTGGGGCTGGTGGAGAAGTGGGGGTTGTTGAGCCGCAACGTGGCCAATCGGCCTGGTGAACGGGAGCGCTAGCGACTTGACAGAGCATGGCCGCCGGGGGAAGCTCATCGCATGACGAATCCACATTGCTTTCCCCGGCGCGCGCGCGAATGGTTTGTCGCGCTTGCCCTCGTAGCGCTCGCGACGTGGTCGAACGGCGCAATGGCACAGACCATTGCGCCGAAGCCGGCGGGACCGGGTACACTGATTGGCATGGTGACCGACACCCTGGGGCAGCCACTGGCTGATGTGTCCGTGGAGCTTGCCAGCGTGAAGCGTCGTACGCGGACCAACGCCGACGGTGGTTTCCGATTCGACAGTCTCAAGGCCGGGACGTACGAGGTCGCCGCGCGAAAACTCGGGTACGTGGCCGAGATCTATGGCGTGACGGTGCGTCCAGAGGGCGGATCGCTGTACATCAAGATGATTCGGCTTGCGACGTACTTGCCGTCGATGGTGAGCACGGCCGAGCGAGGGGGACTGAGTGGCGTCATCGGCGACACCGCATACCGGCCCGTGGGCGGCGTCAAGGTGAAGGTGTTGGGAACGTCGTTCGCGACCGAGAGTGATTCGGCGGGAGCGTTCTTTCTGCCGCTAACCCCCGGGCAATACATGGTCGTGCTGGAGCGAGACGGGTTCGCACGGCAGCGTGTGGGGGTGTCGATTCCCGAGAACGAAGGGCGGAAGATTGCGGCATGGATGGTGCCTAGGATTGGACGGGAAAATCCCCTGGAGGGAGCGAATCTGTTCGATCTGAATCAGCGCGTCATGCGGGTCAGTCCCGCCACCTCCAAGTTCCTGACGCGTGAGGACATGCAGAAACAGGGACTCGATGAGTTACAACAGGTCGCGCGTCTGTACGCGGGCAGGTTCCCGCAGCCGGATTGCATGGTGACCATCAACGGTGGACCGCGCAGGCTTCCGCTCTGGCAATTGAGTGCGGCAGACATCGAGTTCGTTGAAGTGTATCTGCCCACCAACGTGGGCGGTGCTGGCACGCGTGGTGTGACGAGCATCAACGGTATGGCGAATACGCTTACGACCAGTACGAGTGTCCGGCCCACCATTCCGCAGGAATGTGGGGTTGGCCTGATTGCGTGGCTGCGGTAGGTCGTAACTGCGAGCGCTTTGGCAGCAACTGGCAGCAACTGGCAGCAACTTGCAGCAACTGGCAGCACAACTGGCCGCACCGGTGCCACCGGTCGTGCCAGGACTTCCGGCAGGGAAGGGTCGCGAAAAGGGACGAAAGCACGCATGTTCTGCGAGACCTCGTTCTCCCTTCTCGCCTCTGGACGGTTCGCCATGCTCTCCTCTTCCGGCCGTATCGCTCGGCCCGCCACGGCGCTCGCGCTCGCGCTGTTTCTTACACTGGCGCCAATAGCAGCCACGGCGCAATCCACGCCTGAGTACGGTCCGCCGAAAGGCACCCTGGTTATCGTGGGCGGCGGCGCGACCGATAGCACGGGCATCGTTGAGCGCTTCATCGAACTGGCTGGCGGGCCCAACGCGAAAATCGTGGTCGTGCCCACCGCCGGCGGCAATCGCCGGGAGAACGGTGCTCTCATTCCGTATGTCGACTCGACGGTGCTGAAAGCGTGGCGCGCACGAGGGCTGACCAACGTGCACATGCTGCATACGCACGACGCCAAGGTGGCAGACACGAAGGAGTTCGCCGCGGTGCTGAGCGACGCGAAGGCCGTG
>JANOPS010000200.1:0-3869 GCA_031421995.1 Gemmatimonadaceae bacterium
GCGGTACTGGGCGCAGGGCATTCCGCGTCCGCGCCCGGCGAATGCGCCAGCGCCCACCACGCCGCCAAATCCGCGGCCCCAGTGGGGGATGGGCACCGTCGACAACGCTGTTCGCGCGGCGATGGCTGCGAACACGATGACACCACCGGCGGGGATGAACTGGGATTTGTATCTCGGTGCGGCGCCCGAGATCCCGTATCACCCGGCGTACCATCCGTTCGCGTGGCGCGGGTGGATTGACTTCGGCGTGGGATCGATTGGCGACATGGGCGCGCATCTCATCGATCAGCCATACACGTCGCTCGGACTCACCTGGCCGACTAGCATCACGGCATCATCAAGTCCGTGGGGTGGTGGCGCGCAGAATCCGGCGTCGTATCCGATGGCGACCATGGTGCAGTACGAGTATCCCGCTGTTCGGAAGCGCGGACCGGTCAAGTTGTACTGGTATGACGGCGGTCTGATGCCGCCGCGTCCCGCGTTGCTGCCCGACGATGCACCGATGACCAATCCCGGAAGCGACGGCGGCGGCGGCATCTTCGTTGGCGAGAAGGGCATCATGTTTTACCAAACCTACGGTGACGGAATCCGCATTTATCCGGAGAAGATCTCGGAGAAGGCCAAGGCGCTGCCGAAATCCTTGCCGCGCGTCACGACCTCGCACGAGATGAACTGGGTGGCCGCCGCCAAAGGCGAGACGAAGGCGAGCTCCCCGTTCTCGCAAGCCGCACCGCTCACGGAAACGATGCTGCTCGGCATTGTCGCCCTCCGCGCAGGGCAAGGCGTGAAGGTGCTATACGACGGGCCTAATATGAAGGTCACCAACCTGCCCGACGTCAATAAGTATCTCACCCGCGAGTATCGCAAAGGGTGGGAGCTGTGAGGTCACGTCGCCCACTGACGCTCGTGCTGGCAGCGAGCGTCAGTGTTGGAGTGTGCGCAACCACGAGCACGGCACAGACACCAACGCCGTACACCATCACCACCGCGTCGCCGGTCGGATTTGATCGCGCGCTGGCCCAACGCGTCACGCTTGAGCATCTCACCAAGCTCATCGCGATCAATACGCAAAACCCGCCGGGCAACGAGCTGCTCACCGCGCGCTACTTCGACGCCGTGTTCGCCACGATGCCCGGCGTTGAACGCCACGTGCTGGAGTCGGGCAACGGCCGCGCCAACTTCATTGCGCGACTGCGTGCCACCCGTCCAACCAAGCGACCCGTCCTGATCATGGGACACATGGACGTGGTGAACGTCGATAGCACGAAATGGATCACGCCGGCCTTTACGGCAACGCTTCGTACCGAGGATGGCGTGCCGTACCTCTACGGGCGCGGAGCGATCGACGACAAAGGCATGTTGTCTGCGGCGACTGCCGCCATGCAGCAACTGTCGTTGCAACGGGACGCGTTGGACCGCGACATCATCTTCATGGCCACAGCTGCCGAAGAGGGCGGACCTGAAGTCGGCGTGGATTTGGTGCTGGAGAAGCACTTCGATCTGATCAAAGACGCCGAATTTGCGCTGAACGAGGGTGGTCGCGTGCGCATCGTGGACGGGCGCGTGATGAGCGTGAACATCCAGACGACCGAGAAGATTTCCTACAATATCGTTGCGACGGCGAAGGGCACGAGTGGGCATGCGTCGGTGCCGTTAGCCGACAACGCGCTCGCTGCGCTGGCTCGGGCCGTGGAGCGTGTGCACGCGTGGAAGGCGCCCGTCAAACTGAACGACATCACGCGGATCTACTTCGATCGCCTCAGTCGTATTGAACGGGATGGGGTGATGAAGGCGGCGATGATCGCCATCTCACGGCCAAACGCCTCGGCATTCCAGATTGATCGTGCGGCGGCGGTGCTATCGCGCGAACCATTGCACAACGCGATCGTGCGCACGGGTCAGTCACTGACGCTACTGAACGGCGGCATCCGCAACAACGTGATTCCGTCGGAAGGGACCGCGACGTTCAACACGCGCGTTTTACCGAATGACGATGTGACCGCTATCGTTGCGGCCTTCAATCGTGTGGGGGCTGAAAAGCAGGTGACCTTCGCGTTGAGCGGCAAGCCGCGTGTGGCGCCTCCGGTTTCACCAGTCACGACGGCTCTGTACCAAGCCATGGAGACCTCCGCCGTGGCGATGGTGCCCACGACGACGGTCATTCCCTTCATGTCGACCGGTGGTACCGACGGTGCGGCGCTGCGAGAGAAGGGTGTTCCCACGTACGGAATACTTCCGATGCCGTTGCCCATGGTGGACGAACTTCGCATGCACGGCGACAACGAACGCGTCCCCGTGGCCGCATTGGGATGGGCCGCCGAGTTTCTGTATCGCACGCTGCAGCGCGTCACCGCGCGGTAGAGGCTGGCGTGAACACTCATCCGTTTCATGAGCTGATCGCCCCCGATGGTGCGCGCGCCATCATCGCCCTTGATGGCGCTCACGTGACGTCGTGGGTTCCGGCCGGCGAGTCCGAGAATCGCCTGTTTGTGAGTGCGCGCTCTACGTACGGTCCCGGCAACGCCATTCGCGGTGGTATCCCGATCGTCTTTCCGCAGTTCGGTGCGTTCGGATCGCTCGCGCAGCATGGCTTCGCTCGTCGACGTCGATGGATGGTGCTTGACACGACCACGCCCAGTCGCGCGACCTTTGGATTACATGACGACGATGAGACCCGGGCACTGTGGCCGCACGCGTTCGAAGCGACCCTGCAGGTAGACGTCGTTGGCTCCTCGCTCGCTGTCAGACTCACGGTGCACAACACGGGTGCGTCGGACTTCACGTTCACGGCGGCGTTTCATCCGTACTTCGCCGTGCGCCATGCCTTCGGCGCAGTGGTCGAGGGGCTCACGGGGTGTCGTTATCGCGATAGTCTTCGCGACGGCGGCATGTTTGACGAACGCGATGCACGCTTGCAGATCACCGGGCCACTTGATCGCATCTACTACCGTTCGCCGGATCGCCTGACCCTGCGCGACGGCGATCGCGTTGTGGCGATTGAAAAAACCGGCTTCCCTGAGGCTGTGGTGTGGAACCCGGGCGTTGAGGGCACCAGATCGCGTTCCGACTTTCTGGAGGGCGAGGAGCATGCGATGCTATGCGTCGAGGCCGCGCTCATCGAGCAGCCGCTGCGTCTGACTCCCGACGCGTCGTGGACGGGAGTGCAGCGTATGACCGCGGGATAGCCGCTACGGCGTGATCGGACTTTTGCGTGGAAAAAGCGCTGTGCGGTTTGCTGCGTGGTATACAAACGAGGCGATCACTGCGGCGTTGAGCTTCATGTCGGCTTCCTGCACGCGCTCGTAGGTGTCCATGTTGGAGTGGTGCGTGCGAGTGCCGTACTCGATTTCATCTTGAATGAACTGGAATCCGGGCAGCCCAAGTCCGTCGAAGGCCAAATGGTCGGTGCCACCGGTGTTCGACAAGGTGGTGGTCTTCACACCCTTGTCTTCAAACGGCTTCATCCACGCTTGAAAAATCGGCGCTGCGGCGGCATTGCCCTGTTGAAAGACCCCGCGGATCGCACCGGTGCCGTTGTCGAGATTGAAGTAGGCGGAGAACTTCGCGGCGGCGGCCTTTACTGAATCACGTGTTCCCAGATGTTCCCGCGTCCAGGCGCGCGATCCCAGCAAGCCTTGCTCCTCACCGGTCCACAGCGCGATGCGTATGGTGCGCTTGGGCTTCAGCCCGCTCGCCTGCAGGATGCGCACCGCTTCGAGCATCGCTAAGGAGCCTGCCGCATTATCGGTGGCACCGGTACCGGCATGCCACGAATCGAAGTGCGCGCCCAGCATGACCACTTCGTCCTTGAGCTTCGGATCGGTACCGGGAATCTCGGCGATGATGTTGAACGACGTCAGATCCGCGTC
>JANOPS010000201.1:0-2370 GCA_031421995.1 Gemmatimonadaceae bacterium
GAGTACTTGGCCACCATGGCTGCGCCGAGCAGAAGGCCAACGGTTGTCCACCAGCCGAAGCCCACCCACGATCGCACGGGCGCGGCCAGCGCGCGATCGAGCGCAACGATCGCCGTCATGGTCGTGGCGAAGAGCAGCGCGTCGGGGGTGGCGATGACGAGACCGAGCGTGACGATCGGGACGACGGTTAGGAGCATCGCCGACCGCCTGGCCGCGCGGGCGCCGGCTGGGCCGCGTCCGGCAAGCTGCCAGGCGGCGATGGTCATGGCTAGGTGCACGAGCAAGGCCGCGACGGCAGGGCCGAGGCGCACCCCTAGTACCGTGTCGCCGAAGACCGCGGTTCCGGCGGCGATGAGGAGCGCCACGCCGGGCGGGTGATCGAAAAACCCCGCCTCGAGTCGACGGGTCCAGAGCCAGTAGTAGGTCTCGTCTGGAAAGAGTGGGGCGGCGGCCGACAGCAGTGCCCGAAGGAGGGCGGCCCCTATCACCCAGGCGACGGTAAGGCGCCAGTCAGCCGACGCCATGCGTTTGTTGGCGAGCGGCAGGTGTGCAGAATCGGTCGGTTGCGTCACAAGGTTTGGTAAGTTGACACTGTGCTGGCGTTGGGCGCCAGCGGAGCGGCGTTGGCGTTGAGGGCGTGATGGCCCGGTCGATGGTGTGCTGATGATCCTTGCCGCGACTCGCGGGTATAAGGCACGGATCCCCGAGGGGGTCCATTTCGCACCGACGTCGCGATTGTGACACCGTCCCAGAAAGTGGCAGTGGTGCGAGAGGTACTGGCGCTGCCAGATTCCCCGAGAGATTCCGGTGGTGTAACGGTTACGGCTCGCCATGACCGTGCGTCTACTCTATAGCTCAGACATCCACGCTGGGCGTCACTTCACTTATTGCACACAGGTCTTCCCGCATGCGGGCTTTCGCACCTTTTGCTTCTTGGCGCCGCTTCGCGAGCGCTACCCCGACTTGGATCGGCCTCGCGCTCGCGGTAGCCGTGTCTCCGGCCTGCGACCTGAACCCGATCGAGGCAGCGTGCTCGGTGACCATCGCGCCGAACGTGATTTCCGTGGCCGTGAATGGTGCGGTTAACGTGTCCGGCACCGCTTTCGCGTGCAACGGCAGCACCATTCGCGACAAGAAAATCAACTTTTCTTCGGCCAACGTGTCGGTGGCGACGGTCACTCCCTCCGGGCAGATCATTGGCGTGTCGGTGGGGCAGACGACGGTATCCGCCGTGGCCAACGAGAAAACTGGCACCGCGCAGGTGACCGTAACGGCGGAACAGGCGACTACAGTCACAGTGTCGCCGGCAACGTTCACGTTGCGCACGGGGCAAACGAAGTTGTTTACCGGATCGCCGAAGAACGCGGCTGGCACGGTGATCGCTGGTAAAACCCTGCGGTGGTCGTCCAGCAACTCGTCAATTGCGTCGGTTGATCAAACGGGCAACGTCACCGCACTCACGGTCGGCAACGTAGTGATCGCAGCAGATGCGGACGGCGTGATTGGCAACGCATCGCTCTTGATCACTCTCCCTCCGATTGGCTCCTGTTCACTCTCACCCGCCACACAGCGCGTCACGGTAACTGCTCAGGCTCAGCCGACGATCACACTTCGCGATACCGCCCCCGCGAGCAACGTGATGCCTACGCAGGGCCGCCCGCTGGTGTGGACGAGTGACAACGAAGTGGTCGCGACCGTCTCCGGCACTGGCGTCATTCGGGCGGTGAGGGCCGGGACTGCGCAGATTCGCGCGTCGTCCGTGGAGTATCCGAACGTCTCCTGCGCAACCAGTTTCGAAGCCGTCGACCCACGCATCGTATCGGCTGTCATTTCTCCGAAGCCCAACACGTTGCGCCTGGGCGTACCGCGCCAGTTCACTGCGGCGCTGACCGATAGCATTGGCCAAGCGATTCCGCCGGGGCGCGTTGTCACGTGGACCAGCGTGACACCTGCCATCGCCAGTGTTTCCGCGACGGGGAACGTCACGGGGCTTTCGTTGGGCGCCGCGCGCATTGCCGTTCGCGCAGATAACGCCGTCGACACCGTGGCGTTCAGCATCACCAGGGTCCCCGTGGCGACCGTTCGCCTGTCGCCGCTCTCCTCAAGTGTGGTGCAGGGCCAAACAGTGCAGCTCACGGCAACAGTTGAAGACTCCACTGGTGCCACGGTGACCGACCGCGTGATCGAGTGGGTGTCCAACGACGCGACACGTGCTACCGTCTCGTCAACAGGACTCGTCACCACGACCTCGTCTGGATCGGTCACGATCTCGGCCACGAGCGAAACGCGGAGCGGCTCAGCCACGGTCACTATCCAGCCGATTCCGGTGGATACCATCGTTGCCGACTCGACGTATTCCGTCGCCACCAA
>JANOPS010000202.1:0-4680 GCA_031421995.1 Gemmatimonadaceae bacterium
CCTCACCGGTGGTGGACACGCTCAAGACGTTGTACGGATCGGCCGGATACATGGAACGCGAGTGCCACGACATGTATGGCATTCAGTTCCGCGGCAACGACGATCTGCGCCCCATCCTGTTGTACGAAGGCTTTGTAGGCCACCCGCTGCGCAAGGACTACCCCAAGCAGAAGGAACAGCCGCTCGTACCCTACCGGCCGCCGCAGGGCACCCTTGTCCGATAGCATCGCGAATCCGGTTCGCTCGGCGATCATCACGCACGAGCGCGAAGACACTGTCATCGTCAACATTGGCCCGTCGCACCCGGCCACGCACGGCACGGTGCAGATCATCGCCGAGTTGGACGGCGAGAAGGTGCTGCGCACCGACGTGCACTGCGGATACCTGCATCGCGGATTTGAGAAGGAGTGCGAGGATCACACCTGGCACAACCTCATCCCGTACGTCGATCGCCTGAACTACTGCTCGGCGCTGATCAACGACTTCGCCTATTGTGCCGGCGTTGAGCAGTTGATGGACATCGAGATCACGCCGCGCACCAAGTACCTGCGCACCTTGTTGGCCGAGTATTCGCGCCTCTGCGATCATCTCACCTGTGTCGCGGCCAGTCTGATGGAGCTCGGCGCCATGACGGCGTTCCTGTATCTCGTCACGGTGCGTGACTTCATGTACGAACACCTGGCGCAGCTCACTGGTGCGCGTGTCACGTACTCGTACGGCCGCATTGGCGGGCTGGCCAACGATGTGCCGGCCGGATGGTTTGCGCGCTTACGCGAAATCCTCGTGGAGTACGAAACCTATATCGAGCGCGTGCACGGACTGGTGGATCGCAACCGCATCTTCATTGACCGGTTACGCAACGTCGGGACCATCACGACGGCCGAAGCACTGCACTGGGGTTTTACTGGCCCGATCTTGCGCTCCACCGGCGTGGCGCGTGATCTGCGCAAAGACACGCCCTATCTCGCCTACGCCGAATTGGACTTTGACGTACCGGTGGGCATCATTGGCGACAACTATGATCGGTATTTCGTACGCATGCGGGAGATGGACGAATCGGTCTACATGATTCGCCAGTTGATGGACCTGATGCCGGAAGGACCGATCAACGTGGACGACCGCCGCTGCGTTTTCCCAGAGAAGACGCTGGTCTATTCCGAGATCGAATCGCTCATCAACCATTTCAAACTGGTGATGGAAGGTCCGTCTGTCCCCGCTGGTGATACCTATATTGCGCATGAAGCAGCAAACGGCGAGTTGGGGTTCTACATCGTGAGCACCGGCAGCGGCACGCCACACAAGGTCCACGTGCGGAGCCCAAGCTTTGTGCACATGGGCGGCGTGCATCGCATGCTTGATGGGTACCAACTGGCCGATATCGTCACCACCTTCGGCTCGGTCAACATGATCGGCGGCGAGTGCGATCGATGAACGACCTTGTAGCGCGACTTATTCCCGAGTTTGAGCGCTGGAAGCTGCGCTATCCCGCCGGCTTCGAAGGCTCGCTTAGTATTCCGTGCTTGCGGCGCATCCAGGAAGAGCGCGGCTACATTGCCGACAACGACATCGACGATCTGGTCGCGTACTTGGGCATTCCGCGCATGCAGGTCGATGAAGTGATTGCGTTCTACACGCAGTTCACTCGCAAGCCGCTGGGGAAGCACCGGATTGAAGTGTGCCACAACGCCCCCTGCTCGATGCGCGGCGCCGAGGGGCTTATTGCGTATATCGGCGCGAAGCTCAACATCAAGTCGGGAGAGACGACACCCGACGGCAAGTTCACGTTAAGCCGCGCGGAGTGTCTTGCCTCCTGCGGCACGGCGCCGATGCTGATGGTTGATGACGCCTACCATGAAAACCTCACGCCGGCCGCTGTGGATGCGCTGCTTGAGGAGCTCTCGCGATGACCGACACGCTGTCCCCTCCGGTTCCGCCCGTGCTCTCCGGTACGAAGTTCTTCATGAACTTCCCGGTCACGGATACGTCGCACACGCTGGCGGCGTACCGCGCCCGTGGTGGCTATCAGGCGCTTGAGAAGGTGCTCAAGGAGATGCAGCCGGCCGACGTGACGAAGGAAGTCTCGGCGTCAGGGCTGCTGGGTCATGGTGGCGCCGCGTTCCCGGCCGGCAGAAAGTGGGGCGTGATCAAGCTCGACGACGGCGAGCCGCACTACATGTGCATGAATGCCGACGAAGGCGAGCCAGGCACGTTCAAGGATCGCTGGCTCATGGAATACGTGCCGCACTTGTGCGTGGAAGGGCTGATCATCGGTTCCTATGCACTTCAAGGGCGTCACTCGTTCATCTACATTCGCGGCGAGTTTGACTTGGCGCATCGTCGCATGGCGGATGCCATCGAAGAAGCCTACGCAGCCGGTTTGCTGGGCGAGAATATTCTCGGCACGGGCTACTCGTGCGATGTGGTGCTCTATCGCGGCGCGGGATCCTATGTGTGCGGCGAAGCGTCGGCGATGTTGGCCTCGCTTGAGGGCAAAAAAGGCTGGCCGCGCAATCGCCCGCCGCGGTTAACGGTGAAGGGCCTGTATCAGAAGCCGACCGTCGTGAACAACGTCGAAACGCTGGCTAACGTCCCGATCATTATTGCACGCGGTGCCGCCGAGTTTAAGAAGGTGGGCGTGGCAAAGAGCCCGGGTACGCAGATGATTTCAATCTCTGGCCATATTGCCAAGCCGGGCGTGTACGAAGTGGAGTACGGCTACTCGTGGGAGAAGTTCCTCTACGAAGACTGCGGCGGCATGCAGGAGGGCCGCGCGCTCAAGTGCATTATTCCTGGCGGCGTGTCCACCAAAATACTGTCGGCCAAGGAAATCGAAGGCGTCACGCTTGATCATCTCACCGCCGTTGCGGCGGGGTCGCAGCTGGGGTCTGGTGGCATGATCGCCGTGGCTGAAGGCACGTGCATGGTGCGACTCGCGCAGGTGATTCAGCGTTTCTATCATCACGAATCGTGCGGGCAGTGCACTCCCTGTCGTGAAGGCATGGGATGGATGGAGCGCATTCTCGACCGCATCGTGGCCGGCAACGGTCGCCCGGAAGACATCGATCGCCTGTACCAGATCTCCGACGCCAACGACGGCACAACCATCTGCAGCCTTGGTGATTCGGCGGGCTACGCGTGCTCGGCGATCATGGATCACTACCGCGACGAGTTCGAGTACTACATCACGAACAAGCGCTCCATGTATGACGGCGTGCTCAGCGTGCACGATCCGTTTGCCTCGGCGCTCGCCGCGATGGGCGTGACGTATGGCGCTCCGGCCGGAGCGCACGCATGAGCACCTTCGAGTTCTTTATCGACGGCGTGTCCATGCAAGGCAAGAAAGGGCAGACCGTGATTCAGGCGGCGCGCGATAACGGGGTGGATATTCCGCACTTCTGCTGGCATCCTGAGCTTTCCGTGCCGGGCAACTGTCGTATCTGCCAGGTGGAGTTCGAGCAGGAAAACGACGATCCGTGGTTTGA
The DNA here is from genome assembly GCA_031421995.1 of Gemmatimonadaceae bacterium. Lineage (GTDB taxonomy): Bacteria > Gemmatimonadota > Gemmatimonadetes > Gemmatimonadales > Gemmatimonadaceae > Gemmatimonas. The sequence continues at coordinate 3,483 of JANOPS010000202.1, forward strand.
CATCAGCTGCAACACCCCCGTCACGGCCGGCATGCGCGTGCTGCTCAATTCGCCCAAGGCGAAAAAGCTGCGCAAGGAAACGATGGCGTTCATCACGCTCAATCATCCAGTCGACTGCGGTATCTGCAACAAGTCTGGCGAGTGCACGCTGCAGGACTATCACTACGAGCACAACGGCGCGGCGTCTACATCGCGCGACCCGAAAACGCACGCCACCAAGTTCTACCCGCTGTCTGATCGCATCATGCTGGACAACGAGCGGTGCATCATGTGCACACTCTGCGTGCGCTTCACCGCCGAGGTGTCCAAGACCAAGGCGTTGGCGGCCGTGAATCGCGGAGACAAAGCCCTCATTCGTCCTGCCGAAGATGCCAACTTCAGCGCGGACGAGTACTCGGACAATGTGATCGACCTGTGCCCAGTGGGCGCGTTGTTATCTCGCGAGCTGCTCACGCATGCGCGGGTGTGGTATTTGCAGGCCACCCAGTCGGTCTGCCCGGGTTGCGAACGCGGATGCAGCATCAACATCTGGCACCGCAAAGACACGTGGAAGTTGCATGCGCTCGACCCGCGGTTGAATACGCGCATCGATCGTGTCACGCCGTTTGAGAACCCTGCCGTGAACGGCTTGTGGGTATGCAATAAGGCGCGCGATCTTGCCGCGCTGTTCGAGCGTCCGCGCGCCCAGCAGGCGATGCAACGGGGTGCCGCGGTGGATCTCGCGGTCGCCACGACTGAGTTGGCGCGCCTGATCGGTGCTGCCAAGCATCCGGTGGCGCTGGTGTCCAGTTGGGGCTCGAACGAAGAGCTGGCAGCGTGTGCCGCGGCGCTCGGGACTCGGGTGCGTGCGTTTGTGAAAACGGACCATGCACCGTTGCCGGGTGAGACGCTGGAGGATCACCTGCTGATCAAGCCGGACAAAAATCCCAATCGTGCGGGGGCACTGGCTCATTTCGCAGCGCTTCCAGCGAACGTGAGCGAGGCCTTTACTGGCGACACCGATTTGGTCGTTGTCTGGGGCGAGGGGTTTGACGCGGCCCACATTCCGGCCGGCGTACGGGTGGTGCGACTGGACGCGTACGCGCACCCCGACAACGCGCTGGCCGACCTGTTCATTCCGATCAGCATTCAGACCGAGCGGCACGGCCACTACACCAACTTCGAAGGCACCGTGACGCCGTTCGTGGCCTGCTTCCCC
>JANOPS010000203.1:0-14923 GCA_031421995.1 Gemmatimonadaceae bacterium
GCGGGAAGACTACTTTCGCGCGTAAGGCGTACCAGCCCGCTTACGCGTTGCTACCGTCCACTCCGTTTTTCCCTGCTGTATTCGATCGCCACGTTGATCCCGCCGTTTGACGTCCGCAGCAGGGTGTCAAACGACAGACGCATAGGGGCAATCAGGCGTTTATCGGGTACGAGCAGTGCCGCTCGCCATTCCGCCCCCCCGGCGCGGATCACATCACCGAGGCGCGCAAACAGGCTGCGCAAGTCAGCACCTTCGCTGACGCGCAGCCCGTACGGCGGGTTGGTCAGCACGAGCCCGCGCGGACCCAGGGTGGCCAGATCAACATCCGAGAGCGCGCGATGGATGATCTCCACGTCGGCCAGCACGCCAGCCCGTTCCGCATTCGCACGCGCGGCATCACACGCGCCGGCGTCACGGTCGCTCATGACGATCGGTACCGTCACCGACGGCAGCGCCAACGCGCGTGCTGCCGCTCGCTGCGCCGCAACCCTCGCCGACGACACGCCGGGCCACTGCTCCATCGCAAACGACCGAGCCAATCCGGGCGCCATATTCCGAGCGCGCAGCGCCCCCTCGATGCCAATCGTACCAGACCCGCAGAACGGGTCGACCAATGGCTGTGCGCCGTTCCACTCGCACGCGGCAAGCATGGCCGCGGCGAGTGTTTCCCGGAGTGGTGCCTTGGCGATGGCTTGACGCCAGCCTCGTCGATGAAGCAGATCACCAGACGAATCCGCACTCACGGTGCAGCGATCGTGCTCCAGGCGGACGACGATGAGCTGCGTGTGCGTCTCAACCGGCAGGTCACCATCCACGTCATCTTCGTCGCGCGATCGGCCTGCCGCGCGCGCGGTCGGCACGGCCCCGGTGACTCCGCGCGCGACCCGCTCCGCCACCGCGTCAGAGTGATAGAGCCGAGACTTGCGACACGTGACGCGAAACCGCACGGTGGCGTTGGGCGCGACAAATGACGCCCACGGAATTCGTGCGGCCTGCTTCTCCAACGTCGCGAAATCTCTCGCCGCAAACTCCGCCACCCGCACGAGCACTCGCGTGGCGAGTCGCGACCAGAGGTTGACCGAGAGCAACGTCGCGCGTGACGCGCGGAACCCGACACCAGCCGGTTCTACGGTGTCGATGACGATGCCGAGTGACTGGAGTTCTGCGGCGAGCAACGCCGAGATTCCCGGCGCGGCGACGGCGAAGGCGTCGAACTGCGCCGACTCAGGCTGCTGAGGCACTTCCCTCTCTCTCCATCAGTTGCAAGGAACATCGTCCGCCGACCGACTCCTTGCGCAGCGCCGACGTGTGGTCGACATCGCAGGTGGGACGTGTGATGAAGATAGCGTGCCGACGCGCCGTTATGCCGCCTTGGCGCTCAGATCCCCGTGCGGTTGCTCGAAGGAATAGGCGGCCGTGCCGCGATCGACCAGGAGCCTTTCGAAGGCACTCGGGGTGAGCGGACGTGAAAAGAGATACCCCTGACCCAGGTCACAACCAAGCGCCTTCACGCGCTCGCGCTGGTACTCCGTCTCGATCCCTTCGGCGACCGTGTGCATGCGCAGTGTTTTCCCAAGCGCGACAATGACGCCAGCCAGCACGGGACCAACCCCGTCTTCATCCAGCACACCAACGAAGGATTTGTCGATCTTGAGGATGTCGATGGGATATCGCTGCAGGTAGGCCAGCGAGGAATACCCCGTGCCAAAATCATCGATGGCCAACGACACGCCGAGCGCTTTGAGCGCGGTTAATCGTTCGGCGGCGAGCACGGTGTCCGACATCAGGGAGCTCTCGGTCAGCTCGAGCGTCAACTGTGCGGAGGGCAGCCCAGACAGCGTGAGCGCTCGCTGCACGTCGTCCACAAGGCCCGCGTCTTGCAACTGGCGGGCCGACAGATTGACGGTGATACGCAGCGGCACGCCGCGAATGCGCGTCCACTCCTGGGCCGTCGCACACGCGCGTTGCAACACCCATCGCCCGATCGGCACGATGAGTCCTGTTTCCTCGGCGACGGGGACGAACACGTTGGGTGATACCACACCGCGTTTCGGACACGCCCAGCGCACAAGCGCCTCCGCGCCGACAATCTCACCCGACTCGAGCACGACGATTGGCTGGTACTCGACCACGAATTGTTCCCGATCGACCGCTTCGCGGAGGTCGGCTTCGAGCAGCAGGCGCTCTGAGGCGATCGCGTGCATGTCTGTGGCGTACTGCACGCAGTGCCCCTGCCCCCGGGATTTTGCCACGTGCATCGCGACATCCGCGTTCCGCATCAGTTCGTCGGCCGAGTCGCCAAGTGTGCTGAGGGCCATACCGATGCTCGCGCTCACAACCGCGTCCGTTTCGCCCAGACGAAAGGATTTGGACATCGCGCTCGCAATCCGATCGGCGACACGAGCAACAGTGTCGGCCGAGGCCTGCTGCTCGATGAGTATCGCGAATTCGTCCCCGTTGAGGCGCGCCATCGATTCGCCGCCGCGAACGCACGCCTTCAGGCGCTGCGAGACCTCGCGGAGCAACGCGTCGCCAGCCCCGTGGCCCAGCGACTCGTTCACCACGCGGAAACCATCGATGTCAAGAATCAAGATCGCGAGTTGCTCAAGCGAACGTTGATTTCGGGTAAGCGCTTGCTCTACCGAGCGCACAAAGCTGGCGCGGTTGGCCAGGTCGGTGAGCTGATCGTGCGATGCGCGGTGCAAGAACCTGTCCTCAATCTGGCGTTGCTCAGTGACATCGCGCGAGTTCAGCACAATGCCCTGCACGACGGGATCGACGAGCAAGTTCGTCGCCACGTTCTCGACCATCATCCAGTCGCCCTTCCCGTTCATGATACGCCACTCGGCAGACTGCACCGGCATTTCGCCTGTCGATGTCGGGGGCACCGCGCCCGCCGGCCGCAGGTTCGCGAGGAACTGAGAGGCACCCTCAACGTCATCGGGATGAATCAGGGCCGCAATTTGCCGGCCGACAAGACGACGCGGTTCGAGGCCGAGCACCTTCGCGACCGCCGGGCTGGCGTAGCGAATCTGCCCGTGCGCGTCGAGAATCGTCGTCACGTCGCTGGAATGTTGCACAAGGGCATTGAAGCGCATCTCATGCTGTTCTTCCGAAGTCTCTTTGCGCGTTCGCACGGTTTCGCGCGCCGCTGCATGTTGGCGCAGCGATACAAACACCGCCAACATCACGGCGCCGCCAACCAATCCTGCGAATGGTGCCAGCTCGGCGTCGTACACGACTCTGCACAGCAGGAGCGCGCCCGGCGCGAGCGCCAAGAACGGGTCAAGGCGTCCGAGCGAACGCGCGCGGGCCAGCTGCGACGGCGAGCGCACAGATGGAGCCCGTGCACAGGCCTGCCGAATCCATGCGCCAGTCGCCAGCGACAGCAGGCCGACCAGTTGCGCCGTGTACGCCCATGCCGTGAGTGCGGGGGAGGGGTCTCGAACAAGCGCGACGACCACGTGCTGCACGCTCATGCCACACAGGCCTGCGGCGACCGCCAGCAGCGCGTGGGCCGTACTTACGAGCGCCGTTCGCCTCCACATGGTGAACAGCAACAACAGCAAAACGCCGTCGACCAGCAGCACGCCATGCGACAGCCCAAAGAGCCAGATGGGGGGCAAGTCGGACGATGCGCCGTGCAACTCATACCACACAGCTAGGGTTCCGCCGATTGCCAGAATCGCGGTATCCAGCCCAAAGATCGCTCGCTCGGTTGCCGTACCCGGGGCGCTCGGTTTCTGTAGGAACGCGAACAGGAAGACACCTTGCGACGCGATGGTCAGCGTGGAGGTGAACAGGTACGCGTGGGACTCAGAGAGCAGCCCGATAGTCAATGCGGCAGTCGCCACACTGCTGACGATGCCGACGCAGAGGGAGCCGGCGACCCACCGCCAGGCACGCCTCGACCGCTTGTCCAGCCCTCGTTCGCCAGCGGTGCGCATCACGATGACGACGGCCAGTGCCGCGACCAGCCCTTTGGCGAGCAGCATGAGCAGGGTGGACGCGGTGTTCACCGGTGCAACCGTGTGCCGAGGAGTTCAGGAGAGCGAGGGAAGTGCATTGGGCGGGGCCAAGAGAGACAAGCTCACAGGGTCAATTGAGACGCGCGGTGACTGGGGACCCGCTTCGGCACCCGTTGCTGGATGTCCTTCTGAGGGGGACGCCCGACCCGCGACGTACGCAACACTGCATCGGCATATGAATGTCCCCCTGCGTGTACCGCGAGCAGAACCCTACGTGCTCTGACGACCGGGTTTCCGCCCAACGAACCGCAGTGCAAACAAGGTGACAAAGACCGCTGCATAGAGGATCGGCTCCGTCTTGTCTTTCTTTACCGCCCAGAGGAAATGCACGCACCCGGCCGTGGCCGCGAGATAGACCAGCCGGTGGAGCTGGTTCCAGCGTTTGCCGCCAAGCCGCTTGATCCACCCTTTGGTCGAGGTGATCGCCAGCGGCACCAAGAGCAGGAATCCCAGCATTCCCACCGTGATATACAGGTGTTTGAGGACATCCTCGACGATGTCGCTGACATTGAAAAAATTGTCGACGCCAATGTAGATCGACAAATGCAGCGACACATACGCAAACGTGGCGAGCCCGAGAAAGCGTCGTTGCGCGATCAGCCACCCCCAACGCGTGAAGCTGATGAGCGGCGTAACGGCTAACGAGCCCGCGAGGAGGCGGAGCGTCCACCGACCTGTTTCGTGCTCGAGCTCCTCGATGGGATTCGCGCCAAGCTGACCGAGGACGAGACGCACGGCCATGGACACGATCGGCAGGATCACGAGGGCCCACAGCGCCGGCCGCACCCCTCGCTTTACGACGGGTGCCGCCCGGTCACGCCATGAGACTCCCGTCGCCGGTGAGGCGGCGGGAGCCATTAGTAGTTCTTTCGGAGATCCATGCCGGCATACATCGATGCCACCTGCTCGGCGTACCCGTTGAACGGCAGCGTTGGGATCTTGAGAAACTGGCCAATACGGCGTTCTTTGGCTTGGCTCCACCGCGGATGATCGACGGCTGGGTTCACGTTGGCGTAGAAGCCGTATTCGCTGGAGGCGATGTCGTTCCACGTGGTCTTGGGCATTTGATCCGTGAAGCGAATCTTGACAATGCCTTTGATGCCCTTGAATCCGTACTTCCACGGTACCACGAGACGCACGGGGGCGCCGTTCTGATTGGGCAGCGCCTTGCCGTACATCCCCGTGGCGAGGATGGCGAGTGGATTCATCGCCTCGTCCATGCGCAGCGCCTCTTTGTACGGCCACGGCAGTGCGGGACGTTGTTGCCCGGGCATCCGACGGGGATCGAAGAGCGTGGTAAACTCCACGAACTTTGCGCTCGGCAGCGGATCGCAACGCGCGATGATGTCTTTGAGTGGCGTGCCCTGCCAGGGTATGACCATCGACCAGGCTTCCACGCAGCGATGCCGATAAATCTTGTCCTGAACCGGGAGCGCCCGGAACAGCTCATCAACGCCCATCGTGCGCGGCGCCTTCACCATGCCGGCAATCTCGATGTTCCACGGCTTGGTTTTGAAGTTTTTCGCGAGTTCTTTCGGTTCTTCCTTGTCCGTCCCGAATTCGTAGTAGTTGTTGTAGCTCGTCGCGTCTTCTTCAGACGTGATTTTGTCGTCTTGTCGTCCACGATCGGTCGGCGCCGCGCCGAGCGGTGAGGCGCCAAGTGCCGCGGGGGCAATGAGGGCGCCCAAGGCCAATGCCCCGGCCGCGCCGACAAACTGGCGCCGATCAACGTACATCGACTCGGGAGTGATCTCGGACGACTTGATGTCTTCGGGGCGTCGAATCAGCATGGCGCGGGCGACTAGGGGTGGGTGGGCGGGCCAACTGTCCAACTGCCGCCATGAGAACATGCTTAAAATACCCCGTTCGGTTCCCGGAGGGGTGAGGGGAACGGCAGGGGAACGGCAGGGGAACGGCATGGGGCAGAGCTGAGGCCTCGGGCGGGGGGAGGGGTGATGGGGGGGGGGTGAGGCACATGCAGGCGTGAGCTGTGAGCTTTGCGGTTTGAGGCCTGAGCGCCCGCTTGAGGGATGAGGGGTGAGGTTTGGGCGACTGCAGGTGTGGGGGTTGAGGCTTGAGGCACGGCTTGCTTGGCTTCTCGCGCTGTCGAACCCTACGGTTCTGCAGTGCATCCACTCGAACCTCCGCCTGAACGATCGGGCGCTCGCATGGACGCGGGGTCAATTGCCAATTTGCGAATTTCGACGATGGAACGGTGGGCTGTCGGCGAAGCGCCGAAACGCCGGTGCACGGGTCAGCACGTTGTTGTGGGATGTCGCATGAACCAACGTGCCGAAACACCGCAGAGCCTCGCACTCGTGCGCCTCACACCTCAGCACTCACACCTGAGTCGCCCAAACCTCACGCCTCATCCCTCAAGCGGGCGCTCAAGCCTCAAACCGCAAAGCTCACGGCTCACGCCTGCACGTGCCTCCCCCCTCACATCTCCGTTCCCGCGTTTAGTCCAGCGTCTTTGAGAACCTGCGGATCGAGACGGCCAACAGCACCGCCGCCCCACCGGCCAATATTGCGAGCTCCTGCCAGAGATCCGCGATGCCGACCCCCTTGAGCAGCACCCCGCGCAGGATCTCGAGAAACCACGTGAGGGGAAGAATGGTGCCAATCCACTGCGCCGGCACCGGCATCGCCGCGCGTGGAAAGATGTACCCCGACAGCAGGATGTTCGGCAGCATGAAGAAGAAGCTGAGCTGCATGGCCTGCATCTGATTGCGGGCGACCGTGGAAATCAGTAACCCCACACCCAGACTCGCCACGATGAATACGAAGGCGAGCGCGTAGAGCAGCGGAAGGCTGCCGCGAATGGGTACGTCGAAGAAGGTCATGCCGAGCAGCAGCACCACGCTCATTTGCACGTAGCCCACCAGAATAAAGGGCACCAGCTTACCGATCATCAGGCTGGCTTTACCGATCGGCGTGACGATCAGTTGCTCCAGCGTACCACGCTCGCGTTCGCGAACGACCGCGGTCGAGGTGATCAGCGTCATGGTGATGGTGAGCAGAATACCGATGACGCCGGGGACGATGAACACGGCGCTCAATTGCGCCGGATTGTACCACGGGCGTACACGAATTTCGACGGGAGGAACCAGCTTGTACTGGGCGGCCAGCAACTGTGCCCCGCGCGCCTGCGCGGCGAGCTGTGCTCCCGAAATGGCTGCGCCTGACGATTGTGGATCGGCCGCGTCGATGAGCAACTGAGCGCGTCCTGTTTCGCCTCGACGGATGGCGCGTTGGTAGTCTGGTGGAATAATCAGTGCCACGCGAGCCGCGCCACGCTCAATCCAGCGTTGTGCCATCGCGCGACTCGGGACAGACGCGACGACGCGGAAATTGTCGGTGTTCTGCAGCACCTGGATGAGTGCGCGACTCTCCGACGTTTGCGACTCGTCGAGCACGACCGTTGGCAACCGGCGCACGTCAGTTTGAATGGCGTAGCCGAACAGGATCAGCTGCATGGACGGCAGCACCGTCATCATCGCCAAGGTCAAGCGATCGCGGCGCAACTGGATGAACTCCTTCCAGAGCATCGGCCAGACGGTCCATCGTCGAATGCGTTCGAGCATGGCGCTACCGCCCCGCGCGCGCTACGGGAGGCTGCGTCGCCACTGCCGACGATCCGTGTTCACGCTCTGCCTCGTCACGCTCTTGCAGCATCACGAAGACTTCTTCGACGTTCGTGGTGCCGAACTGTGTCGTGATCTCGTGTGGTGTACCGAGTGCGATCAAGTGCCCGCGCGACAGGAACGCCAGGCGTTTGCAGCGCTCGGCTTCATCCATGTAATGCGTGGTCACCAAGAGTGTCGTACCGCCCGCAGCGAGCTGGTAAATCGTTTCCCAAAAGGTGCGTCGCGCCGCTGGATCGACACCGGCGGTGGGTTCGTCGAGGAACACCAGATCGGGCTTGTGGGCGGTGGCACAGGCCAGGGCAAGGCGTTGCTTCCACCCGCCACTCAACGTGCCAGCCAACTGGGACCATCGGCCGGCAAGCCCTAACGATTCCGCGTGCGCGGCCACACGCTCGGCGCGATCGCGACCGATCACCCCATAGACCGATGAGTAGAACCGCAGATTCTCGCCGACGGTGAGATCGTCGTACAACCCGAACCGCTGCGACATGTAGCCGATCCGTCGTCGGACACGTTCCGCGTCCTTCACCACATCAAAGCCCGCGACCTCGGCGGTCCCACTCGTCGGCTCGACTAATCCGCACAACATACGTATCGTGGTCGTCTTGCCAGATCCATTTGGACCCAGAAGACCGAACACCTCGCCGCGACGGATTTCGAGATCCAGACCATGGACCGCCACCAGCGCACCGTAGGCCTTTCGCAGCGCCTGCGTGCGAACGACAGGCGGCCGGTCTGCCGGTGACGCGTCGTTGACGATGTCCGACAGCGGATTCACCGCTCCCGCGCAGTCGGCAAGAGGACGGTGATCGGAAGTCCTGCGCGCAAGCGATCCACGCGATCATCGAATTCGATCTTCACACCGAACAGCAGATCCGCGCGTTCGCGCTCCGTGAGCGCAACCCGCGGCGTGTACTCTGCCTTGCTGGCGATGGCGGCCACCCGTCCGCGATAGTGCGTACTGTCGCCGTCCAACTGCGCGACGACCGTGTCGCCAATGTGGAGTTGCGGCACGATGAACTGCGACACGTAGATGCGTGCCCACGGGCGCGCCGGTTGTCCGATCGTGACGGCGCTTTGGCCAGCGGCCAGCACTTCGCCGGGTTCTGCGTTCCGACTACTCACCACGCCATTCACCGGTGAGATCAGCACCATGTCATTGGCGGTTGCGCGAATCGCCGCCGCGGCAGCGGCGGCACCACGCACCTCTGCAGCGGCGGATGCTTTGCGCTCGGCACGGGGGCCTTCGCGCACCAGCCGCAGCGTTTCGCGTGCCGCGTCACGTCGCGAGGCGGCAATACGGGCCGCGGACTGCGCCATGTCGAGTTGGACTTTGGCGATGTCGCCGCGTGCCGCCAGCGGTGTCAGGCGTGCCAGGTCCGACGCGGTCCGCTCGGCGTCGGCCTCAGTTGCCCGCAGTTCGGACTCGGCGCGTGCCACCTCTGCCGGCCGCGAGCCGCGGTCGACTTCGCGTGCCGACTCACGAGCGGACTCCAGCCGCGCATTCGCCTGCGCTTCCGACGCCACTAACGTCGGCATCGCGAAGACAGCCAACGTATCGCCCTCGCGCACCGCGTCCCCCTCGCGGACCAGCACGCGGACGGCGCGTGATGGTTGGAGTGGCCCGATATCAATCTCCACCATCTCCAAGGTGCCCACAGCGCTGTTCACCGCGGCACCACTTTGACATGCCATGAGCAGGCAGGCGACGAGGAGGGCCGAGAGGGGGGTGGTAGTGCTGCGGACGCGCACATTCGTCATGCGTGCAAGCTCCTCTATTAACGGGTCACAGTCAATCAGGCCCGACCGCGTCGCTTGACCCATCGCGTGCGTCACGATTCACTTGTGTGCATGTCCGAGACCAATTTCCCGCACGCCCAGCCTCAGGAAGAGGCCGGTACGCTCCCGCTTCCGCCGCTGCTCGCCAAGACCCTTCGCCAGTTCCGCATGCTGGAGCGTGAAGACAAGATGCAGGCGCTGCTGGGGTGGTCTCGGAAGCTCGAACCGTTGCCCGAGCGCCTTGCTGGCCTCGACCGCACCGCATTTACTGTCCCGGAGTGCCAAACGCGGGTCGATCTCTTCCCCGAACACCAGGCGAACGGTACCCTCCACTTCTACGCCGACGTAAACGCACGTCAGTCACCAACGATAGCCGCCGTTCTGGCGATTGTCTTTGCGGCCGTGAATGATCAGGCGCCAGCGGTTACTTTGTCACTACCCGCCGATCTCGTACGCTTGCTGATGCAAGATATCGGACTTGGCGCTCGCGAGTCGGGACTGAGTGCCATGCTTGTTCGGCTCAAGCGTCACGCTGCAGACATGAACGCTGGCGCGTCTGCCTAGTCCCGTTCGCGATGTCTCGTTCTCTTCACTCTCACCAGACTCCATGCCCATTACACTCACCGTTCGCAAGAACGGCTCGATTGGTATCTCAGCCGAAGACGCGGCACAGATTGTTTTGCTGGACCACACCGGTGCGGTGATTCCCCCGCGTGCCGAGGGGCGTCCGATGTCGCTCTGCCGCTGCGGCGCATCCAAGGTGAAGCCGTTCTGCGATGGCTCGCACAAGGAGCTCGGTTTCATTGATCCGGCCGACCCGATGGACGCTGCCGACGCGTGATGCAGCGCCTGCTGAATGCGTGGGCCTGGACGGTATTGGCACTCGCCGTCATTTTCGGCACGGTGGCCGTTGCGGCGGTGTTTGCCGTGACGGCGCCGTTCGATCCCGGCCGCTATGCGGCCGGGCGCACGTTTCGGCTCGTTGCCGTCGCCGCCGTGCGGCTCATCGGCCGATGGAAGTTTGTGACTCGTGGATCGCTGGCCGATCCGCGACGGCCGTATGTGGTTGTTGCGAACCACGAGTCGTGGGCTGACATCTTTCTGATCAGCGGCTTCCCGTGGGAAATGAAATGGCTGAGCAAGGACACGATTTTCAAGATCCCGCTGATGGGCTGGATGATGCAGATGGCCGGCGACATCAAGCTGATTCGCGGCAAACGGGAATCGGCGATCGACGCCATCAACCAGTGTCGTGATCGTCTGAAGAAGAAAGTGTCGATCATGATCTTCCCCGAGGGCTCACGCTCCAAGACGTGGCAAATGCTGCCGTTTAAGGACGGGGCGTTTCGCTTGGCCATCGAGGCCGGGGCACCGATCCTGCCCATCGCCGTTGCGGGGACTCGTGGAGCGATGGCCGCCGGTTCTTTTCAGTTCTTGCCAGCAAGGGCCATTGCGCAAGTACTCGAGCCAATCGACACGGCAAGCATGACGCTGGCGGACATTCCCAAGCTCAAGCAGGCGACGCGCGAACGGATTGAAGCGGGGCGGCGAGCGCTGGCGGCCGAACTTGGCATTCGCATCGACGATGCGCCGCCATGCGCCGACGAGTAGCGAAGCGCTGCTCCCCGCGCTTCGTTCGATAGCGCGCGATGACGGACGCGAGACCACAAGAAGCGTTGCTCGAGGAGCAATTGTCATTGCCCGACAGCGCCACACGCGACGCGCTCGCTGCGTTACCCGGTGATCTGATCATTCTGGGGGCTGGGGGCAAAATGGGTCCCACCCTCGCCCTGATGGCTCGACGCGCGATGGCCGACACCACTCGCCGCGTGCTTGCCGTCTCCCGGTTTAGTGATACTGCGGTCGTCGAGCGACTGCGAGCGGCCAACGTGGAGATTGTTCGGGCCGACTTGTCAGACCCGCGCGCCGTTTCGGCTCTCCCGTTTGCGGACAACGTGCTGTGGATGGCTGGGCAGAAGTTTGGCACCACGGGAGATCCCGTGGGCACCTGGACGCAGAACGTGGTGGCCTCGGTGCATGCCGCCGAGCGTTTCGCGGGCGCGCGCATCGTGTGCTTTTCGACGGGCAATGTGTATGGCCCATCGTTGGTGGAGCATGGTGGCTCGCGGGAAGCCGATCCACTGCGGCCCGATGGAGAGTATGCCGCATCGTGCGTGGGTCGCGAGCGCGTGTTCACGTCGGTCGCGCGGCGTACTGGGTCGCCGTTGCTGCTGTATCGCTTGTTTTATGCGTGCGATCTGCGATATGGCGTGGTCACCGACATTGCGCTCAAGGTACTGCGTGGTGCACCGATCGAGCTGTCCGCCAGTCACGTGAATGTGATCTGGCAGGGTGACGCGAATCGGTTGGCGTTGCGCGCCTTGGGGCAGGCGTCACTGCCGGCGGTGGCGTTGAACGTGACGGGGCCTATCGTGTCGGTCCGCGAGATTGCGGAGTGTGTAGGCCGTGCTGTGGGCATAGCACCGGTGTTTGCTGCGGAGAGTGGCAACGATGGCGGCGGTCACGCCCTCGTCGCCAACGTTGACGCGCTCACAACGACGATGCCCTACATGGCTATGCCGCTCGAGACGCTGTGCGGTTGGGCGGTGGAATGGATTCGTTCCGACGGTCGATTGTTAAACAAGCCGACGAAGTTCGAGGTGCGCGATGGGAAGTTCTAGCGTCGTCTGGTGGTGCGCATGACCGCGACCACGATGGCGCCGTTTAACATGCGACGTCACCTGCTGGATGGGCAGGTGATCCCCGCGCACCCGTTGGCGCTAACGCCCTCGCGCACCATTGACGAGCGGCATCAGCGTGCGCTCACTCGCTACTACGTGGCCGCGGGTGCGGGCGGGATGGCGGTGGGCGTCCACACCACCGGCTTCCCGATCCATGATCCATCGATCGGTCTGTACCGTGCCGTACTCGAGTTGGCCGCCGAGACCGCCACCGATGCGCTCGTGCAACGCGGGGACCATCAGTTTGTGCGCGTGGCCGGTCTTGTTGGCGACACGCACAATGCGGTGAAGGAGGCGGAGATCGCGCGCGTGCTGGGGTATCATTGCGGCCTGCTCTCGCTTGGCGCGTGGCGCGACAGTGATGACGCGGCGATTCTCGCACACTGTGCGCATGTCGCGGAGACGTTGCCGGTTTTCGGTTTCTACTTGCAGCCAGCGGTGGGGGGTCGTCGGTTGTCCTACGCGTTCTGGCGGGAGTTCGCGCAGATCGCGAATGTGGTGGCAATCAAGGTGGCGCCGTTTGATCGCTACGCGACACTGGATGTGATGCGCGCCGTGGCGGATGCCGGGCGGGACGACATTGCGCTGTACACCGGCAATGACGATGCCATCGTGGCGGATCTCGTCACGGATGTTCCGGTCACCTGCGGCGGCCGCACGTACACATCACACTTCGTCGGTGGGCTGTTGGGGCAGTGGGCCGTCTGGACGCGGAACGCGGTATTGATGCTCGACGAAATCAAAGCGTGGCGGGCATCCGGTGTTGCCGATGTGCCGCGCGCGTGGCTCACGCGTGGTGCAGCGTTGACGATGGCGAACGCGTTCGTGTTTGATGCCGCGCACGGCTATCGCGGCTGCTTGCCTGGCATTCTTGAGGTGCTACGCGTGCAGGGCTTGGTGCGTGGGACGTGGACGTTTGACACGCACGAAGTGCTGAGCCCGGGACAGGCGGAGGGGATCCGTCATGCGGTCGCGCGCTTTCCCGAGCTTACGGATGACACGTTTGTTGTGGAGAGCATTGAGGGTTGGTTGCGGTAGCGCTTGCGAGCACTTGAGATACCGGGTGTGACAATGCACAGGCTTTCGTCGCCTATCCTCCGTCCACTCAGTGTCCTCCGCGACTCAACAACAAAATGCCAACGTGGATGAATCACGGGGGACACGGAGAACACGGGGCCTCCCGCCAGCCATTCGCAGTCTTCGGCTCCAGCCGTTCGATGGACCGTCGCCAACCCTCGGTCCCGTCGAGCAAGCGTTTGAACAACCTTGGCGGCCTTGGCACCACCCAGTGATTTCCCGAAAGCGGCCCTTCAGCGAGCACGTCCGTAGCGTGCTTTCGTGACGTTCACGTCACGACTTCCGCAGCCATCGGTCACGGGATCGCCTCAATTGCCGCACACGGACGGATATGTCTCGCTGTCGTTTCGCCTGCGGCCTATCGTGCGATACGATCGATTCTGAGTCGTTCACACGCAACGTTGCATCACTGAGGCCAGCATGTCCCTCCATCACGCCGCCGCGGCGCTCGCCGCGCTTCTCGTCGCCACGCCCGTGGCCGCACAAACCTTCTCGAACATTAATTACGTCAACGGCATCGCCATTCCAGGAGCAACAGAGGGCAGGGCCGGTAGTGCTTCGACCTTCAATCGGCTGGGGATGTTCTCCGATCTCTACTACGACCGCAATCGCAATGAGTGGTGGGGAGCCGCCGATCGGGGGCCCGGTGGCGGCGTGTTGACCTACGATACGCGGCTGGAGCGGTTCACCATCGACATCAACGGAACCACTGGTGCCATCAGCAATTTTCAGGTGCTGCAAACCGTGTTGCTCAAGTCGAGCGGCGTACCGCTGAACGGCATCGCACCGGGATCGCCACCGTCTTCGAACAGCACCGCTGTCCTGGGCAACGCATTCGATCCAGAAGGACTCGTGGTGAACCCGCGCACGGGCAACTTCCTGGTGTCGGACGAGTACGGCCCTTCGGTGCTTGAGTTCAACCGGTCG
Source organism: Gemmatimonadaceae bacterium (assembly GCA_031421995.1). Taxonomy (GTDB): domain Bacteria; phylum Gemmatimonadota; class Gemmatimonadetes; order Gemmatimonadales; family Gemmatimonadaceae; genus Gemmatimonas. Next base: position 14,200 of record JANOPS010000203.1, read on the forward strand.
GGAGAACTGGTACGACGTTACGAGGTGCCGGCGAATCTAATCCCCAAGGTAGGGACGACCGTCAATTATGTGGCAACACCAGGAACGGGCGCTTCGCCGAGTCCGCTGACCTCTGGTCGCGAGCCCAATCGTGGTTTCGAGGGCCTCGCGATCAGCCCTGATGGAAAATTCGCCTACGCCATGCTGCAGAATGGGACGATCGACGATGGGTGGGCCGGTGGAAACCGCGGGCGCTACACGCGCATCGTCAAGTATGACACGGAGACGGGGCAGGCCGTCGCGCAGTATGCGTATCTGTTGGAAACCAGTGGGCAAGGAACCGGCATCTCGGCGATCGTGGCGCTCGGCAACGACAAGTTTCTGATTCTTGAACGCAACAACCGCGGCATCGGTGTTGGTGCCATGCTCGCAAGTCCCGACAAGAGCATCTTCCAGATTGATCTCGCGGGAGCAACGGATGTCAGTGGCATCAACCTGCCGGCGAGCGGGCCGTTGCCCTCCGGCAACATCGCGGTAAGCAAGGGCCCCAAACTCATCGACCTTGATCTTCCCGCAACACAATTGGCAGCGCTCGGCGGCAAGGCACCAGAGAAAATGGAAGGATTTGCAGTCGGGCCGCAGCTGGCGAATGGCTTGTACGTGCTGCTCATGGGCACCGACAACGACTTTAGCGTGACGCAAAGCGGTAGTGGTGGTACGCAGTTCGATGTGTACTATCGCTTCA
>JANOPS010000204.1:0-4553 GCA_031421995.1 Gemmatimonadaceae bacterium
TCATCGAGTCGGAGGCAAAGAGTCAGGGGTGGTTTCCCGCGTCAACCCATAACGTTCGATCTTCTTGTAGAGATTCGACCGCGGCATATCCAGCGCCCGTGCCGTCTCCGACACGTTCCAGTCGAAGGCACGCAGCTTGGACTGTAAGAACGCACGTTCAGCCGAGAGCTTGAACTCTTCAAACGTTTGGCAGTCGACAAGATTGCCAAGTCCCGCCGGCTCGGCGCTGCGCCGGCCCACGAGACGATCGACATCAGCGGCCGTGATGGTGGCCGCGTTCGCCAGAATCACCAGGCGTTCGATGGTGTTGCGCAATTCGCGCACGTTCCCGGGCCAATCCAGCTCGGCCAGCCGACGCAGTGCCTCATCGGTAATGTCCCGCGCGGGCATGCCGTCGCGCGCGGCAAACTGGCGCAGGAAATGGATGACGAGCTGTTCGATATCTTCGCGTCGCTCGCGCAATGCAGGCACCGCGATCGGCACCACATTCAGCCGATAGAACAGGTCCTCGCGAAAGCGGCCGGCGGCGATCTCGTCTTGCAGATCCTTGTTGGTCGCCGCGAGCACGCGCACGTCCACTTGAATCGGTTTGTTGCCGCCAATACGCGTGACCACGCCGTCTTGCAGCACGCGCAGCACCTTGGCTTGCGCCGACAACGACATGTCGCCGATTTCGTCGAGAAACAGGGTGCCCTGATCCGCCTGTTCGAACTTGCCCGCGCGATCGCTGATCGCACCGGTGAAGGACCCCTTCATGTGACCAAAGAGTTCGCTCTCGATGAGCTCCGAGGGAATAGCCGCGCAGTTCACCTCGACGAACGGCTTCTTGACCCGCTGTGAGCCACGATGAATGGCGCGCGCCACCAATTCCTTGCCGGTGCCGTTCTCGCCAGTGATGAGCACCCGCGCCGGTGTCGACGCCACCTTCTCGATGCGTTCGAGCAAGGCGCGAATCGCGTACGTCTTGCCCACGATCTCGTAGCGCGATTCGATCGTCTGTCGAAGTCGCTCGTTCTCCTCAGTGAGCGTGCGCGTTTCGAACGCGTTGCGCAGCAGCACCAGCACACGGTCGGTATCGAGCGGCTTTTCGAGAATGTCGTACGCGCCAAGCTGCGTGGCCTCGACGGCCGTTTGAATCGTGGCGTGTCCGCTGATCATGACCACCAGCGCGTTCCCATCGATCTGCCGCAGACGCTTGAGTACTTCCAGGCCGTCGATGCCGGCCATCTTTACATCTAGAAACACCAGCTGAGGGCGGAATTTCTCGTACTCCGCGATCCCTTCCGTGCCGCCGGAGGCCGTGCGCACCTCAAAGCCCTCGTACTCGAGCAGTTGGCCGAGTGCGTGGCGAATACCGGCTTCATCATCAACAACGAGAATGCGGCGAGCGCTCATGAGGGGCGGCGTGTGCGAGAACTGGCGTGTCGGAACGGCCTTGTACAAAGTAAGCCTTCCGCTGGCGATGCGCAGACCGACGACCGCTTTCGGGAGCATCAGTCCCACGCCGTTTCATTCACGGGGTCAGAGTCGTTGAATTCAGGGCCCTCGCCCGATCAGCATCCCTCGTTTCGGCATTCAACGACTCTGACCCCTTGAATGGTGCGATACCCAGTAGGCTTCCAAGAGTGCCGTCTCGCAAAGGCGCATATGCAAACGTCCGCGCCTAGCGTGACGTGTTGGATGACGCTCCACACCGCGAGAACGCGCCAGACCGATGCCTACCGCGGCCGAAGCAGCCGCGGCCAGTTAATCGCCACATCATCAAGGCGCGACACATCGTCAGGATCAACCACGTTCATCAAGAAACGTCGGCCACCCAACGCCGCGTCAAACGAGCGATACGCGCGTGGATCGACACCGAACAGCCGCACCGGTACCCCAGCGGTAGGCCGGCCAGCCGCGGCCGCTGAAATCGGCACCGCCATGATGGCCCCGTCGGGTTGATAGTAGTACAGCTCCTGCCCATCGTCGCGCCACGCCGGTTGGGTTCCGCCGTTCAGCGACATGCGCAGCTGCCACGCACCGGTCGGAAATTCGCGCACGTACACTTCGCGGCGCCCCGACGCGGTCGACGCGTACGCCAGCCAGCGTCCGTTCGGCGACACGGCCGGCGAGGCCTCATCAAACTGTGAGGCGAGGATGGGCTGACGCGCGCCCGTTGCCACGTCGACCACCCAGATGTCCTGGCCATACGTGTCGTTGCGCTTGGTGTACACCACCTGCCGGCCATCGGGCGTCCAGCCGCCGACGATGTGCTCCGTGCGATCGAACGGCACCAGCACCCGCGGCTCGCCGCCCTCGACGTCGGCAATGTACAGGTTCGGCGGACCCTCCCAATCGCCGCCGAAGACGACGCGCGTGCCATCGGGAGACAGGCGCGGCCACATATCGGAGCGCGGCGATGAGGTCAGCCGCGTGGCCACGTTGCGATCAAGATCGGCCATCCAGATGTCAGAGGTGCTGAGCCGTGAATCGTCGATCTGCACCGCCAGCCGCCGGTTGTCTGCCGACAGCCCGAGCCCCCAATACGTCGCGGCCTCGAGCATCGTGCCGGTCTGCCGGCCGTCGCGATCGATCCATCGCAGCTGCGAGAGCGGCAATCGACGACGGGAGATCAGGAGTCCGGTTTGCGACACCGAAAACGACGCTCTCCCCATAGGCGAAAAGAACTCGATGTCGTCCATCAGGCGCCTGGGCTCCCCGGACGTGGTGCGCTTTTCGGCGTCGAACGGCTGCGCAAACAACGTGCCCTGACGGACGTACACAATGAATCCGGAGGCGTAGACGCCGCGCGAGTCCGACGGTGTGAGGGGCTGTGTCTGCTCGTCGTTGATCGAACCCACCATCAGCGTGGCCACGTCGTTCACGGGCTGTGTGAACAGGAAGTGCTCGCCGTCCGGCAGAAACGACGGAAATGCCTTCTCGGGAGTGCGAACGCGGTTGCGGTCCAACCCCCTGATTTTTTTCAGCGACGTCGCCCCGGGCACCAGGACAAACCAGCCTTCGTTCGCCGGGTTTTCGGTGATCTCGACCAGCATGGTCCCGTTGATCGACCAGCTGCCCGTCGTCCTTGCCTCCGGTACCGCGGTCAGCGTTTGCGGCGGCCCGCCAGCGATGGCCACCTTCTTCAGCTGGCCCGCGGAGAAAAACGCCACCCATTTGCTGTCGGGCGACCAGAAGGCCGCGCGCGCGCCCTCGGTGCCATTGATCGGGACGCCCTCAACCTCGTGTAGCGCACGCAACAGCAGCCCCGCACCAGTGATGGAGACGAGATATCGGCCGTCGGGCGAGACCACTGGCACGTCGCTCTCGGTGGCAGGCAGCGTGAATCGATACGCAGGCGGCGTCCCCTCGTCATCACGCGCGCGGCCGAACACCGCCCAGCTACCGAACGCCAGTACGAGAGCGGCGGCCGCGCCGAGTCCGAACCACGTCATGGATGACGAGCGCTTCCCACCACGCGCGGCCGAAACGTCGTGGACTAGTTCTCGCGTTCCGTCGGCACCTGCAATGGCAGAGCCGTTTTGCGCCAACGCCTCGGCGAATTTGGCGGCGCTGGTAAACCGATCGGCGGGCAGCTTGGCCAGTGCCTTGTTCACCGCCGCCTCGACATGCGCAGGGACGCTGTCGCGCACCGCCGCTACGCGTTGCGGCCGCTCCGTCATCACCTTGGCCACCACCGCTTGCGCGGTCGCACCGGTGAACGGAGGTTCGCCCGTGAGCATTTCGTATAGCACGGCGCCCAGCGCGTAGATGTCGCTGCGCGCATCCAGTGTGCGCTCGCCCATCGCCTGCTCGGGGCTCATGTACTGCGGCGTGCCCAGTGACATCCCCGTCTGCGTGAGGCGCGGCCCACCGGCTTGTTGCACGGCGAGTGCGATGCCGAAATCGGCCACGACCGCGTGGCTACCCTGCAGCAGAATGTTGTCCGGCTTGATGTCGCGATGCACGATGCCCAACGCGTGCGCCGCCCCCAGTGCATCGGCGACTTCGCGGGCAATTCGCGTGGCGTCTTCAAGTGGCAACTGCCGTTCGCGCTCCAGCCGCCCGCGCAACGTCTCGCCCGCGACGTACGGCATGACATAGAACAACAGTCCATCCGCCGCGCCGCTATCGAGCAGCGGCAAGATATGCGGATGCTGCAACTTGGCCGTGGTACGGATCTCAGCGAGGAACCGTTCGCTGCCAATCGCCGCGCCAAGGTCGGGATGCAGCACTTTGATGGCGACGTCGCGCTCGTGCTTGAGATCGTGCGCAAGGTAGACGGTGGCCATACCGCCAGCGCCGAGCTCGCGCTCGATGCGGTAGCGGTCGGTAACGGCTGCAGTGAGACGGTCCAGCACGCTCACGCCGCCACCTCAACAAGTGCGGGGGTACACTCGGCGACGACGCTCAATGATGTGGTCTCGTAGACTTATGGTGCGCGGTGGACATTCCGTAAACTGCGCGCGAGCAATGGATGCAACAATAGCTGGCGTCGACTGAGGAGCACCCGATCGCACTCCGCGCAGCAGTCAGAGCGATTCTCCGCGGGTCTGGCTTGCATCTAGTAG
>JANOPS010000205.1:0-16199 GCA_031421995.1 Gemmatimonadaceae bacterium
TTCAGCAGCTGGTCGCCAAAACGCCGAGGATGGATGTGCACATGGAGGTGTGGCACTTCCTGGTTGGCGCCGGCGCCAGCCGAATGCCAGATACTGAGGCCGTCGCTGGGGAATGCGCGATCCACACCGCGCGCGGCGCGCGCAGTGGCGATTGCCACAGCCGCCATCGTCGCGTCGTTTGCCGCGCGGATATCGCGGACGTGCATTCGCGGGATAACGAGGACATGCCCCGGATGAAACTGCCGGAGGTCAACGACGGTCATCGTGTGCCTATCCTCCGCGACGATACTCACCGGGCGCGTGCCTGCGACAATCTCGCAGAACGCGCAGGGGGCGTCACGGAACGGAGCGCTCTGTACACGATCCATTACGTGCTACCGGGGGCGACGCAGAGAAGTAGACGGTGCGCGTGTGTCGCGTAGACTCATGGCGGAGTATGCGGATACCTCTGACATCCCGCAATATACTGGCATCGAGGTCTGAAGCGCTCAGGCGTTCGAACCGGCCTTCGTCGCTTCGCGAGGCGACGAGGAGCACGTCCAGTGCCGACGCCCAACCGAGTCTGTTGCCACGAGGCTACAGGCCGTTGTCCGGCGCTGGCTCCACCCCATTGGCGATATCTTCGGCACGTTGCCGCGCCTCTTCCTGGCGTCGTTGCAGCTTCGCCTCCTGTTTCTGCTTGCGTTCCTGTTCTTTCTTTCGCTTCTCGAATTCGTAATTCGGTTTGTTTGCCACGTGGTCCTTAATTGTGAGAAGAGTCGGTGCAGACCCGAGTGGGTATGCGCGTTGCCTACTAGCGCCAGGTAAGTGGTATCGCGTCAGGCTTGGTGGCCATGATGGCCGCGCCATGCTCGAGTTCGGCCGCAATGCGATCACGGATGCTGCGAAGCTCCCGAAATCCGACCAACTGCTTGGCATCTTCGTCCCAGAGCGTGAGTCGTAATGTGGTGACACTTTTCCAGAGCGAAAGTCTCGTCACTTGCTGGAGCTCGGGATGGTTGTCGAATGCCTTCTGGAGATTGTAGTTCGGAATCCGGCTGGCAATGTGATGGATATGGTGCAAGCCGATGCTGGCGGTGCACCACTGCAGCACTTTCGGCATGGTCAGGTGCGACGCACCTTCGAGTCCCGAAGCAAAGTAGTTCCACGCCTCGCGATAGCGCCAATACGTGTCTTCATACTGATGCTGCACGTAGAACAAGTAGACGCCAATCGAGCCTGCGAGCAGGGTGATCGGCAACTGCACCATCAGGAACTGCTTGATCCCCAGCGTCCACCACATCAGGGCAATGACGCCCGCCAGCCCGAGGTTGGTCAATTGCACGCCCATCATTTCCCGCGTCCACCCTTTGGGTGTGTCGAGCGGCAGTCGATGCTTGAGAATGAACTGCCACGTGGGGCCGATCAGCAGCAGGACGGCGGGATTGCGGTAGAGCCGATACAAGAGCCGCTTGAACTTGGGGCGACTGAGATACTCGCGCACGGTGAGCGTGTCGATATCACCAAGTCCGCGCACGTCGAGGTTGCCGCTGGTGGCGTGGTGAATCGCGTGGGTGCGCCGCCAGTACGCGTACGGCACCAAGGTGATGACGCCGAGTACGCCGCCGACGAGGTTGTTCATCTTCTGCGAGCGGAAGAAGGCGCCGTGTCCGCAATCGTGTTGGAGCATAAAGAGCCGCACCACCATGAGGGCGGCGGGCACGGCGATGATCAAGGTCAGCCAATACCCCACCCGGAGACTCAACACGGCGGCGGCCCAGAAGAGCGCCAGCAGGAACGCCGTCGACGCCAACTGGAATCCGCTCTTCCACGCCACCGGCGTGCGATAGGGGGCGAGCATCGCCATCAAATCTTTGTTCTGATCAGTCGTGTCTGACACGTGCATTCGGGCGCGGGTACGGTAGGAAGGGCGTGAGGAGCCACGGAGGTAAGGCAGAGCCGGTAGGCAGGGCCGATAGGGCAGGGCCGACACGATGAAATATAGCGGGGCGAACCCTGCTATCGTCGCTCGCCTGCACTGGGCAGGGGCGTCTGTCGCAATTGCTTGATCTCTGTCACCATACCCCGCACCTGCGCTTCTACCAACACACGCCCCTTGGCCCGTGTCGCCAGAGTGGCGTTGCCGTAGGTGCCAGACCAGGACCAGACCTTGCCTTCGCGCACCGCGGCGACTGAATCGCGCGTCAGTCCGCCAGCCCCCGGATGGTAGTCGTCGACGGCCTTGGCCATGTGCACGACCGCGGGATACATGTACAACATCATCGATGTCTCCAGTTCATCGGCGTGCGTTCCACCTGCCTGCTGCCGCACGCGGTCTTCCGCTTCCTTGCCAACTTCCAGAATGTTCGTGTACTGCATGACAATGCCGTCGGCTAGGAGACTGTCTCGCGACGGGCCCAGCGCGCGCAAGGTCGAGACGCCGGTATTCAGGATGTAGAACCGCCGTGGGCCGTGACGGGCGATCGAACGCACAATGTCCACGATGACGTCGCGCGCCGTGGCCAGTTGCAGCGACGTGGACCCCGGATACTCCACGAACGACGGATAGAAGTGATAGTTGACGGTGGGGTACAGGACGACGCGCGTAGCGGCGGCGACGCGGTTGGCAAAGTACTCTGCCAAAAGCCAGTCATTGTTGAGCGGTAAATGCGGCCCGTGTTCCTTGGCTTCGGCGCCAATGGGGATGACGACGATGGTTGAAGAGTCTAGGAGCCGCTGTGCCTCGGTCCACGGCACCGCGGCGATCCGGACGCTGCCGGATGGCCATGTGGCGAGCGCCGGGGACGCTGGCGCGGCACCTCGCTGGGCGCGCACGGTGGTCCCGACGAACGAGGCGCACACGCTAAGCAGCAACAGCGCGCGCAGCGAAAAGGTGCAGCACATCGGAGAGCGAGCCATGAACATGTCAGAGTCGGTTGGAGTGGCGCTGCGACACAGCTGCTACTCCGTTCAATAACCTGGGAGGGCATCTGTCAAGTCGCTCGTCCGCGTCTCGGTGCTTCTTGTTTGAACATCGGGCCTTCGGCAACGCTCCTCCGTGGCCTCCGTGTCCCCCGCGTGATTCAATACCAACGAACATGTGATGAATCACGGAGGACACCGAGTACACGGAGGGCGCATGCGACAGGGTTTTGCACAAATCAAGAGGACGAACGTTTTGGATTGAACTGCTAGCCTGCGGCAAACGCTCCTCCGTGGCCTCCGTGTCCCCCGTGATTCAAAACCAACGAACATGTGATGAATCACGGAGGACACCGAGTACACGGAGGGCGCGCGCGACAGGGTTCCGCGCAAATCAAGAGTACGAACGTTTTGGATTGAACTGTTAGCCTGCGGCAACGCTCCTCCGTGGCCTCCGTGTCCCCCGTGATTCAATAAAAGCGAGCGTGGTGGTGAGAGACGGAGGAATAGAAGTCAACGGAGCCGGTCCACAAACGTCTGAACCCCGTTGCACGGACGTCATCCCTTGCGCCGCTGCGAGAGAATGGGCATCCTCGGTGCAGGCCCATCGCCTGATCCCCAGAACGCCGTTCATCAAGCCCAGCGAAACAATGACGACCGACGAGAAGCCAAAATCCAAACCGTCACTGCGCGTACGAGCAGACAGAATTCGGGATTTCCGATGCAAGAACCTCATTGCCGTGATCGAAAATCCCGACGACATTCGCAACATCGGCACGATCATTCGCAACGTCAACGCGCTTGGGGTGGAGAAAGCCTATGTTGTCACCAACGGGCAGCTCTTGCCGGATGAATGGGAGGAAATGCGTGAGAAACGGAGCCTGAGTGCCATCTCCGCGTCTGCCATTAAGTGGAGCTTCGTCAAGAAGTTCGTCGACACCAACAGCTGCATGGAGCATCTGGAGAAGAACGGATTCGTGTCAGCGGTCACCTCGCCACACGTGAAAGGGCGCGCGAACGTGGTGTTGCACGAGCACGACTACACGCAATACAAAAAACTCGCAGTGTGGTTTGGCAACGAAGGCACGGGTATCAGCACCGCGGCCGTCGAGCGCAGCGCGCTGTGCGTCAGCATCCCGATGTACGGCATCATAGAGAGTCTCAATCTTGGCACCTCGTCGGGAATCGTGCTGTACGAGGTGACCAAGCAGCGCCGAGCGTATCAGTTTGCGCTCAAAGCCACCAGAGCGGCGAGGCATGCGGGTGACGAGTCGCCGCTGGCTAACGACGATTGATAAGTAGCTGCTGAATCTTGCCATCGTTCGTGCGGTACATCAGCGAGACAGCCGGCGTTGTCCCCACGAGGTACTGCACCACCGCCACTTCCATGCCCCCGCGCTCCCGCGTGCGCACCACTCTCACGTCACGGATCTTGCCCGCCTTGGCGAGTGTGGCGCGATCGGTAGCGAGATGCGCCGGCGTGAGCAGCGCGTTGAAGTCATCGCCCAACGTGGTGCGGTCCACGGCGCCACGTTCCACCGATTCAAGAAATCCCTTGGCAGCATCAAGCGCGGACCGGCCGGCGATCACCGGCGCGTCCACGTGCGGCGTCAGCTTGGGCAGCAGGGCATCCACAATCTCTCCCGTGGCCGCGAAATCGGCGTTGGACAAGATCACGATTGCTGAACGGGTGATCGGCACGATGATGTTGGTCGCGACCGATCCCGCCACCGCACCACCATGTGACAACACCACGGCGTCGCCGGTCAGCGCGGCGTTCATCCCGCATCCGTAGCCGGTGGACCGTCCGTCACTCAACACGCGCGGGGTGGTGAGGGTGGCAAACGACTCCGCGCTCAGCACCCTGTTGTCCAGGAGCGCGAGATCCCACGCGAGCAAATCAGTTGGCGTGGACCACATCGCTCCCGCCGCGCCGGTCCAGCCATTGGCCTCGGGCTTCGCGACCGAAGGCGCCGCGAGGGCATACGACGTGTAACCCTGCGACATGCCGGTATCGGTGGCCGGAGGATCGTATGCGGTACGCGTCATCCCCACGGGACCAAAGATGCGCCTGGCGAGTACGATGCCAAAAGGCTGACGCGCCGCCGCTTCAACCGCTTTGCCGAGGATGAGGAAGTTGGTGTTGCTGTACGACCAGCGAGATCCGGGCTCGAAATCGAGTGGGCGCATGGCGTAGCGCGCGATGATCGTGTCGGCCGATTCGGGTTGCTGCATCTCACGAACCACGAAGTCGAGCGGATAGTAGTCACGATAGCCGCTTACATGCTGCCCAAGGTCGAGCAACGTGATGTCGCTCGCGCGCGTGGCCGATGGGACATACTTCGCCACGCGGTCGCGCATGGACAACGTGCCATCCTGCCCCATCAGCAGCGCCGTCGCACAGGTGAATTGTTTGGTGACCGATCCGATGGGCAGCATCGTGGTAGCCGTCATCGGTTCTTTGGGATCGAGGCGCCGGAAGCCATACCCGTTGGCAAGGACCACCTTGCCATTCTGCATGACGCCCACCGACACGCCGACCAGCTGCTTCTCCTGCACCACCCGTTTGATCAGCGCGTCGACCTCGGCCACGTTGATGGCTGGCGTCTCGACGGTGGGGATGGCTTTGGTCGATGACGTCGCGGGAGGCACAGAATTGCTGTCTCGCTGCAACGTGCAGGACGTCAGACCACCAACAGCCAAAACAGTGAATCCAACGCGAACGATAGGACTGACCATGAAAACAACTCGGAATGGATGTGATGCCTTCACGCGGGCCTCGCGCCCTTCGCATTCTTCAATTCACGCAGTAATTGCCAACCCGCGCTAGTGATCGCACCTGAGCGCGGAGGGGGAGGACACGCCACGAGGCGGCCTCGTGTTGGTACAAAGAAGTACTCCTTTCGCGGGATTGACATAGGGGGTAGGGGTATACATTGTGAAGGAGGCTTCACGGCGGTCAGCCCCTCACCCGGACGACCGCTTTCCCCTCAAACACCTCTCTCCAGGCGGTTCGATGACCCATCTAGAGCTCGATATCAGCGGTATGAGTTGCAATCACTGCGTCGGCGCCGTCACCAAGGCGCTGCAGTCGGTGGACGGCGTCGTGGTGGAACAGGTCGCCGTCGGCAAGGCCACCGTCAGTTACGATCCGTCGGCCACCTCGCCCGCGCAGATTTCACTGGCCATTGAAGACGAGGGGTTTGCCGTACTGACGTCCCCGTGAATGGCGCCGAGTGGGCTGTTGTGATCGGCGGCCTCGCGCTGATTGGTTGGATCAACTGGTACTTCTTCCTTGCCAGCGCCGGGACCTCACGCCCGACGTCCGCCGCGCGCAAGGGCGGATCCCGCGACCGCACCGCACGCGACGTATGAACGCTACGACCACTGTATGAACGATACCACCACCGCACAAGAAACCATTCGCATCCCGGTCACCGGGATGACCTGTGCTGCGTGCCAATCACGCGTGCAGCGCACGCTGCAAAAACAAGCGGGCGTCGCCGATGCATCGGTGAATCTCATGATGCAGAACGCCACGGTCACGTTCGATCCGCAGGCGGTCTCGCCCCAGCAGCTGGTTGAGGCCATACGTGACAGTGGCTATGGCGCGGCGCTCGCCTCGCCAGATCAAACGGCGTTTGAGGAGCAAGAGGCGCGCGATGCCGCGACGGCGGCCGAGTACCGCACACTGCGCGTCAAGGCCATCGTCAGCGTCGCGATCGGCATCGTCGCCATGGTGCTGTCCATGCCCTTGATGGGATCCTCTGTGCCAATGAGCGAATCGTCGGCGCAGCACGTCAGCGCCGATCCGTTCATGCAGTGGACGATGCAGGTCTTGAGTCCGGCGCTGCGACGCATGGTCCCCTGGCTGTACGACATCCCCACGTCCGTCATCCCGTGGTGCCTGTTGGTGCTCACCCTGGGCGTGATGGGCTGGGCCGGTCGCGAGTTTTATACACGCGCCTGGGCGGCGTTCCGGCATCACGCGGCCGACATGAATACCCTCGTGGCAGTCGGCACCGGCGCGGCGTTTGTCTACTCGCTCATCGCCACCGTCGCACCACAGCAATTTCTGGCTCGTGGTGTTGCACCAGACGTGTACTACGAGGCGGTGGTGATCATCATCGCGCTGATTCTCACCGGCAACATGTTCGAAGCGCGCGCGAAGACGCGGACGTCGTCGGCCCTGCGGCTGTTGGTCAATCTTCGCCCGAAATTCGCGCGTGTCGTGCGCGCAGACGCTGAAGTCGATCTTCCGGTCGAGCAGTTGATCGAGGGAGATATTGTCATCGTCCGACCCGGTGAGCGCATTCCGGTGGACGGCGACATCGTGAGCGGGGAAAGCGCCGTTGACGAAAGCATGCTCACGGGAGAATCGATGCCGGTCGCGAAGCGCGTGGGCGACCGCGTCATCGGCGCAACGATGAATCGGACCGGCGCCTTCCGCTTCCGCGCCACCACCCTCGGATCGGACAGTGTCCTCGCGCAAATCGTGCGCCTCATGCGCGACGCGCAAGGTTCGCGAGCGCCAATTCAACGCGTCGCCGATCGGATCTCCAGCGTCTTTGTGCCGGTCATCCTGTCGCTCGCCGTGCTGACCTTCATGGTCTGGTTTGTGGCCGTCGACCAAGCGCCGGCCGTGCGTGCGTTTGCCGCCGCAGTGGCGGTCCTGATCATCGCCTGCCCGTGCGCGATGGGGCTCGCGGTCCCAACCGCAGTAATGGTTGCCACGGGAAAGGGCGCCGAGTTGGGGGTGTTGTTCAAGGGGGGCGAGACGCTGCAGCGCGCGGGGGATATTACCGCGGTGGTCGTGGACAAGACGGGCACGGTGACGGCGGGCCAGCCGGTCGTGACGGACATCATCCCCGCGCCACACTCGGTGTTTGATCACCCCATCGCCGCAGGAGCGCCGGCTCGCCGGTCAAGTGACGCCGGCATGTCGATCGATGATCTCCTCTCGCTCGTCGCCTCGTTGGAAACGCATAGTGAGCATCCCTTGGCCGACGCGATCGTCCAGCAGGCGCGCGCGCGTGGCGTGGCCGTGCAGGCACCCGAATCGTTTCAGTCGTTTACCGGACGTGGCGCGCTCGGCGTGGTGGACGGGTTCGCGGTGTTGGTCGGCAACGCGCAGCTGCTTGCCGACTACGCCATCGACGTCCAGCCGCTGCGCGGCACCGCCGATACGCTGGCGGCCAATGGCAAGACGCCGATGTTCGTCGCGGTCGACGGCGCACTGGCCGGACTGATCGCCGTAGCGGATCCGATCAAAGACAGCTCGCGCGAAGCGATCACGCGGCTGCGCGCGCTGGGGCTTGACGTCGTCATGCTGACCGGCGACAACGAGCGCACTGCGCGGGCAATCGCGACGGCGGCATCAATCGAGCGCGTGATCGCCGGTGTCTTGCCCGCCGGAAAGGTCGCCCACATCGGTGAGTTGCAACGCGCCGGACACGTGGTGGCCATGGTGGGGGACGGCGTCAACGATGCGCCAGCGCTGGCGCAAGCCGATGTGGGGATGGCCATCGGGAACGGAGCCGATATTGCCGTCGAGGCCGCAGACGTGGTGTTGATGCGCGGCGACTTGCGCAGCGTGGCTGACGCGATCGCCCTCTCACGCCGTACCATGCGCACTATCAAGCAGAATCTCTTTTGGGCGTTTGTGTATAACGTGATCGGTATTCCGATCGCTGCCGGGATCTTGTATCCCGCGTTTGGCCTGCTGCTCAGCCCCATTCTCGCCAGCGCGGCGATGGCGTTCAGTTCCGTAAGCGTCGTCTCCAACAGCCTGCGCCTGCGCGGCGCGCGACTGGCCCCCTGAGCCCACGTCACCATGAAAGGAGCAGTGTGCCGTGCCTAAAGCCGTTACAAAGAAGACCGTCTCGAAGGTCGTCGCCAACCGCGCCGCCGTGGAATGCGGGTGTGCGCTCTCGGCGCACGACGGGGAGGGCCGCAAAGCGGTGGCAGTGGATGCCGATGCCAAGGCCCGAAACGGCAAGCGGCTGCGACGCATCGAGGGGCAGGTGCGCGGACTCCAGAAGATGGTCGACGAAGACCGGTATTGCGCCGATATCATGACCCAAATCTCGTCTGTGCATGAAGCCCTCCGTTCGGTTGGCCGCGAGCTGATGCGGAATCACCTCAGGCACTGCGCCACCACGGCCATACGCGCCAGCGACGCCGATGCCGAGTCGATGTACGACGAGCTGATCACGATGATGTATCGACACAGCCGCTAGCCGACGGGAAAGGTGCAACGGCTGGTACCCCTCACTGCGCGAACACGTCCTTGACTCGCGCCAGCTGATCGGTCTGTATTCAAGAGCGGCCGCGGTCTCTTTCCCGGCGACCGCCCCCTCGTTACCGCGGAGTGCGAATGCGCTACTCAATTCTTCACCATGGGATCGCCGTTGGCACGGTTGAGCTGGCCGTCGACGGGGGAAAGGCGAAGGGAGTGGTCAGCGTGTTGCCGGCCTACGAAACGATTCGGGCGCTTGTGCGGCGTGCCACCAGCGTGGTGTCCGAAGTCCGCGATCATTCCAAGCTCGCGCGCAGCGAACGGCGCGAGCGGTTTCGCGAGGCGGCCGAGCTCACCCGAGAGCTCGCACTCCGCGACGAAACTGGTCACACGGTGGTGTCAGACTACATCGTGCTGCGAGACGCTTCGGACGAAGAACCGCCGATGCTGACCGCCATGGGCGTCCGGGAAAACATGAATGTCTGAGAAGTCATTTGTGCCGCTCGTGTTTGAGCGTATGACGCCAGACACGTCGCAAGCGCGGGCCGTCGAATTCTACCAACAGATGAACGCTCGGCGCACGACACGCCATTTTTCCGACGAACCGGTGCCGCGCGAATGGATTGAGCAGGCGATTCGTACGGCCGGCACAGCGCCCAGTGGCGCGCACCAACAGCCGTGGACGTTCGTTGCCGTCGCTGACCCCGCGCTCAAAGCACAGATTCGTGCGGCCGCCGAAGACGAAGAGCAAGCCTTCTACCGCGAACGCGCCACGCCGGAATGGCTGCAAGCGCTTGCGCCACTTGGCACCGATGCGCACAAACCCCACCTGACCGATGCCCCATGGGTCGTCGTGCTGTTTCGTCAATCGCACGGACTCAGCCCCGACGGCGAAAAACACACCTTCTACTACACGCAGGAATCGTGTGGCATCGCCGCCGGGTTCTTTATCGCGGCCATTCATACCATGGGATTGGTTACGCTCACGCATACCCCCAGTCCGATGGGCTTTCTGGGCACACTGCTGGAGCGCCCGGCGAATGAGAAGGCGATGCTGGTGTTGCCGGTGGGCTATCCAGCACCTGACGCGAAGGTGCCTGACATTGAACGCAAGCCGTTGGGTGAGATCAGCGTCTGGAAGTAACGGAACGCCACCTCACGTCGAATGGTTATCGAGGCACGACACCGGAAATGATGAACAGGCGACCGCTCTGAAACCCGTTCACGTTGCTCCAGCTTGACGTCACCAGCAGATCGATCACGCCGTCGCCGTTCACGTCGCCAATACCGGTGGCATCAAACCCCAGCGTCTCGCCGGGAATCCGGCCAGTCACGGTACGCAGCAGTGCGCCGTCTTTCCCCGAGTACACGTAGACGCGTCCCGCCGAGGCCACGGTGCGCGAATACTGCCAGGCGCCAATCGCCAGATCGTCGAATCCATCACGGTTGACGTCGCCGACGTCGGCCGAGCCAATACCGAAGCCGTCTCCAGCACGCTCGCCCGTCAACCGAAGGAGTCGCGAACCGTTAGCGCCGGAGTAGACAAACGCGCGCCCCGTCGACGGTCCATGCGCGCCATCTGCGAAGTCGCTGGCGTACACGTCAAGCACGCGATCGCCATTGACGTCACCAACCAGCGACGCAAACATCGCGCCCAATGCACCGCCCGTGCTATCGGCGTCAATCACGAACTTCACGCGCTCTGACGCGCGCTCATAGACCACGACTTGCCCACGCGGCTGCTGACCTGCCGCAAATGTGCCCGCGCCTGGCGCGCCAATCACCACCGGTGCACCGCGGGTGCCGCGCGCGCCGGCGACGATGCTGCCGAAGGCTTCACCGGCTCGCGTGCCGTTGACGGTGAAGAGCAGGGCGCCACTTGCACCGCTGAAGACATAGACGCGTCCCGCGCCCTCAGCGGTGAAGTTGCTTGCCGGCGCTCCAACAACGACATCGTCCACGCCGTCGCCGTTTTGATCGCCGGCGCTACTGACCGCACTGCCGAATCGCTCGCCTCGGGTCGCAGACGACAGCGTACGTAAGAGCGCGCCGTCGCGGCCGGAATACACATAGGCACGATCGGCGCCCGGAGCGCCCGCGATCACGTCGCCAATGCCATCCGCGTTTACATCGCCGGCGCCCTCAAGCCCAGTACCGAGTCCCTCTCCGTCCTCGCCGGTGTGTGTCCAAAGCAGCGCGCCGGTGCGGCCTGAATACACATACACCCGCCCCTTCGCCGACGGTGCGCCGGACGCCAGCGGAGCGCCCGCACGAAAGCTCGGCGCTGACGTGACGAGTTCATGGACACTGTCGCCGTCGACATCACCAATGCGACGCGCAATCCAGCCGAACTGATCTCCCCGGGTCTCACCGCGCAGTTCACGAAGAATCTGGACGGGCTCCACAAACGGTTCGACAAAGTCCTCTAGCCGGAACATCGACGCTTCGAATCGCGGGTGCGTGAGGAGCGCGGCAAAGTCGTTCGCTGTTCGCGCGAGCTCCACGTCGAACGCCCCCGACCGCTTGAGTTGCGCGAGCAGAGCGAGTGACGAGTCTACTTGGCCGCGAATCGCGAGGATCCCCGCGGCTGCAAACAGGGCTTGCAGTCGCATGGGTCGCGGCTGGGTGATCGCCAGCAGCGTCGCGAGGGCACGATCGAAGTCGCCGCGCCGCCGATAGGCAGTCCCCAATAGCAGCCGACCTGTCGTCGCCGTCGGATTGGCCACGAAGTACGCTTCCAAGCCAGCGATGGCGCTATCGACCGCCCCGGCGCGCAACGCCGCTTGCGCCGCAGTGACGGCTGCTGGAAGGGGTGGGTTTTGCGATTGCCCCTGCGCGATGCCCGGGTGCGCCATCGTCACCAACGACGAGACGAGCGCGAATGGGCCCACCATGCATTGCCGCGCGATTGTTGTCAGACACCCTCGGCGCATCTGTCACTCCCGAACGGGTGGATAGGGTTCCCTTTGGTATCATGGAGGCTGAACACCGCCCGCGCTATGCGCGTGTTACTCGAACTCAGTCGCTCAGCCGCACAGAGGACTGTCGCTCGCGATTGACATGCAGCTGCAGCACGTCGGGCCTGCCGTAGTGTCCCGTGGCGTCAAAGTTCTGGCGTTCCTCACGCACGCGACGATGCTCGATTGTCGCGCAGACTAGTCGCTCCTCATGTGCAACCGGCTCGAGCATCCACGAGCCATCGGGCGCCGCGATACAGGTACCACCTTCGGCCAGCACTTCCGGGAGCGCGGCGATCAACGTGTCGGAAAATGGAAAGTTCGTCGGCACGTCAACGCGTTGGAGGACGCTCGACACTGACATCACATACGACCGCCCCTCGCGGGCCATGAAGCGCGTAATGTGTTCTGTGTTGCGTACACTGCCCGGCCAGATCGCGAGATGCAGATCCTCGCCCTGCGCGTATAGGGCGGTGCGAGCCAAGGGCATCCAGTTCTCCCAGCAATTCAGACCGCCCACCGTGAAGGCGCCCAGCGCATGCGTGCGGAGTCCATGCCCATCGCCTGGAGCCCAGCTGAGCCTTTCCTCGTAGGTGGGCATGAGCTTCCGATGGACCGACTGGATGGTGCCCGTTGCATCGATGTACACCATGCTCGCAAACACACTATGCCCTCCGCGGTCTGATGGACGTTCGATGCATCCAACCACCACTGTGATCCCGCGATCGCGCGCGGCCGTTCGGATGGGATCGAGATGCCCCGCCTCAATCTGGACGGCTTGATCGAGGTAATGCGCGTGCAGTGTTTTCTGTAGTGGCGAGTCGAAGCGCGCGCCGTCGGTCAGCTCAATCCAGAACGGATATCCAGGAATGAGCGCTTCGCCAAACGCGACCAGTTGTGTGCCCTGATCAGCTGCGGTGTGCACCCACGCAACGACCTTGGCAATCGTTGCGGCGCGATCCAGCCAGACCGGCGCGATCTGCGCACCAGCGATGTTGAGTGTGTCGTTCGACATGGTCATGCGATGGAAACACGATGGAAATGCCGTCGGCATGCGACGGTGCGAGGGCGATTCGAATGGAGGTACCGCGGGGGGGAAGCATTGTCGACGGCAGAGCGCACGCGGCGCCCACGCGTGATCACCGGCCCGGTCGAACGAGCTTCCAGACCTTCGTCGCGGCGATCAGGTACAACTCGCCCGCACCGTCCGTCCCGAACGAGTTGGTCTGTGGTAACGACACCTCGGGCCACGATCGCAGTTCGTCGGCCCGCCCGTTCACCAGCTGGAAGCTGCGTAGCCAGCCACGGCAGAAATCGGCGTACAGGTAATGACCAACGAGCTCGGGAATGGCCGCGCCGCGATACACGAAACCGCCGATCACCGAGCAGCCGTCGCTGTGCGCGTAGTCGATCACCGGGAAGGTGAGATTGCGACCGATGACGCAATTGACGGCAGGATTGTAGCACGCGTTGCCTTCGGTGTACGGCCAGCCGAAATTGAGGCCCGCGGTGCGCGCGTTCACGACGTTCACTTCCTCGCGCGCGTCCTGTCCCACATCGCCGATGAACAGCATGCCGCTTGGCGCGTCGAACGAAAAGCGCCACGGATTGCGGAGGCCATACGCCCAGATTTCCGGGAGCCCGAGTCCGCCGGATACGAACGGATTGTCCGCCGGTACGGTATACGGCAGTGATCGCACGTCGATCCGCAGGATCTTGCCGAGCAACGTGAACCGATTCTGCGCGTTGGCTTTGGGATCACCACAACAGGCGCCGTCGCCGGGGGCAAGATACAACATGCCGTCGGGCCCGAAGGCAATCATCCCGCCATGATGCTCGTTGCCGCTGTGGGGGATGGTGATCACGATGTTCGGTGTGCCGCTCGCGTTGGCCACGTTGGCACCCGGCGTCGCGGACAGTCGTTCGATGACGACATTGCCGTTCAGGCCGACATAGAACACGTAGAAGAAGCCGTTGGCCTGATAGCTGGGGTCGAACGTCATGCTGAGCATGCCACGCTCACCCTGGTTGTTCACGCGGCTGCTGATGTCAAGGAACGGGGTGGGCAACACCACCCCGTTGGCGACGACTTTGATGCGACCGGCGCGTTCGACGATGAACTGACGCGGATCGCCGACGGGCGCGGCGAGGAACACCGGCTGCACGAGGTTGTCGGCCAGCAGCGCGACCCCGAGACGCAGGGGCACCGCATCGTAGGCGACGGCGGCCCGCGCCGTGTCGGTGGTGCTGACGGTCACGGTTGTGGTCGCCGGCGTCGGGTTGTGGGTGGTGAGGGTACTGCCCACGATGCGCGCGCTCACGGAATACGTTCCGACTTCCAAGCGTTCCAAGGCATACGTGGCGGTCAGTCGGCGCGAATACCCATCGGGGCCCGTGACGTCGATCGCGGCATCGGTACCTGGTGGAAGCCCAGCCACGCTGACGCGCAGCGTGCCGCTCCCCGCGCCGTATTCCACGGCGACTGGTGTCGATGCGAGGGCCGGAAACAGGTCCAGGGGAATCGAGGCGGCGACGGCGCGATACGTCTTGCCACCGGCGACCACGTCGCCCGAAACGATGGTGTACGCGCCCGGATCGAGGAGGTCCAGTTGTGTGTCTCCGGTGATCACCCGAGTGAACGCGCCGGGGCCGCGAATCGTGATCGCACTGGCCGACCCAGCGGGCAGGCCAAACACGCGCACAGTGAGTCGGGCGCTCGCCACGCCGTACGACACCGGCTGGGCGAAGGTGCGCGCGGTGCCCGACACGGTGCCCGACACGGTGCCCGACACGGTGACGGTTTGCGCGGCCGGCGAGCCGGCATAGCGCGTGAGGCCAGACGTGACTGACAGCGGGGTGATGGTGTATGCGCCCTGCGGCAGCGACGTCAGCGTGCGCGTCGAATCGAGCACCTGCCGGAACGACGCCGGTCCGGTCACCACCACCGCTGGTACGAGGCCCGCAGGCAACCCTTCGATAGAGACGGCGAGTTCGCCGGTCACCGGTGCAGTCGGGGCGTCCTTACAGCCGACCGGCACGAGGAGGAGGCGTAGCAGCAAGGGGACGAGCACACGTGCGCGCATAGGGACAACCTAGCAGGTGCGCGGCTAGCTCGTGTCCATCCTGAAACACCGCGAACAGCACACGGCACTGCGAGGGGTGAGCGACAGCATGGGAGCAGGCCTGAGCGCTCAGGCCTGAGGAAAAGAAGGGGTGAGGCCACCACAGGCGTGGGCTGTGAGCTCTCAGCCGGTCAGGTGAGAGCGCCAGCCTGAGGCCTCAGCCCTGAGCAGGGCTCACCGCTCGCTCCTCACGCCTCAAGCAGGCGCTCTCCCCTGACCGGCTGAGAGCTCACAGCCCACGCCTGTGGTGACCTCACCCCTTCTTTTCCTCAGGCCTGAGCGCTCAGCCCTGCTCCCATGCTGTCGCTCACCCCTCATAGCGCTTCACGGCGTTGCAGGATGGACACGAGCTAGTAGCTCGTGTCCATCGCTGGAGCGTTGAGCTACAGGATACCCAGCCACTGCTTCTGCGGTGCCTCGTACCCCGGGAAAATGCGTTCCAGAGATTCGGCGCCAAGATGCTTCGACGCGATCTCGCTGAACACGCTGCGAAAATCGGTCGTCAGTGCCAAGTCGCGTCCCTCGTACAGTTGCTCCGGCGCTAAGCCCGGCCACCGCCCAAGCACTTTCTGTCCCGTCTTCACCGCGCCACCAATCACGAACATGGCGCCGGCGTGGCCGTGATCGGTGCCACCGGTGCCGTTCTGACGAACCGTGCGGCCAAACTCGGACATCGTGAGAATGACGACATCGTCCATGCGATCACCCAAGTCGGCCACCAGCGCCGCAATGCTGGATGAAAAGTCGCCGAGCTTATTCGCCAACTGCCCCTGCGCGCCGCCTTGATTGACGTGCGTGTCCCACCCACCGACATCGGCAAAGGCGACTTCGAGCCCCACGCCCGCCTTGATCAACTGCGCGATGGCCAACAACCGTTGACCAAACACTGAACGCGGGTATTCCACATTCGCCGCCGGCTTGTACTGCTGTGGATTCGCCTCACGCAGGACGCGCAACGCTTCAAACATCTCCGTGCCACTG
>JANOPS010000206.1:0-9109 GCA_031421995.1 Gemmatimonadaceae bacterium
GCGAGCAGCACCGCGCCTGCGTCGCGCAAGCGCACCACGATCTCGGCGTCTTCGTCGATGATACGCCCTTCGAAATCTTTGGCGCCCCACGTGGTCGGCACACCCTTCGTGGAGAAGAGGTCTTTGAGTCCGTAGGGGACCCCATGGAGCGCGCCGCGATACTTGCCTGCCGCAATCTCTGCGTCGGCGGCAGCCGCTTCGGCCTTCGCTGAGGTTTCCATCAGCGTGACCACGCAGTTGAGCGTGGGATTGAGACGCTTCAGTCGTTCCAGGTAGATGGTGGTAATGCGCGTCGACGTCAGCTTGCGTTCCTTGATCAAGGCGGAAATGCGATGCGCCGGCAGGAACGCGAGGTCCTCATCGGTGGTTGGCATCGCGCCACGATACTTCTCGACGCTGAACACGGCGCGGTCAAACGCCGCCCGTCCGCGCTCGCGCGCCAGCTTCTCCAACAAGGCGCCGGTGCCGCCTGGATATGCTTGAAACTGCAGGGCGGGGGCTTCGCCGTTTCCAAGCGCCAGCGGGGCCACGGTGGGCGGCTGCAGGAGGCCGAGCGGTGCGTCGACTGGCGGGAACCATGCGTCGGGCGACGGAAGGTCGGCACCCATCGCGCGCGCAGACTCTACGCCAAATGAGCTCGCGGCCGCCGCGACCAGCGAGTAGAACATGAACTGGCGTCGGTCGACGCCCGACGTGGCTTCCAACTGGTCGGCCATCGACGACACCAGTGTTTCGGTCGCTTCCAGTCGTTCTTCCGGCATGGTCATGCGGGGCTCCAGCGGTGGGGGGGCAAGACGGCGCGCGCGAGGGCTCTCGCCACGGCCACGTGAGGCGTCACACAACGTACCCGGTCGATCGCTGGCGCGTGAGCATGCGACGCGGGTCGCCGGTGGAAGTATTACGCATCAGGGCGTATGTTCGCGATGTGTAGCGTTTACCCCCCGTGGCGGAGGTCGCGTGCAGCTGTCCATCCTTGCTCTCAACATCGGGTACGCGATCTTCGGTGTCATCCTGATGTTTCTCAGCTACCGCTTGATCGACAAGCTGACGCCCGAGGTCAATTTCCCCGATGAATTGAAGAAGGGGAACGTGGCCGTGGCGATCTTCATTGCCGCAATCTTCGTGTCGATAGCGATCATCATCGGCAATTCCCTCAATTGACGACTCGCGCGTTCGGCTTGCGCCACCGCACGTGGACGCACGCGGCGTGGCTTCTCGTGGGGCTGGCGGCGCTATCGTTGATGGTGCGGGATGTCCATGCCCAGCGCATGGGTCCGAGACGAAGGGCCGTCGCGTCCGACTATGACCACATTTTCAAGAAGTACTCGAAACGGTACTTCAGTGTCGCCTTCGATTGGCGGCACTTCAAAGCGCAGGCGATGGCCGAAAGCGAGCTGGATCCCCGAGCCATCAGTCCCGTGGGCGCGCGCGGGCTGATGCAGCTCATGCCAACCACGTTCAAGTTGATCGCGACGCGTCGCACCGAGTTTTCATCCATCGACGATCCCGAGTGGAACATTGCGGCCGGCATCCTGCACGATCGCGACACGTGGCGATTGTGGGAGAAGTCCGTGCCGCCCGACACACGACATCCGTTCATGTTTGCGACGTACAACGCAGGCGAGGGGCCGATCACTCGCGCGGCCGCGTTGGCGCGAACCAAACGGCTGGACCACGCGCATTGGCCGAATATCGAACGCGTGGCGCCGGAAATTCCGCGCTGGCGGTACAAGGAAACCATTGGCTACGTGCGGAAAATCGCGGACAATTACGCGATGTTGCTAAACGTCAGGTAGGGCGCCGACCCGCTGGTCGCGGGCCAAGGCTCGGCGAGGATGTGTCCTAAAACACAGACCCGACTTGTCAACTTGTAACAAGGGGCGCCAATTGCAACGGTGCACGAGCGGCGTCGCGCTGACATGCTACGTGCATGGGGACGAAAGCGGACGCCGATGGAAAGAAAAACGGGCGATCACCGAAGTGACCGCCCGCCTTACCGACGTTTTCCAGCACTTGATACCGCCTTTGACCAGCTCCCGGGGAGGGACTCGAACCCCCGACAGGGTGATTAACAGTCACCTGCTCTACCACCTGAGCTACCCGGGAATACTTGGAGCGACAACGTCCACCAGCCCAACAATTTCGTCGACCTGAACCCACAAGTCAAGCGATGCGAAACAGACTAACACGCCAATCCATGTTGAACGCCGCCGGTGCGCTCGCTCTACTGACGGCCAGCGCGGCGTGTAGCAACGACAAGGCCATCCTGGATCCACTTCCACCGGTCATACCCGCGGATACCACGGCGCCTGTCGTGGATCGCACCGTCTGGCAGGGCGGCCTGAGTAATCCGTGGGACATCGCCTTTCTTCCCGACAGCACTGCGCTCATCACCGAGCGCCCGGGACGTCTGCGCGCACGGCGGCCTAACGGCACCATCACGACCGTGGCGACCATCGCCGATGTGGTGGCCTCCGGAGAAGGCGGGCTGCTGGGATTGGCCATCGACCCGCAGTTCACGACCAACCGCTACATCTACACCTGCCTCTCGTCCAACCTCGGCGGCACCAACGACAATCGGATTGTGCGGTGGCGCCTCTCTGCCGACCTCACGCAACTCACCGATCGCGTGAACATCGTGACCGGACTCCCGCACGCGAATGGTGGACGCCACTCGGGGTGTCGCCCGCGCTTCGGTCCCGATGGCAACCTGTGGATCGGCACGGGAGACGCGGCGGTCGGCACGTTGCCCCAAAGTCTCACGTCGCTCGGTGGCAAGGTCCTTCGCGTAACCCGTGATGGCACCGCCGCCGCCGGCGGCCCAGCGCTGGCCGGCGCCGACGCGCGCATCTACACCTACGGTCACCGCAACGTGCAAGGCATCGCCTTTCATGCGGTGAACGGTACCGCATACTCTGTCGAGCATGGACCAGGGCGCGACGATGAGGTCACGCGACTGGAGTCGGGGCGCAACGCGGGCTGGAATCCGGTGCCGGGCTATAACGAGGGCGTGTCGATGACGGACCTGCAGCAATTCCCGCAGGCTCTGCCGGCCTTCTGGAAATCGGGAGCGCCTGCGCGAGGCACATCCGGGGGAACATTCCTGTCGGGACGCGCATGGAAAGGCTGGGAGAACGCGCTCGTCATCGCGCAGCTTGTGGGCGCGAAGCTCGTGGTGCTGCAGCTTGATGCGAATGGCACGTTGACGCGCGAGACACCGCTGTTCGCGTCACTCGGTGTCCGCCTTCGTGTGCCGGTGCAGGGGCCGGATGGAGCGCTTTATGTCACGACTGACGTGGGAAGCGGCGGCGGTGAGATCTGGCGCCTCGCGCCTCGCTAGGCGCACCAGACAACGCGTCCGCGACCGCTCCTACGGCGCCGGCAACACCGTCTTGAGCCAGCGCCCGGTATGGCTGGCAGGGACGGCGACAATCTCCTCCGGACGTCCCATGGCCACGACAGTACCGCCGCCGTCGCCGCCGTCCGGACCCATGTCAATTACCCAGTCGGCCAGCTTGATCACGTCGAGATTGTGTTCGATGAGCAACAACGTGTGCCCCTGATCAAGCAGTCGCTCAAACACACCCGCAAGCCGCCGGATGTCCTCCAGATGCAGCCCCGTGGTGGGTTCATCCAGGATGTAAAGTTTGCGCGCGCTGCCCTTGGCCGAGAGCGCGAGCTCGCGCGCAATTTTCAATCGCTGGGCTTCACCGCCGGAGAGTGTCGTGGCCGGTTGGCCCAGGCGCAGATAGCCCAACCCCACTTGCTGCACATGCCACAAGGCTTGCGCCAGTTTGTCCTCGCGCGGCCAAAACTTGATCGACTCATCAACCGTCAGCTCCAGCACGTCGGCAATCGACTTGTTCTTGAATCGCACTTCCAGCAACTCCGGCTTGAAGCGTTTGCCGCCACAGGCGTCGCAGGGCACAAACACGTCGGCCATGAACACCATCTCGACATCGATGGCGCCGGCGCCTTCGCAGGTGTCGCACCGTCCGCCGGCCACGTTGAATGAGAAGTGTCCGGGACCGTAGCCGCGCGTACGTGCCAGTGGTGTTTCGCTGAAGAGCCGGCGGATTTCGTCATAGGCCTTGACGTACGTCACCGGGTTGGAGCGCGGCGACTTACCAATCGGGCTCTGATCCACCAGCACGACGTCGTCAAACATTTCGTCACCGCTCAGCGACACGAAACTGCCAACGGTTTCCCCAAGATGCTCCTTCGCCGAGTGCTCGCCGTGTACGCGCGACTCGATCGCGTGATACAGAATATCGTGGACCAGCGTACTCTTGCCCGATCCCGACACGCCTGTCACGACGGTCATCGCGCCCACCGGCACGCGCACGTCCACGCCGTGCACGTTGTGCGCGCGTGCGCCCTTGAGATCAATCCACCGAGGGCCCACCGCGCGACGGGTCTTGGGCAGCGGAATGGTGCGCGCGCCCGTGAGATACTGCCCTGTCAGCGGACTCTGGGCCGCGTCGGACATCGGTCCGGCAAACACCACCTGGCCACCATGCTCGCCAGCGTTCGGGCCGAGCTCCACCATGTAATCCGCGATGCGCATGGCCTCCAGATCATGCTCAACCATGATCACCGTGTTGCCGCCATCGCGCAGCGCCTGCAAGAGCGTGAGCAGCTTATCCAGATCGCGCGCATGCAAACCAATGCTTGGTTCGTCGAGCACATAGGTCGCGTCAACGAGCGCCGCGCCGAGCGCGTTGGCCAACGTGATGCGCTGCGCTTCGCCGCCCGACAGCGTGCGAGTGGCGCGGTCCATGGTGAGGTAGGTCAGCCCGACGTCTGCCAGGAACCGCGTGCGCGAGCGACATTCCCGCAGCAGCGATTCGGCGATCTGCCGCTCCGTGGCGGTCAGGGTCAGGCCATCCAGCCACACCAACAGGTCGCGCACGGCCATCTGCGTGGCCTGCGCAATCGTATGGCCGTTCACCCGCACCTGCAGCGCGTCGGGCTGGAGTTTGCTGCCCCCACAATCGGCGCAAGGCATGGCACGCTGATACTTCCGCAGGAAGACGCGGATGTACTGCTTGTACTTCTTCTCCTCGAGCGCCTCGAGAAAGGGAAACATGCCGGTGTACGCGCGCGTCTTGGCACGCAAGAGTTGGTCGCGCGCGGCCTTGGGCAGCGATTTCCATTTCGCATCTGGTGAAACGCCCAGTGATCGGGCGAACTCCACCACCACGCGTCGTTGCTTTTCGTAGCGCGGCGCGGTCCACGGATCGATCGCGCCATCACGCACGGACAGTTCCGCGTTTGGAACAATCAGCGATTCGTCGTACGTGAGATTTGCACCGAAGCCGTTGCACGTCGGACAGGCGCCGCGCGGATTATTGAACGAGAACAGCTGGGGCGTGGGGAGCGGCGCCCGGGTGCCGTCATTCGGACATTCGAACCGATCGGTAAAGGCCAGTTTCGTTACCGTGTCACCGAGCGCTGCGGCCCGCAGCAATGGGGGCGGCACGATCGGTTCGGGGAACAACAACACCACGTCGCCATCACCTTCGTTGAAGGCGGTTTGCACAGCGTCCGCGATGCGACCGCGCGAGGCGTCATCGGCACGAAGGCGATCAACCACGATAAACAGCGACGGCGCGGTGGCCAGGTCGATCGACGCCGCGGCCACGTCATCCAAATGCAACAGGCGTTCGTCACTTGCGATGCGCACAAACCCCCGCGTGCGCAAGTTCTCCTCAATCACTGCGTGGCTGACGTCGGCGGAGCGAATCAGCGGGCAGGCCACAGCAAACCGCGTCCCGCTTGGCAAGGCCATCGCGACATCGGTCACCGATTGGACGGTATCAGGGCGGAGTTCGCGATCGCACAGGCGGCAATAGCTGCGGCCGATGCGCGCCCACAGCAGGCGCAGATAGTCGTAAATCTCCGTCGCCGTTCCCACGGTGGATCGCGACGTCTTCGTGGGGTTTTTCTGTTCGATCGCCACGGCCGGCGAAAGCCCATCGATCGAATCGACCAGCGGCTTTTCCATCCGCTCCAGAAACTGCCGCGCGTAGGCCGACAGTGACTCCACATACCGGCGCTGGCCTTCGGCGTAAATGGTGTCAAACGCCAGCGACGACTTGCCCGAGCCCGACACGCCCGTAATGACCGTCAGGGCACTGCGGGGAATATCGAGATCAAAGCCTTTGAGATTGTGCTGTCGGGCACCCCGGATTCGTATGCGATCCTTCATATGCTGAAAAGTATCCGCGCGCGCGACTAGATTGCGGATCAATGGCTGACGCACCTCTCACGACTCCTCCAGCCGACGACGCGGTCGTTGGTAAGGCGTACGACGCCAGGCTCGTTCGCCGCCTGCTGCACTACGTCCGGCCGTACCGCCAGCTGGTCATTGGTGCGCTGGTGCTGATTGCGGTCGAGGCGCTCTTGCAGCTGGCGGGACCGCTGCTCACCCGATGGGTCATCGACGACGCCTTGCCCACGCGCGATGCCGATCGAGTCGTGCAGGTCGCGGTCGCCTTTATCGCGCTCCTGCTGGCCCAGTTCGGCGCCAGCTACGGCGAAACGATGCTGACCAGTCTCTTGGGTCAACGGGTCATGCGGGATCTCCGCGCCGAGTTGTTCGCGCGATTGCAGCGTCTCCCGATCGTGTATTTCGATCGCGCGCCCGTAGGCCGACTGGTCACCCGGGTCACCAGTGATGTAGAGTCGCTCAATGAGCTCTTCACGTCGGGAGTCGTGGCCGGACTTGGCGACCTCTGTACCCTCGTGGCGATCAGCACCATGATGCTGGTGGTCGACTGGCATTTGGCGTTGGCGTCATTCGCTGTCATTCCCTTCGTATTCCTTGCGTCTCGGATCTTCCAGTCCAGCGTCCGGACTGGCTATCGCGACATTCGCGCGCGCCTGGCGCAATTGAACGCCTTCTTGCAAGAGCGACTGGTGGGCGTGCGGATTGTGCAGCTGTTTTCTCGCGAACAGGCCGAGGTGACGCGCTTCGATGCCCTCAACGCCTCGCATCTGGACGCACATTTGAAGTCGATCACGGTGTATGCACTCTATTTCCCGGTGATCGAAGTGCTCACGACGATCGCGTTGGCCAGTCTCCTGGTGACCAGTGGGTTTCGGGTGGGCGACGGGACGCTGACCGTGGGCACCGTCGCCGCGTTCTTGCAGTTGGTCCGACGGTTCTTCCAGCCGCTCCAGGACCTGTCGGAGAAGTACAACATCTTGCAGCAGGCGATGGCCGCGTCGGAGCGGATTTTCGCGCTGTTGGATACGCCGGAAGCGCCCGGACTCACGCCGACCCTCGATCGGGAATCCCGCGTGAACGCGATTCGTCAGTCGGGCGTCACGATTGCCTTTGAGGGGGTCTGGTTTCGGTATGGGCTTGAGGGAGGCGTTGCCGATGATCAGGCCTCGGCGCCATCGGGCGCTGAGGAGGAGTCGGCTCAATGGGTGCTGAAGGACGTCACCTTCGTGGCGCGACCCGGACAGACCATTGCGCTGGTCGGGCATACGGGGGCGGGCAAGACGACGATCGTGAGCCTGCTGTTGCGATTCTACGACCCACAGCGCGGACGTATTCTGCTAAATGGCGTGGACATCCGGACCATGCCCGTCGACGTGCTGCGCTCGGTCATCGGCTATGTGCAGCAGGACATTTTTCTCTTCGCTGGCGATGTGGCGAGCAATGTGCGATTGGGCTCCGGGCTGGATGAGTCTGCCCTGAGACTGTCGGCGCGGCGCGTGGGGGCCGATCGCGTCATTGATCGGCTGCCGGGCGGCTGGACGCACGAACTCTCCGAGCGGGGAGCCGGTGTGAGCGTCGGCGAGCGGCAACTCCTGGCGTTCGCGCGAGCCCTCGCCGCAGATCCTGCGTTGTTGGTGCTCGATGAGGCCACCAGCGCTGTGGATTCTGAAATCGAAGCGATCATCCAGTCCGGCGTCGCCGAGCTGATGCGCGGGCGTACCACGATCGCCATCGCGCACAGGCTGAGCACCATTGTCGACGCGGACGAAATCCTCGTGCTGCACCACGGTGAGGTGGTGGAGCGTGGCCGTCATCGCGCCTTGCGAGCGGCCGGCGGCTTATACGATCGCCTGTTTGTGCTTCAAGTGGGCGACCCAAGCGAGGCCACGCGGCTGGCAGGTCGGGCAGATTCGGACGAAATTACGAGATCTGTGGAGGCCGTGCGCTTGCGAAGCGACGCGGCGCACGGGTAGCTTCGGTCTCCCACGTATCTTTCTCCGCGTCAAGCCCACCCCATCCACGTGCAGCTTTCCGTCGCCGCCGGCACAGACGTCGGGCGCATCCGCGCAGGCAACGAAGATAGTCTTTATGCCGACGCCGATGCGCAGCGGGGGCTCTTTATCGTCGCCGACGGTATGGGTGGCCACGCGGCAGGCGAAGTCGCCAGCGAGATGGCAGTGCAAACCGTCGCCCGCGAACTGACCCCCTTTCGGGTTTTGGACGGTCCGGCCGTCGGCATCGGTATGGCGCACGCGCTCCGAGAGGCCAACCGTGTCATCTACGAGCGCACGATTGTCGAAGCCGACAAGCAGGGCATGGGCACCACTGCGTCGTGCATGCTCATGGGAGGAGGGCGTTGGATCATCGGCCACATCGGTGATTCCCGCATTTACCTCATGCGCGATGGCGTGCTGCGACAGATCACCAAAGACCACT
Source organism: Gemmatimonadaceae bacterium (assembly GCA_031421995.1). Classification (GTDB taxonomy): domain Bacteria; phylum Gemmatimonadota; class Gemmatimonadetes; order Gemmatimonadales; family Gemmatimonadaceae; genus Gemmatimonas. The sequence goes on from JANOPS010000206.1 coordinate 8,669, forward strand.
CGTACGTTCAGGAACAGGTCGATGCAGGCTTCCTGACACCCGAGCAGGCTCGCTACCACCCGTATAGCAACGTGATCACCCGATGCGTGGGGGCGAACGCGGCGGTTGAAGCGGACGTGCTGGAGGGCGAGCTCCAGAACGGCGATCTGTACATTCTCTGCTCGGATGGCCTCACGGGCATGGTCGAAGACCCGCAGCTCAAGAAGATTATCGAAACACGCGGGACGCCGGGTCGCATGGTCGATGCCATGATCACCGAGGCCAACCGGCGCGGCGGACTGGACAACATCACGGCGATCGCGGTGCAGGTAATGTCCGTGCACGGCATGCCGACGGGCACCACTGGTGAAGTACCCGCCGTCAAGCGTGACTGACGCGCATGGCTGACGAATCGGTCGCCGAGCTGTCGCAAACCTACCTCGGCAACATTTTGTACGCGCT
>JANOPS010000207.1:0-4537 GCA_031421995.1 Gemmatimonadaceae bacterium
TTCGTCGCCAGGACCGATTCCGGCCCCGACCAGAGCACAGATCAGCGCACTCGTGCCACTGTTGACGGCAAGCGCGTGCTTGACTCCAAGCATGTCCTGCAACGCAACTTCAAAACGCTGCGTTTCCGATACGCCCTGGCCAAGAAAGCGATTGAGATCGCCGCGAACGAGCACCCGTAGGGCGGCTGCCATTTCGCGCATTCCTAGAGAGGACATTGTCGCACCACAGAATTCGTCACAATAGATTGGAAGTGGGTTGCGTCGAACAAAACAATCGGCCCCCGTCCGTTATGTCAATTTGGCACTAAGCGCCAAAACACACGATCCGACACGAGCGACTTCACATGATGACAAGGTGAAGGCACGGCTCGAGCACTCAAGAGCCACAGCTCATACTCACCCAACGGGACAGAGGGCCGCCGTTGGCTCCTCGTCTGCATGAAAAGAGGCAATAAACGCAGATCATGTCTAAGACTCCGCACCCCACAGGACACCTGCAAACCACAGATGACCGTACGCGGATCGTGTGCCGATGTCAAGTATTGCTCAGACAGTAGTGAACCGTCCCGGCTTTTCCGGACACTCGGTTGTTTGAAGCCCGGCTCGGGGACGTCCGTGGTAGAGGCCATACAGTAGAGCGCGTCGTAGTCCGCCGGGGACAGTTAGGCCAGCGGTTGCAGCAATCGCACGGTAGCTGAATCAGGAGACCCAATCCATCGTGGCATACTCGAAGTCGTCAAAGGAGCGCCACGGCCCGCCAAGCTGATTGAACTCCGTCTTGAACAAGCCGGTTCCATTTTCTGCGAGCGCGCTGTCGTACGCGGTGCCGCTCCCACCGGCGGAACTCTCGATGCCCGCCTCAGCGTGGCGTTCGGTCTAGCGAATGCTCAGAAACCGCGAGCCTCTATCGCGGCGACATCGGTAAGTCGTCCACCCACAACGCATTGGGACGCGTCGCGGTGAACGCGCGATGGACCAGATCGTCCGGCCGCGGACCACACCGTGCGGCAACGGCGGCCCCGCTCGCCGCCTGCCCTGTCGGCGGAGACCGTGACCACCGCCCTCGCCGTCCTGCATGAGCCCCGGTTCCACGATGCCGCGTCCGCGCAGGTGCATGCGACGCTGCTGGATGAGGGCACCTACGTCTGCAGTGTCCGATCGCTGCACCGGCTCTTTGACGCCGAGGGGGAAGTGCACGAGCGGCGCGCGCGCCCAATCATGTGTGGACCTGGGATGTGACGGAGCTGCGCGGTCCGGTCAAAGGCGAAAGGTCTCCACTGTATGTGGTCCTCGATCTCTTCAGTTGCTACGTCGTCGCGAGGATGCTCGCGTGTAACGAATCCGCCACGCTGGCGCAGCGCCTCATTCGCACGGCGTGTCACCGACACGGCATCGTTGCGGACCAGCTGACAACGCACAGTGATCGCGGCAGCATTCAGACGGCGAATGACCTGCACGAGCTCTATCAGGACTTGGGCATCGTCCGATCGCTGTCGCGACCACGGGTCAGCAGTAACGACGCATTTTCAGAGTCGCAGTTCAAGACCACCAATTGCTCGCCCACGTCTCCGGAGCGCTTCGACCACGTCGCCCACGCCGAGGCCTGGGTTGCCACGTTCTTTCACCACTACAATGAGGAGCACCGGCATTCCGGGCTCGCCTTCTTGACACCGGCCACGGTGCATCACGGTGCATCACGGTGCATCATGGCGCTCCGGCGGCCATACTCGCGCAACGGCAGGCCACCATGGACCGCGAGTATCCAGCAGCATCCCGGGCGCTCCGTCGACGGCCCACCACGCATCCCCCTCCTTCCCGACGTGGTCTGGATCAACCGCGCGGAAGATCGGACCGCGATCGTCCGCATTCCTGAGTAAACTCCTCGCTCGACCGTCTCACTTGCATTGACAGGTTCCGCACCTGCTTCAGCTTGAGAGCGCAGTACACGCGATAGATCCGCTCATGATTCCAAGCGAGTCCCAGATTCCGCAAGCGATTCCGGCACGTCCAGAACCCCGGCCGGTGCTCCTGCGCTTCAAGCGTCGCCAGCGCCGCGATGATCGGCGCATCGGCATCAGCGGGTGGTACGGGAGGGCAAACGAACGCGGTCCGCGCGAGTCCAACGATCCGGCAGGCCGACCGCACGGAGCGCGTGTGCTCCTCGATCAGGCTTGTCGCGACAGCCCGCCGCACGGACCGCACTACAGTTTTCGGCTGACCACGTCCTTGATCGCGACGTTCTCGAGCGCCATGTCGGTGTACATCACTTTGCGCCGGCCTTCTCGTGCTCCAACGCCTTGAACCGCTGCAACTCCGGCACCCCGGCGCTCCCGTACTTCGATTTCCAGAGGTAGATCGTCGGCCGGCTGATCCCGTGCTTGCGCAGGATCTCCGCCATCGGCCCGCCCGCCTCACCCTCCCGCAGGATGGCCACGATCTGGGCTTCAGAGAACTTCGACTTCCGCATCGGACGCTCCGGAAAAAACCGACCGGAAGTCTGACTTTGGCTGTGTCCGTGCAGGGGAAGCTTACGCGCAGAGTCAACGATGCTACGCGCGCAGGTTTGGGCAATTCGTGCCGAGAAATTCTGCGGTCGGCGTGTCTCGCATCAGAGGCACGGGGACAATGATCACACGAATCTACACGCCCTGCGGGAACCCTGTCGCTACATGGATTCCCGCAGTCAAACTTAACATGCCATCATGAACTCGAAGCCTATGGGCTCCACGCAAGGACAAACCGCGACCGGCGAGTCAAACGGCTGACCGCTTCCACCTTCGCGCAGCTCTCCTCCGCTGGCCGGGGCTATGCGTATTCACGCCAGAAGATGTCAGTGATCAGAAAGAGCGTGTCCAAAACATCTACGTCCAGGCACATGCAGTCGCCAACTGAGACGGGATCCGTCAACTCGAACCCGTCCGTCATCTGATATGCGGACCTCGTATCCCGGTGATCGAAGAGCGCGAGAAGTTCCCACACTCGCCGCCTGTCTGTGAAGTGCAACGCCTTGAGCTTCCGCCAAGCCTCTGGCGAAAAAATCACCCACTGTCTACGCTCGCCGCCGCCCCTATTGTCGTCACTCATGGCGTTGCCCCTCCTCAGCATATCGTGGAAACCTCGCTAGCCTGCCTCTTCATGGTCCGGGCTGTTCTGATCTTTGCGGAGCTTTGGACTGGCCCCAGCATTTCGCGATCCTGAACCCCCGCGCTTCGGCCGCATGACAGCGACAACCTTGCCGTGCTTTACAATTGAAAAAGACTCGCCGAGAAGATGAATTCGTGCCAAATAGTCTGGCAGGTTGGATCGAAGTTCCGAGACTGAGATTTCTTCTTCGGGAACGGTCATGATGCCTCCAAGACAGGCATCGCTCGCTTCTCGCATTGGATGGAGGATGCCTCGAAAAACTGGAAAACTGGTCCGGCGAACAAGCCGGCGGTGGGGTTGATCGTGTCGAGTCTACAAACGCCGCCGTTGCCCCTATCCCGCGTTTCGCTTCAGACAAATGCACGTACCTTCACTTTCGATCGGCTGCCAATGCCTCGCTCTCTTCATGATGTGGTCCTCGGTGTGGGGAAGGGAAAAGCAACTTCGAACAACTGAGTTTAGGGTTGCATCAGGTACAGTTTTTGTCAATACCCGATTTTGAGAATGTGAGATTGTCGCCGCTACAGCTAAGCCCGCCAGCCCTTTGTCGCCAACGAGCGCCACTCCAGCGCAGCTAGTCAGAGTCGCCGATACTGGTGCCGACTGCTGAAAAGCAAAGCGTCTTGGGGACGTGAGTCCTCAGTTACTGCAGACGAGTATGCAAGGGTTTCACCAGTATGCGTGGTCACTCAGATCGTCGGTCCGCATACCACGCGCGAGACGTAGGCTGGGTGATTTGACATCGTTCGATCGTTCGTGAAGGGATGCCGCGTCCGATCGCCGATTCGTCGCCAGCTAACCCGTGTTGCTGCTGGCACTGCGGTCGGATTGATTTTGGCTGGCGCAACTTCAGGAAGCCGCAATGCAGCAGAACGCATTTTCGTTGAGGTTGTAGAATAAGGGTGTTCTCGGCGCGCCGACTCTACGGCTGGACGCGCCGACGATGGTGTTCCGTGACCGTGAAAGCTTCGCCGGTGTTTTTGGTCGACTATTTGTCCGACTTCACGGGATGTAACGCGCCCTCCGGTCTGCGCGTCTGGCGTCGCCCTGCGCCGCGCACCCGTGGTGGGCACGTTTCTCGATATTGTGGACGAGACAGAGCAATTGCCATTGCGCGTCGACTTTGGCGCGACCGCGCAGGGTGAAGCGGGTCAGCCGCTTGTTGTGCCGCAGATTCGCGAAGACGGGTTCGACCGTTGCGAAGCGGCGCCCATACCGCGCCCGTCCGTCCGGCGTATCGATCCGCGCCCGCATCCGCGCCCGCATCCGCGTCGAGGCCGTGACGGGGGTCGGCCGTGCGCCGACGCGGCCCCGCATGAACGCCACGTTCCGCACCCGCGTCGTGGCTGGGGTGCGGAGACACTGCGCGCGGAGCGCGCAGCCCACGCAATCG
>JANOPS010000208.1:0-9103 GCA_031421995.1 Gemmatimonadaceae bacterium
TCGGCCGCCCTATCCGTACGACCTGGGCGATTTGCTGTTGGCCGTCGAGGTGTCGTCGCCAAGTAGCCGCCGGCTCGACTACCACATCAAGCGCGAACTGTATCTCCGGTCCGGCGTGGCGACGTACTGGGTGATTGATGCCGACGCGCGTACGGTGTCGTGTTGGCACGGCACGAGCGACCACGGGACCGTGCATAGTGACACGGTCGAATGGTGGCCGGTTGGCGCTCAGGCGCCGTTTGTTCTTCCGCTCGGTCGTTTTTTCGACGACGCGCTGCTGTAGGCGGCGTTCGCTCGTACGAATCGCGAGCGCTGTCATGAGCGATGTCGCGAGGCCCCTCGTTGTAACGAGAGAGGCGGTACTCGACCCGGGGGTGTCAGTAGCGGAACGGACGGAAACAATGCCCGAGCTTTTTGGGCGTCTCGGACGCCAGACTCGGCGCGAAGTGCGCGAGTCGGATCGTTATCCCAGTCGTGTCAGATCCGTAGTCCAGAGAAGCGACGGTGTTGCTTCCGAACTGCGACACCCCGACAGATGTCGAGAGTCGCACAAACGCTAACATGCGCCCCGCGCTATCGACACGTTCAACGAATCCGTTCGCTGTGTACGGCGCCGCCTCGTCATCGTACCACAGTTCTCCTTGCGCATCGATCGTTGGACGGCGCATGCGGACCGTATAGTTCTGTACAAGCGCCGACAGCACCGCGCGCGCCTTCTTGGCGCTGGCGAATGAGTCCACTGATGAAGTAGCCAGCCGCACGACGTCGTCGCGCTCTCGATTGGTTTTGAAGGGAAAACCAGCGCGCGGGAGAGGCCAAGCGCGCGGCGCATTCGCGTTTGCGTACACCACGCGAACGCCGCCAGAATCAACGAGCATGGCTCCGCTGTCGCAGATGGCGCCCACGCCGACATCGAGTTCGCTGAGACGGAGGAGATGCACGGTGCTCATTGATTTGCTCGCGGACACCACATCGACTCCGGCACGCAAGGGCAGTCGGAGAAACTCGCTCGGGGAGTCGGCGCTACGTCCCACCACGAGCTTTATCGAGTCCACCACGGCCTCTGCCCCAGACTTGGCATCGGGAGCTATCCGGTCGTTGGACATCTTCGCCACCCACCGCCCGTCGCTGAATCGCCCCACGAGTTCCGCGAACACGCTCGAGAACTCCCACTTGGGAAACGCTTCGGTCCGGTCGAATTTCAGTGCGCCGTCAAAGTACGACATGCGGCGCAGCATAGGGTCCCATACAGCGATCGAATCGTCCGGCAGCGCAAACACCCCGCGCAAATATCGGAATTCGCCGGGACCGGACCCCACCCTACCGCTCGCGTGACGTTGCACGCCGGTGGAGTCGAACACGACTACCCGTTTGTCATCGGTGTCGAGGGCGACAACGCCCCCAGCGCGCGTCAACGCCACGGTCGTTTGCGACGGTGAGAAGTGCGCCCCCGTACTGTCGCGAAGCGTGTCAACTCGTACGGGCTTGGCGGCGGTTGCGGTGTCTCGCACTGGGCTGCTACCCGGCGATGACAGAGCGTCGGCGCGGGCCGAACGCTCGCCGCCATCGCAGGCGGCGAGTAGCAAGGCTACCATCACGAGGCCGTCGCGATTCGTCAGGCACGCGCGCCTGCTCTCCACTCTTCGACCCGATCGTCGATGTAACACGTAGGACACTACAATCTCCTCCATCGAAACGGCATTGAACGCTCCGTGAGCAAGCACCTTCGATCACGGCTGAACCTCGCCTGCTCTTCACCTCGCTTCCGCAAGCGGTGTCCCGCGCGCGGCGCTGCTCTGCGGGCTCGGTACTAAAAGAAATCCTGCAACCACGTCCGCACTCGCCCCGCCCACTTATCCACCACCGCCCCACTGCGCGTCGCACGCTTCGCAATCACGCCGCCCAACGCCACGCGATGCGCGCCATACAGCGCCAACCCGGCGACCGTGGAGTACCGAGGATCTGCCACCACCTCGACGAGCCCACGCATGCGTTCGCCCGGCACACCGATGCGCACGCCCAGCCCGAACACGTCGACCGCAAGATCGGCGATGCCTTCAAGTACGGCACCGCCTCCCGACAGGACAATGCCGGCGTTGAGCTTTCCGGTGAAGCCAGCGGCATCGATCTGCCGATGGACCTTATCGAAAATCTCATCCATCCGCTGATGGATGATGTGCGTCATCAGCTCGCGCGAGAGATGCCGTTCGCCATGCGACGCCGTCGCCGGCACCGCGATCAGCTGATCAACGGTCACCAGCGGTTCGTACGCGCACCCATACGCTTCCTTCAATTGCTCGGCGTCGCTTTGCGTCACGCCAAGTCCCTGCACGATATCGCTCGTGACCGTGTTGCCGCCGTACGGCACGGATCCCAGATGCCGGATCTTGCCTTCATGAAACACGGCAAGATCAGTGCTCCCCGCGCCCAGTTCGATCAGCGCGACGCCAAGCTCTTTCTCTTCTTCGGTGAGCACGGCCAGCGCACTGGCCAGCGGCTCAAGCACCAGCTCCTTCACATGAAAGCCGGCGCGCTCGATGCTCTTGCGCAAGTTCATCGCGGGAGACGCGCCAATCGTGACCAAGTACATCTCGGTTTCGAGTCGCGTGCCAATCATGCCAACGGGATCGCGAATGCCCTCCGCTTTGTCGACGCGGTACTCCTGCGGGATCGCATGGAGCAATTCGCGATCCTGCGGAATCGCCATCGCTCGTGCGACCTCGTTCACGCGTTCAACATCGGCGCGCTCGATTTCGGTCCCGCTGATGGCGACTACACCGGTGGAGCACATCGCGCGCACGTGCTCGCCCGCGATGCCCACGTACAACGACTCGGGCACCATACCCGCGCGCATGCTGGCTTCATCCACGGCCGCTCGAATCGAACGCGTGGCCTCCTCGATATCCGACACCACCCCGCGTCGCAAGCCCATCGTACGCGTGCGACCGATGCCAAGCACCTTGAGGACGGGCGATCGCGGAAACTCGCCCGTCACGGCCGCCACGATCGCCGTGGTGTGCGCGGTCCCAATATCAAGAGCGGCGACGATTGGATCGGTGGTCATGGCTGTCTGGCGATCACTTGGTGCCGGAAGCGCAGGTCCAGTTCGACCGCGCGCAGGTGATTCCGCGCGAGATCCGCTTCCACTGGTAATATGTCCTTAAACCGCGCCACGGTCACGTCGGGCGCGGTCCGCACGATAAGCGATGGCACCATCGCGGGCCCGGCCGCCCCAACCGATCCGCCGCTGAGCACGAACCGTAGTTCGTTCGACGAGACGCGCGACGCCTGTGCCACCCGCGCGTACAGCGCCGGTGCTTCGACGCGCAAGCCGTCCAGGGCCGCGAGCAGCGCACTATCGGCCGAGCTGGCAATCGGCATGTCGAGTGGAATAACGGCCGGATCGATGGGCAGCATCGCCCCCGTCGCATCGGCCGGCCGCAGCCCGCCTTTCGCCTGCACCAGCGCGACTGGCGCACGTTCCACGACGAGCACTCGCAATGTCCCCGGCAAATCGCGCGTCACATCGATGCGCAGAATCATCGGGTGCGTCTCCAGACGCGCCGTCAATGAATCGAGCGGTTGCCAGACCGACTGCGCCGTATCCACACGAAGGCGCCGCAAGAGATCCGCCGTCTTGGCAAATCGTACCCCTTCAAACTCGACGGTGCGCACGTGGAAGAAGTCGAGTCGCGAGAGCAAGCGGGGACCCCACCACGGGCTGGCGACCATTGCCACTGCCGTGCACGTCAGAGCGATCATCAGCGCGAGGCGCTGCCAGCGCGGGCGCTGACGCCATGCCGACGCGTTCGGCGGCGCCCCTGCGTCGGACGCCAACGACGCTGAACCATCACGGAGTGCCTTGCCGAGGCCGGCGCGTCGAGTGACCGGCGGCTCGTCGTCGAAGGACAGTGACGGAGGAGGACTGACGGTCATGCGCGCATCGCCGCAAGGAGTTCCGGGCCGGTCTTGGTGATGTCGCCCGCTCCCATCGTGATCACGACATCCCCTTCACGAACGAACGCGCGGAGCGCACCCGCCAACTCGATGCGGGCACCAGACCACTGCAAACACGTCCGCGGGACGCGGTCACCGATGAGTGCTGAGGAGACGCCGACGAGTGGCGTTTCGCGAGCGCCATACACATCGCACAAGAACAGCACGTCGCTGGCGGACAACGCCTCGGCGAATTCCTGTTGCAGGTCTCGTGTGCGCGAGTAGAGGTGCGGCTGAAATGCCACAACGAGCCGATGGCCCGGGTAGGCGTGGCGCGCCGCCGCCACCGTTGCCGCGACCTCCGTGGGATGATGCGCATAGTCATCCACCACGAACACGCCCTGCGCGTCCCCCAATCGCTGAAAGCGCCGTTCGACCCCGCGGAACGCCGCGAGTCCCGGCGCCATCGCGGGGACCGTACATCCCAAGGCGAGCCCGACACCAATCGCCGCCATGGCGTTCCGCACGTTGTGCAGGCCGGGGACGGACAACGCGACGTCACCAAGTACCTCGCCGTCGAAGACCACACGAAACCGCGAACCGTCCGGCGAGAGTTCGAGCCCGTCGGCAACCAGTCGCGCATCGGCCGCGTGGCCCGCGGGATGGTTGGTTGTCGCGCGCGGATCGATGACCGCCGAATAGGCGATGACCTCGTGGCGAGCGGCCAATCGCAACGTCATCGCCCCGTGATCGTCGGCGCAGCGCACGACGACGCGAGCCGGCGAACAGAAGGCTTCGAACGTGCGCTCGATGTCGTCGAGATCCCGATAGATATCGAGATGATCGGCTTCGACGTTCAGCACCACCGCAACGGAGGGGTCAAGTGCGAGGAAGGACCGATCGTACTCGTCGGCTTCCACCACGTAGGTGGGCTGCGCCGCGCCGAGATCACCCAGTCGCAGGTTCCCGCCCCAGCTTCCGACGCGCCCGCCAACCACACCAGTGGGCTGGAGACCGGCGGCGGCGAGGGCTTCGGTGGTCATCACCGTCGTCGTGGTTTTCCCGTGTGTACCGGCGATCGCCACCAGGGTGCCCCCGCTCACGGCCTGGGCCAGCGCTTCCGCGCGGCGCACGACGGGTAGGCCGAGTGCACGCGCCGCCTGCATCTCGGGATGCTGCGCGGGAATCGCCGACGAATACACCACAGCACGCGCGTCCGCGACCAGCCGCTCGTCGTGCGCCGAGACGTGCACGCCCAAGGCGGCCAAATCCGGAGCTCCCGTCGGATTGGCGTCGGTGCCCGCCACACGGACACCACGCCTTGTCAACAATTCGGCGAGCGCACTCATGCCGGCGCCGGCAATGCCGATGAAGTGGACCGGGCGGGCATCAGTCGTATCAAGGAGCAACGAAGTCATGGCGCAATATCATGCATGCACGACGCAAATGCACAATGGAGGCCGCACTCACTCCCGTGTGGACGATGTGATTACGTGACAATCGCTGTTGTGTGCAAATCACGATTAGTGCGCTATGTCAGATAACTCCTTCGCAGGTAATCGATTTACCAATACTTCGCTCGCGACCGGTGCGATGCGTCTCACGTTTGTTCGAGATACTCTACAATGTTGATACTTCAGCATCCTCTGATTGATTGACCGCTGCAGAGCCGTCAGAATCCCGACAACGGGGCGGCCAACTCGCGCGCGCCGCACAGGGATCGCGGGGAACCACGAATCCACAAACAGGATTTGACTTTGAGTTTTCGTGATATCCCGAAGTCTCCGCGCGTCAACTCCGTTCAGCGTCCGGTACCACGATCCTACCGATCTGGACGCAACAGGGAGCGAATCGCACCAGCAATGTCGATGGCGGCCGTCGGACGTGATCGCTTAAGCGCGGCATCCCGCATGGCTTCTCTCGCCGTCGAATCGCCACGCAGCGATGCCACGATCGACGCGAGTCGCTCCACCGTCAACTGCGACTGCGGCAAGTGAATCGCCGCACCACTCTCCGCGACGGCCGTGGCGTTGTAAGCCTGATGATCTTGCGCGGCGGTTGGCAGTGGCACGAGGACCGCAGGAATGCCCCATGCGCAGAACTCAGCAATGCTCATGGCGCCCGCTCGTGCGATCGCCACGTCGGCGGCCGCATACGCATCAACGATCGGACTGAGGTACGGTCGCACGCGAACCATCGGGGATTCATACCGCGTATACGCGTCGGCTTGCGCGCGTCCGGTGGCCCAGATCACCGCAACACCGTCCGGAAGGCCGTGATCACACCAACGCGCAATCACCTCGTTGATGGCCCGTGCACCCTGACTGCCGCCCACCACAAGCACCACGAATGCCGTGGCCGGGAACTGCCATCGATCGCGCGCCTCGGCACCGGAAACACGGGTGTTGGGCGGAGCCTCAATCGGCGCCCCAAGCGTTTGCACGTCGGCGTCGGGGGCCGTGGTGAGAAAACGCGCCGCTTCGGGAAAGCCCAGATACACCGCACGTGCCCCGCGCGCAAACGCGCGCGTTGTCATTCCGGGATGGCTGTCCGGTTCGTGCAGAATGGTCGGCACGCCGTTCGCGCGCGCCCATGCCAGCGCGACGCCGGCGGCATATCCACCCGTGCCGACGACTGCCTCTGGTCTTGCCTCGGTGGCCAACCGAGACAGCGCCCGCCAGGCACTGAGTGCGCCCTTCGCCGTGCGCCAGTTCTTCCATGGCGTGCGACGATAGAAGGGATGCAAGTCCAGCAGCGTGTGAGAAAACTCGGTGGTTGGAAGCACATCACGCTCGATACCGCGCTGGGCGCCTATGAAGTGCGGCGCAAAGCGTGCGTCCGACTTGACCAACGCGCGGGCGATCGCCAACCCGGGATAGAGATGTCCGCCGGTACCGCCGCCGGCAAACCAAATCGTACCTGTCACGCCCCGAGTATCCGCCGCGAGGGAGTCACCCTACGCATTCCGTGCAACGAATGGATCGATAGCCGACTCGCCGTACACGCGCTCGCGGGCACTGCCGATATTGACCAGAATACCGGTCATCGCCAACGTCAAGACGAGATTCGACCGACCATACGAGACGAACGGTAACGTGAGCCCGGTGTTCGGCAGCAGATTCAGGACGACGCCAATGTGAATGAACGCCGTGAAGACGGTCGTGAAGGTCAGCCCGACGGCAAGCAGCGCGGCGAATGGCGTGCGCGCGTTGCGAGCGATCCGAAATCCCAGCCAGCCGTAGAGCGCGAATGCGATCGTCATCCCCGCAACACCAAGAAACCCAAACTCCTCGCCAACCACCGAGCCCACGAAGTCGTTGTAGGCCAGTGGCAACCAACCACGCTGCTGGTTGCCCTGACCAAAGCCCACGCCGATCGCGCCCCCGGTTCCAACAGCAATCAACGACTGTTTCTGCTGGTCTGACGTCCCCGTGGCGTTCTTGTCCTTGGACGCTTCATCGGCAAGGAAACTCCGCACCCGCTCGCGAACATACTCTTTTTTCGACAGTTGGAAGAACAGCAGTGGCACGACCAGCGCGCCGAGGAACAGGAAATGTGCAACGCGCGCACCACCGACAAACAGCAAGACCGCCATGAGCAGACAGAACATCATGGCCACTGAGTAGTCGGGCTCCAGGATGGCGAATAGACTCAGCGTGCCAATGACGGCCACGAACGGCAGCAGCCCCTTGCCCAGACGACGAACCGCGTCACCCTTCTTGATGAGGAGCATCGGCGTCCAGACGAGCACGGCGAACTTTGCCAGTTCTGAGGGTTGAATCGAGCCATTGTACAGATAGCGTTTGGCTCCGCCAATTTTTCCCGATACGCCCGGAATCAGCACCAGAAGCATGAGGCCAAGGCTCAACCACATGATCGGCCATGCCAATCGCCGCCACAGATCCGCATCGACCTTGGCCGCGATCATGAACGCGAGCACTCCAACGACCGCGCCGCTGGCCTGACGCACCACAAAGAAATGCCCGGGACTTCCTGCATTGACCGCGACCAATGCGCTGGCGCTGTACAACACGGCCAGTCCGAACGACATCAGGACTGCCGTCACCAGAAGCAGGGCGCGCGCTTCGACGCTCATCGCCCATCGTTCACGCACGAGACTGTCAGCACTCATGGCATCCCTCCTCTGGCCAGGTGCGAGAACTGGCGTCCGCGGTCTTCGAAGTTTGCGAACATATCGTAGCTGGAGCAGGCGGGTGACAGCAGCACGACATTGCCCGGATGGGCCAGCGCGCGGGCTCGTGCAACCACCTCGGCAAAGGTGGCCGCTCCGAGGTTTTCGACGAGCACCTGCCCACGCAGTGGTTGTACCAGGTCCTGACAAATCTGCGCGGCCGCTTCGCCGTACGCGAGAACCGTTGTGGCCGTTCGTCTGAGCTCTGTGAGCAGCGCGTCGTACGGTTCGCCTTTGTGGCGTCCACCCAACAGCACGACCGTCGGTCGCGTCATACTCGCCAAGGCGACCTGTGTGGACGCCACGTTGGTGGCCTTCGAATCATTGAGCCACACGACGCCCTGCGCCTCGACGACCGGCTCAAGACGATGAGGGAGCGCATGGAACGTGTCCACCGCGTTCGCCATCCGGCGTCTCGCCTCGTCCGTCGTGTGCGCCGGATCGGCCACGGTCACAGCCAACAGCGCGGCCAACGTGTTCGCGACGTTGTGGTCTCCCGCCAACGCAAGCGACGTTCGCGCAACAACCGCATGACCGTGCACCATCAGCATGCCGGTCGATCGATCCAGATACGCCTCGACGTCGGTACGCGTCGTGGAGAACCGATACACCTGCCCTTCAACGTCCCGCATCATTGCCGTCACATCGGCGTTGTCGGCAGTGACAACCCATCGCGACATGCTGGTCGCGTTGGCAAAGAGCCGACGCTTGTCGGCGTAGTACGATGCGACATCGGGATAGCGGTCCAAATGATCGGGGCTGAGCGTGGTCAGCACCCCGACGTTCGGGAGTAAGCCTGGCGTATCGTGCAACTGAAACGACGACATCTCCAGCGAGGCCCATGTTGGTGCGACGTCGCGCAGCGCGATCTCGGAAACAGGCGTCCCAATGTTTCCCACGTCGACGGCATCGTGCCCGAGCGCCCGCAAGAGATGGCCGATCAGCGCCGTCGTCGTGGTCTTGCCGTTGGTGCCG
>JANOPS010000209.1:0-8522 GCA_031421995.1 Gemmatimonadaceae bacterium
CCGCCCTAGCCCCGACAGCTGCGAATGGCCGCCGCAAAGCGCGGTGCATCCTCCACGCGAAGTCCACATACGCCCACGCGCAGTCCCTCGGGGATCGGCACGACGAACACGCCCTCGTGTGTGAGGCGGTCGGTCACGGCCATCGCGTCCGGCATCTCCAGCGTGACGAAGAACCCGCCATCCCACGGTGCGCCCGCCAGTCCTTCGTGCGTGAGCGCCGCATCGAGGGCATTCGCCCGCGCTGTCAACATGGTGCTCCAGTGAGCATGCTCGCGCGCCAACGCCTCCAGCGCTGCGCCGCTTCCTGCCATACGCAACAAGACACTCATCGGCGCACGGGCACAGTTCGAATACGTGCCGCGACAACTCGTGGAGAGTGCCGCAAACAACGAGGCGTCGGTGCTCCACGGAAACACCAACGCACCGGCGCGCGCGCCGTACAAGGTGAAGGCCTTGCTGAGACTGAGACTGGCCCCAACCAACACGCCGCCCTCCGCAGCAAACGCGCGGTAGTCGTCAAGCGCCTCGCGTATCGGGTTCGCGTCGCGCGCATAATCGAGGTAGGCAAAATCGAGCAGCAACGTCACCGGCCCGTCGGCCGAGAGCTCGCGCAACATCGCCAACAGTGCGCGCCGATCCGGCGTTGACAGGCTGCGCCCCGTGGGGTTGTGGCACGGATCGTTCAGCCACAACAGCAGTCGACCTTGTGATCGCAGCATCTCGAGGGACCGCGCCTTCCACAGGTCAACGTCCAGCGATGTGCCCGCCGCCGGATAGGGAACGGTGTCCATCACGACACGATTTTCGACGGCGATCGTCGCGTACGGTCCCCAGTACGGCGCCGCCGTCAACAGCCGCTGACCGGGCTCGAGCAGGTTGCGCAGACTGAGGGCCAGCGCACCCGTGCCCCCCGGCGTTGCAACGCCCATGCCGTAACTCGCGAGATCGGGCCAGTGCCGTTGCGTGAGTGCCAATAAATACCGCGGGTCGCCGGCAATCGGGGCGTACGGCGCAATCTCCATCGGTGTCAATTGCGCGTAGTGCTGCATCACGGAGTCGAGAACGACAAGCTTGCCCGCGTCATCGAGCAGCGCACCAACCGTGGCGTTGATGACCGACACACCAGCGGCCGCGCTCTTCTGCGCGGCCGCATTCATTGTGAAGATGATGTCGGCGCCGTCGAAATGGCGCCGACCAGGAACCAACTGCGGAATCGATTCGCTCACGGACCTTTCGGCTTGGTTTCGATCGGACGCACCGTGGGATACTCAATGCCCAGCTGCTCCAGATACGTTTTGAACTTCGTGGGATCGTAGTAGAACTTCTGCAACTGCGGACGATAGCGCGCCATGATATCCGCGTTCAGCCACGTCGGCGGCATGTCTGACGGCCGAATGAACGGCTGATACTTGATGTCCTTGGTCTGCACATCCTTGAAATACGTCCACGCATCCGCGACCACCTTCGGCGTCAGCATGATGTCCAGCATGGTCAGCGCCTGGACCTTCGCGCCGGCCAGCGCACCCTTGTGCGCGATCGGCGTCGCCATCGAAATCGCATTCGCCCAGTTGTGGCCGGGCAAGCCCGGAATATTCGACGGATAGCGCAACGTGATCGTCGGGACGTTCCACGCCACGTCGCCAATGTCGTCCGATCCACCACCCATCCAATTCTGCGGCGTTTCGGCGCCACGCAGTTCCTTGTTCACTTGCTCGGACAGTCCGAAGTCGGGCGAGTTCAGCTCCCGCTGAATGCCCTTGGCAAGCGTCTGATCCTTGTCATCCCACTTCGGCATGCCCACCGTTTGAATGTTCTTGTGCATCGCTTCGGCAATCGGCTTGCTGAAGTGCGCTGACCATCCAGATCCCAGAATCATGACGGTGTCGAGCTTGGTGTCCGTCATCATCGCGGCACCGTCGGCGATCTTCTTCCCGATGTCAAACAGCGCCATCGTGCGCGGGTAGTCCTGCTCGCGGAAGTAGAACCAGATGCTGGCCGTACTCGGCACCACGTTGGGCTGATCGCCACCGTCCTTGATCACGTAGTGCGAGCGCTGTTGCAGCCGCAGGTGTTCACGGCGGAACTCCCACGCTTGACCCATGAGCATCACGGCATCCAACGCGCTCTGTCCGCGCCACGGCGCACCGGCCGCGTGCGCGCTGGACCCACGAAAGCGAAATTCGGCCGAGAGCAAGGCACTCGACCCGCTCGCGCCCCACGACACGCCGAGGTCGTTGCCAACGTGCGTGAACAGCGTGACGTCGGTGTTTTTGAACACGCCCGAGCGCACGAGGAACGCTTTCCCTGCCATCTGTTCCTCCGCGATGCCGGGCCAGAGCAGCAGGGTCCCGGGGATCTTGTCACGCTCCATCAACTTCTTGACCACAATGGAGGCCACAATGTTGACCGCCTGACCCGAGTTGTGCCCTTCACCATGCCCGGGCCCACCGTTGACCATCGGATCGCGATACCCAACACCGGGCTTGTTGCTGGCTTGTGGAATGCCGTCGACGTCAGAGCCCAACGAGATTTCCGGTTTGCCGCTCCCTTGGCTCCACTTGGCGGTCCACGCGGTCGGAATGCCCGCCACGCCGCGCTCCACCTTGAACCCTTCCTTCTCCAGCAAGTTGGTCAGGTATTTTTGCGACTCAAATTCCTGAAAGCCCAGTTCTTGGAAGGAAAAGAGCATGTCCACGATTTCCTGGACCTGCTTGGCGCGTCCCTCAACCATCGTGAGCGCTTCAGCTTTAAGCTTTTCGAGGCGCGGATCGGCGGTCGCGGCCGCGGCGGGCGTCGCTTGGGCGCGAAGGGAGGCACCAAAGGGCGCGCTCGCGAGTAAGAGCAGAGCAGAACAGGCGAGACGGATACGACGCAGCGGTACGGGCACGGTACATCTCCGGAGTACGGGCAGGAGGGGATGATCAGGCTCTCCGAAGTTACGTTCCCGACACGCGTGCGCCATGCCTCCTCGGTCCTTTCTGCAGAAACCGGGGGCGCGAGCGCGTCGTACGGCCGTCAGCGTCCCGTTCGGACCGTTGTCACCAGACGCTCCTTCCCCTTTTCGCCTTCGCCGTGACGTCATCCGCCTCTTCGCCCGTTCACCCGCGTCTCCTCGCGCTGTGCTTCACCCTCGCGTTGGCGGCACATGCCTGTGTCGCCGAGTCGTTAGGGGCACAAGCGGGAGGGAGGCCACCGAAGGCTCCCGTCAAGTCGCCCACCAAAGCGCCACCGAAGGACACCCTCACGAGCGCCGAGCGTACCCAACTGCGGGAAGCCTCGCGTGACGCGCAGTCCATCGCGAGGCGTCGATTGGGTGGAGACAGCGTCACGAGACGACTCCGGGCCGACTCGGCCAGCGCCAGTGCGTTCGCCACGCCAGAAGCCCGATCGATCCTTGATCGGGCTCGGCGAGCCCGGGAAGTGCAGGACAGCTCGCTCATGGCGTATCGCGCGACTACCACGCAGCGCATGTCGGTGGCCATGGGCGTGCGACGGGTGGGGCTGGAAAAGCTGCTCTTTCGTGGTGACAACGTGGCGGATATCGCGTGGAGGCGTGGGGTCGGTGTGTGGGTCAACCCGATTGGGTCACGCATAACTGTACCGGTGGCCAGTGAGGTCAACGGCGACATGGTCAGCTCGGTCTCTATTCCGTACTTTCCGGGGCGTGAAACCCTCTGGTTTCCGTCGTCGGATTTTGGTGTCGTGAAGAGCGACATCGATGAACGCGAGATGATCCATCCGCTCGCTCGCGGGGCCGAGTACTACTATCGCTATGAAACCGGCGACTCGATCAGCATTCGGCTCGAAGGCGGGCGCACGATTCGCGTGCGCGAGCTGCGGATTATCGCACGTCGTCCGGAGTACCGGTTGTTTGTGGGATCGTTCTGGTTCGATCAGGATGGCGGGCAGCTGGTCCGCGCGGCCTATCGGATGGCCGCCGACTTGGAGATCTGGGACGTTGCGAAGGAAGAGTCCAAACTCGACGCCGTGCAGAATCGTGAAGCCAGTGTCGTTCGTGACTCCATTGCCCGGGCACGCCTACCGCGGGATCTTTATGTGAAAGATTCCGTCTCGCGCGCCGAACGCGAGCGTACGCGGGGGAACAACAATGCGGACGATGATGTCCCGGGCTGGGTCAGTGGCACCTTTCGACCGGCGAAGGCGAAACTCGATGCCATCACCGTCGAGTACGGGCTCTATCAGGGTAAATTCTGGCTGCCTCGCGCGAACAGTGCGACGGCGTCGATGCAGTTCGGCCCCATGCGCGTGCCCTTTCGCATGGACGAGAAGTTCACGTATGACGAGGTGAATGGTGACTTCACCTTGCCGGCGTTGCCCGCACCGCGTGCTCGCGGCGCGACTGCGGATTCAGCCAAGGACGATTCCACGGCGCGAAGCGACAGCGCTGCCAGCGGTGAAAACAGACAGGGATCAGTGACCGTTGGCGTTGGGGGTACCAAGGAGGCGCCGCGTGACAGCGCCGGCCGCGCGCGCGCCGACTCGATCCGGCTCGCGAAAATGCCGTCGTACAAACGCGTCCAGTGTGCGAAGGACTCGGTCTACACGCGCACGGAAACGCGCTACGAAGGGGCCCTGCGCGTGGCCTACTCCATGCCCTGTGACGAAAAGAAGCTGACCACGTCGAAGGCGCTGCCGGAGGCCTATTCGGCCGAAGAAGAACTATTCGACGTGAAGAGCCGAGACGAACTGCTGGCCTCACTCGATCTCTCGCTGCAGCCGGCGTTCGCCCCACAGTTGCCAACGATTCGCACGGGCTCGGATCTGCTGCGCTTCAATCGCGTCGAAGGCGTGTCCGTGGGCGTGCTGGCAACACAGGTGCTTGGCGCCGGCTATACCGCGTCGGCTGTGGGTCGTATTGGGTACGGTGATTGGCATGCCAATGGCGAGTTGTCGCTGGCACGATCCAATGGCAAGCGCACCGTCACCGCGACCGCGTTTCACAGATTGAACGCCACCAACCCCGAATGGGCCGGCGCACTGTCGTTCGGTGCATCGCTACCGGCGTTCTTGTATGCGCGCGACGAAGGCTTCTACTACCGTTCGTTTGGGTTCGAACTCGGCGAGAAGCGCGAGCAGCGTCGTGGCTCGCTGGAGTATCGGCTCTTTATCGAGAAGCAGTGGACCGCGGGCGATACCAATGTGCGCAACACGCTCTCGTTGGGACGCGTGTTCGGTGATCGGCGATTCCGAGACAACTTCGGCAGCGAGCCACTCTCGGTGACCGGTGTGTCGGGGTCGTGGCTGCGCGCCTTCGGCAACAGTCCCAAGGGTTTTCAGCTCACCTCGATCGCCCGGGTCGAAGCCGGCACCGGCACGTTCACGTTTGGACGCGGCTCGTGGGAAGGCACGCTCACGCGCCCCATCCGGAATGTGGCGGTCGCGCTCACGGGAAGTGCCGGAAGTTCAGTCGGTGATGTACCGGCGCAGCGTCAGTGGTTCTTGGGTGGCCTGCGGACGGTGCGCGGACAGCTTGCGGGGACGCTACGTGGTGACGCCTTCTGGCTGGGCCGTGCCGAGGCAGGTTGGGGGAAAGGCGCTTTCCGGCCCGTGGTATTTTACGATCAAGGATGGGCTGGCGATCGCACCGCGTTTGGGAAGACCACATCACAACGCGGCGCCGGTTTCGGTTTCGGGTTACTTGACGGATTGATTCGCCTCGACGTGGCGAAGGGCCTCAACTACAACAAACGGTGGCGCACCGACCTCTATTTCGGCGCGCCGCTGTAGACATCGACGCGCGGAAGGTTGGGCGGCGTATCCAGTTGCCCAGCCAACCGCTCCGTCCATTCGTCACGAATTCGCGCAACCGGCTCGGCGGCGCCACGCGGTTTGACTTTGCGCCACCGGTTGCGTGTGGTCTCCCATTCGTCAAGCAGCTGTCGGCCGCGCGCGCTGGCCGTGCGTGCGATATGTGAGCGAAGCAGCAGCAGCAACAACGCGTCGTCGTCGGTGTCAAACTCAGCGAGAAGGACCATGTCGTGATTTACCCGACTCGCGAATGTGTCGTTTTCGTCAAACACGTAGGCGATCCCGTTCGACATGCCCGCGCCGAAGTTGCGCCCGGCCCGCCCTAGCACGGCGACGACCCCACCGGTCATATACTCGCAGGCGTGATTGCCCACCCCTTCCACCACAGCGCACGCGCCGGAATTACGCACCGCAAACCGATCACCGGCCTGTCCGGCCGCAAACAGCGTTCCTCCTGTCGCGCCGTACAGTACCGTGTTGCCGATGATCATGTTGAGATGCCCGGCACCCAGGTAGCGCGCGTCATGAAAGGGCCGAATGCTGATGTCTGCACCGTTGAGCCCCTTGCCCACGTAGTCGTTGGCCTCGCCCTCAAGCGTGAGGTGCATCCCCTGCACACCAAAGGCCCCGAAGCTCTGGCCTGCACTCCCCGTGAAGTGCAGGGTCAACGAGGCTTCCGATGTCGCCGCGCCACTGGACCGCTTGGCCAAGGCACCGGCAACCCGCGCACCAACCGTTAAGTGATGATTCCGGATGGCATAGCGTCCGGTGAATGGCGTGCCGCTGGCAAGCGACGTTGCAGCATCCGCAAGGATCTGTGCGTCGAGTGAGGCCAGGCCGTGCCGTTCATTCCGCGCCAGCATACGACGCCGCGGCCCGTCGCCCGCCGGTGCCGCGAGCACCGACGACAGGTCGAGCATGGTGGAGCGTGGGACCTCCGGACGTTCTGCGCGTTGCAGTCGATCGACGCGCCCGACAATATCGTCTATCGTGCGTGCGCCCATCTGCGCTAAGAGCGCACGAACATCGTTGGCGATGCGCGTGAAGAAGGCGATGACCTGATCGGGATTGCCGCGAAACTTCGCGCGCAGGTCGTCACGTTGCGTGGCGATACCCGTGGGGCAGCTGTTCAAGTGGCACTGGCGCGCCATGTCGCACCCCATGGCAACCAACGGACCAGTGCCAAAACCGTACGACTCCGCACCGAGTAGTGCCGCCAGCACGACGTCGCGTCCAGTGCGCAGCCCGCCATCCACGCGCACCTCGATGCGGTGCCGAAGCCCGTTCGCCACGAGTGTCTGCTGCGCCTCCGCGAGCCCAAGTTCCCACGGAGCACCGGCGTGCTTGATACTCGAAAGCGGCGATGCGCCGGTGCCTCCGGCGTGTCCGGCAATGAGGACGTAATCGGCGAATGCCTTCGCCACGCCAGCGGCCACCGTCCCCACGCCAGACGAGGCAACCAGCTTCACGCCAACGCGCGCACGTGGATTGACGGTTTTGAGATCGTGCACCAGCTGCGCGAGGTCTTCAATCGAGTAGATGTCGTGGTGCGGGGGTGGCGAAATGAGCTGGACACCGGGTGTCGCATGACGCAGGCGCGCGATGAGGTCGGTAACTTTGTGCGCCGGCAGTTGTCCGCCCTCGCCGGGCTTCGCGCCTTGGACGATTTTGATTTCCAACTCCTCGGCGCGCACCAGATACTCGGTCGTCACGCCGAAGCGCGCCGACGCGATCTGCTTGATGCGGCTATCCGACCGATCAACCGCCGCGCGGCGATACGATGCCGGATCTTCCCCGCCTTCGCCGGAGTTCGAGCGAGCGCCCATGCGATTCATGGCGATGGAGATGGTCTCGTGCGCTTCGGGCGACAACGACCCAAGCGACATCGCCGAGGAGACAAAGCGCGCGCGGATCGACTCCATGGGCTCGACGTCGTTGATATCGATGGCGACTCCGGCACGGATCGCGAGCAAATCGCGGACCGTCGTCGGCGCACCACTGTTTGCGCGGTCGTTGAAGCTGCGCCACGCGTCATCCGGCGACGTGCCCGCCCGTGACGCGCGGGCGCTGCCCACGGCCTGCTGCAGCGAGAGCACCGTCGTGGGCGCCCACGCGTGTGGCTCACCGTCCTTGCGGAACCGCATGCGTCCCGCGTCCGGCAAGGCCATCGCGGCGGCCGTGTCGGTGCTGTAGGCACGGCGATGTCGGGCAACAACGTCTTCGAAGATCTCGCGAAACGACAGTCCGCCCAGCGGTGAGACGGTACCGGCGAAGCATCGATCAATCACCTCGCCGCCCAGCCCGATGGCATCGAACATCTGGGCACCGCAGTAGGATGACAGCGTCGAGATGCCCATCTTCGCGAGCACCTTGAGCAATCCCTTCTCCACGGCCGTGCGATAGCGCGACTGCGCGACCGCTGGCCCCGGTCGCTCGGTGTCGCCATCAGAACGACCATGTGCTTCCGTGAACAACGTTGCCACCGTTTCGAACGCGAGCCACGGATGCACCGCTTCTGCACCGTAGCCAACCAGTGCCGCAATGTCATGCTGCTCCATCGCGTCGCCGGCTTCCACGACGAGGCCGACGCCTGCGCGTAACCCCGCGCGCACCAAGTGTTGTCGTACCGCGCCGAGTGCGAGGAGCGCGGGGATCGGCATGCGCTCCGCATTCGCGCGCCGATCGCTGACAATCAGCAGACGCGCCCCTTTGCGCGCGGCGTGTTCGGCGCGGCGGCAGAGCGTGTCGAGCGC
>JANOPS010000210.1:0-2648 GCA_031421995.1 Gemmatimonadaceae bacterium
ATCGATGCGTACCGGCAGTGCGGCGATTGCGGCGCGAACAGGCGAGACCAGATCGGTCTGGAAGGCCACCTCGTTGATCTCATCCTCGACTGGCAGCGGCAGGCGAAGCATATGCGTCGGTGCAATCCCGCGACGCTTCGCGTAGTAACGGCCGATCGAATCGCTTGCCGCGCTGCGTGAATTGATGACGACCAGGACCCGTTCGGCGCCGGTCGCAGGCGCTCGCTTTGGCGCAGACCGTTGAGTCGGCGAGCATCCGGCGCAGACGACGGCAAGCCCGAGCAGGAGCCTGCGCATTGAGGGACCGGGCATGCCTGGCGGCGTCGGTGCCTGTCGTTTGAGTGGAAATGGCGTGTCCATTATGAGAAGGACGATGCTGCGGGGGGTGTCGCAGCAGTAGGCCCCCGACCAAGAAATCGGGTAACGCCTGACGTTCACTGGTGGTCTGGCAGCGGCGGACTAGCGTCGTGACGTCGCGCGCGCGAACATATTCCTCTCTCCAGCACCTCATCCTCCAGTGGAGTCACCCCTGTGCGCCTGCTGACTGCAACAACCTCGTCGCGTCTCCGCTCCAGTGTGTTGTTCATGATGCTTGGCCTGTGCGGCAGTACGGCGCCCGCACAATCGGCGCCGAAGACAGCGACCTTCGTGCGCTACAACAGCAACGGGCAAACCTCGTACGGTCGGGTTGACGGCGAGATGATTGCGCAGTTGCGGGGGGCGCCGTGGATCGACAGCACGCGAACGGGGAAACGGGTGCCCATGCGGTCGGTCACGTTGCTGGCGCCGGCGACGCCGTCCAAGGTGATTGCGGTGGGGCTCAACTACCAGACACACCTGGGTGAGCGGTCGTCGGCCAAGTATCCCGGGTTGTTCGCCAAGTTTCCCACCTCGATCATTGCGCACGAGGAGAGCATCGTACTTCCCCCCGACGCGACCAACGCCCACTACGAAGGGGAGATGGTGATCGTGATCGGCAAGAAGGCGTCAAAGGTCTCCGTCGCGGACGCGAAGTCGTACATATTCGGCGTGACGACCGGCAATGATGTGTCCGAGCGTGACTGGCAGAAGAGTGATCTGCAGTGGTTTCGGGCCAAGGCGTCTGATACATTCGGCCCGCTCGGTCCGTTTCTGGTCACGGGAACGAACTACGACGACCTGTTGCTGCAAACGCGGTTGAACGGCGAAGTGGTGCAGTCGCAGCGGACGAAAGATCTGATCTTTGATGTGGCGACGCAGGTGAGCTACATCAGCCAGTACATCACGCTGATGCCCGGTGACATCATCTTCACCGGTACGCCCGGCACGACCAAGCGCATCAAGGCGGGCGACGTGGTTGAAGTGGAGCTGGAGGGCGTAGGCGTCTTACGCAACAAAGTGTCCCAGAAGATGTGAACGGCCAGACCGATTGCTCTCCACCCCTGCGTTCCCTGCGCCCCTGCGCCCCTGCGTTCCCTGCGCCTCTGCGGATCACCGATCGCGAGCTGTCCGTCTTCGCTGAGGCATGAGGAAAGCGAACAACCGTGAAACGCAGGGACCCAGGTGGCGCAGGGACGCAGGGACCTCGAGACGCAGAGACCGACCATACTTGCATTGCGTTCAGTCTCCCGCGGTGTCAACATGAGCTTATGAAGACTCTTGGACGTAGTTCGGGTATGGTGCTGCTGATTGTGGCGGCTGTGCTCACCGCGAGCAACAGAGCGCCAGTAGTGTCCATCGCCGACGCACAACAGCCTACCAGCGAATACGACATCATCTTGCGGGGAGGCACCGTCCTCGACGGAACCGGCGCCGCGCGCTACCGCGCAGACGTCGCGGTCACCGGCGGATTCATTGTTCGCGTCGGTGATCTGTCCAAGGTGCGCGCGCGGACCGATATCGATGTGCGCGGGCTCATGGTTGCTCCGGGATTCATCAACATCCACAGCCACGCCGTACCCTCGGTTCTGCCGACCGCCGAGAATATGCTGACGCAAGGCGTCACCAGCGAATTGCTGAACGCCGATGGGGCAGGGCCGCTCGACATCGGTGCGCAAATCGACGGATACGCCGAGAAGGGGCTGGCGGTCAACATCGCAGCCAGCATCGGGTTCAATTCTGTCTGGGCCAGCGTGATGGGACCATCCAACACGCGCCCAACGCCCGCCAACATCGAGAAGATGCGGGCCCTCATTCTCGCGAATCTGGAACGTGGGGCGTTCGGCGTTTCGGCTGGCCTAGACTACAAGCCGGCGTACTTCGCCACCGTCCCGGAAGTGATTCAGGTGCTGTCGCCAGCGCGCCCGTGGCGCACGTTCTTCCCGAACCATGATCGCCTCACGCCAGAGACGGGCTTCAGTTCCCGCAAGGGCATGGAAGAGACCATGGCCATCGGCGACGGGACGGGCTTGGTGCCGGTGTTCACGCACATGAAAGTGCAGGGTCGTGAGCAGGGATCGGCCACAGCGGTGCTCGACATGATGCGCACGGCAACGACGGCCGGTCGCTGGGTGGCCGCCGATGTGTACCCCTACCTCGCTGGGCAAACGTCGCTCGGCGCACTCATTATCCCGGGGTGGGCGCAAGACGGAGGGCTCGCCAAGATGCGCGAACGGTTTGCCGATGGCACGCTGCGATCGCGCATCGTTGCTGAAGCCGACCAGGCGATC
>JANOPS010000211.1:0-2380 GCA_031421995.1 Gemmatimonadaceae bacterium
CACGAAGCCCTCCAGACGATGCTATCGACCGCGCTCGCTCTTGGGCTGATCGCCCACCGTATCGCCACACGTGCATGTTGGTTCTCCCAGGAAACTGGAACTCGCGCCGACCACCGGGATGTGATCGGCAGTGCTAACGACAGCCCTGCGCACCGACGCTGCTGCGACGCCGCGCAAGACAACCGCGCAATCGTGACGCCGCCGCTGGCGCGGCAACGTGTCCTTGATCTGAGCACTTCGAGCGTGCTGCGCTCACGCGCGCAGGGACGAAGCAAGAGGCGGGAACTTCTGAGATGACACATCTTTACTAATGCGCCGTCATCGTACGAGCGGTGTGCGCATCTGTCAATAGTGCGTGACACTTGCGACCACCGCGCAATGGGCACAACAAGTCAAGGTTCCGACGGGTCACAACAAACGAGGGCCGAAGCGCGTTTTCGCGCTCCGGCCCCTACCCCGATCTGCACCCGCCAGTCCCGCGCTTACGCCGCCATGGGCGCGCAGACCGGCGTGTCAGCCACCACCGGCAGGGAACACCACCTTCGCCGCGGCCATGGCGACGGAGTCAGGCATGATCGTTGCGCCACCTGCCGGCAGCCCATTGAGCTTCAGCACGTACGCCAGAGCGTTGGCGTACTCGGTCCGCGAAAGCGACCCCGGGTTGCCATCGGGCATCGTCGTGCGCACAAGCTCGTACAGCTCAAGGAGCGGACGTCCACCCCACTTCGTCTTGAAGTCGGCGCTGGTCATATCCTTTTTCTCGTGGCACTCCGAGCACACCTTGGTAAAGACGTCCCCGCCCGCCGTTGCCTGCTCCTCCGTGTACATCGGCACCGAGTCGGCCGCCAGCCAGCGAGCCGCGACGGGCACAGACATCCGCACCCGCGCCGCCACCGTGGAAGGCGAGAGTGGCTGCGCGCCCAACCGCTGCGAAGCGCGAGGCGCGCCGGCCGCAGCCGCCAACAACACCACTGTGGCGAAAAACGCCGAGGGAACCGCTGTCTGAAGCATCATATGGAGGGAAACGTGTAAGGTCGGAAGTTCGCTGAACGAGCACGTGGAACGATCACGCTGAACGATCAACTGAGGAATTTGCCCTGCGGCCGATTTCTGCGCATCTTGGCCGCTCCCTTCTTACACAACTATGACCGACGCGTTCGCCCCCCAAATCGTTCCCACGTCAAGCGACAGTCCTCTCGACTCGCTCGATAACGCCCTCGACGCGATGCCGCGTCGCGACTTCCTGCGCATCGCCGGCCTCGGCACAGGTGCCCTCCTCGCCACCGGCTGCGCCTCGGGCGGGACGTTTGCCGGCACCGCGCCCGCCATCGGGCTCGAGCCCAAGGGTCCCCGCGATCGCGACGTCGGACACGTCGTCGTGATCGGCGCCGGCGCCTGGGGTGGCTGGACGGCCTATCACCTTCGTCAACGCGGCGCCCGCGTCACGCTCATTGACGCCTATGGCGCCGGCAATTCGCGCTCCACCAGCGGCGACGAAACGCGCGGCATCCGCTCGTCATACGGCGACCGCGCGGTCGGTGAACTGTGGACCCCATGGGCACGCTCGGCCATTGAGCGCTGGAAGCTTTTCGAACAAGAGTGGGGACCAGTGTTCCGCACCAAATTCTATCATCAAACCGGCGACGTGATTATGCGCGCCACTGAAGAGCCGTTCATCAAGAAGACGATTGAACTGTGGAAAGCCAATAACGTGACCCACGAAGTCATCACGGGAGACGAAGCGCGCAAGCGTTGGCCTGTGATTGACGCGCGCGATATCACGATTGCGATCACTGAACCCGACGCCGGTGTGGTCCGCGCGCGCGCCGCCACGCAAGCCGTCGCCGCGATCGGTCAGAAGATGGGCGTCAAACTGCTGATCGGACGTGCCACCCCCGGCGCGATACGCAACGGACAAATGGACGGCGTCACCATGGAAGACGGCACCGTCATCCGCGGCGATGCCTACGTCTTCGCCTGCGGTCCATGGTTGCGCAAACTCTTTCCGTACTTCGAAAATCGCATGCGTGTCCCCCTTGGATACGTCTGCTACTTCGGCGTGCCGGTCGCGGACTCACGCTTCACGTTCCCGAATCTGCCCAGCTTCAATTTCCCCGGAGTGACGGGATGGCCCATGCTCACGGTCGATAGCCGAGGCTTTCGCGTGCGAGGAGGGGTAGCTGCGGCAACTGCCACCGCGGGTGGGGCAACTGCCACTGCGGGTGGGGGTGGGACAGCGAACACTGCGGGTAGGGGAACTACCACTGCGGGTGCGGGCGTCGCGGGGGCGCCACCCGCAGTGCCCACGCCCGCAGTACAATCAGTCCAACCCCAACCCGCGGTAGCAGTACCCCAACCCGCCGGAGCAGTCCCCCAGCCC
>JANOPS010000212.1:0-15205 GCA_031421995.1 Gemmatimonadaceae bacterium
CTCCCAGCCGTACGCGATGCGCCCCACGACCGTAAACCGCTTCCCGTTCCACCGACCTTCGGTACCGAGTTGAATGGGTGAACCGGTCTCGGGAAAGTGTGCTTGCTTGCCAACAAGCGTGAGGTCGAGATCATTGCGCACCAGCACGGCGCGACAGTACGTGCACGTTGTCTGCACCGCCTGCGCCCACAGAAATCGGATGGACGCGCCGCAGTTGGGACAGGCAGTCGTTCGTGGTGCCGGCGTGGTCATATGTTCGTTTCCACACGCCTGTAGACACGTGGTTCTTGAGGAACAGCGCCATAATGGCGTAACAGTCCCGTCACCCGAACGTCGGTCGTCCCTACAAGCTCACCAAGCCGCACGTCAAACGCCCAGACTGGCCGCGGCGTGCAGCAAAACAGATTGAGACACAGCGATCCGTGCTCGGGAAACGTGTGCACCGTGAGATGCGACTCGGCCAGCATCTGCATTCCCGTCATGCCACCAGGCTCCGGAAAGCGATGCCACACGGCATCCCCCACCGGATTGAGCCGCACCTCGGCGATGATCGCGGCAAACACCGCACGCATCGCGGTCAGGTCGGCGAGGCGCACAGCATCACAGCCGTACGCCTCGACCACCCACTCACTACCGGTCATTGGCGGAGTGTTGATGTTCGGAAACCGCTACGCCTGCGCCCCGCCACACTCCGGGCAAAACTTGGACTGCCCCGGAATGGACTTGCCGCAGTGCAAACAGAACTTGGCCGCTACGCCGTCGGCAGAGGCAACGGGAGCCGCACCAGCCGCCGCACCAGCAGGCGCGCCAGCCGGCGCAGCAGGAGCCGGTGCCGCCCCCATTGCACCGCGCATCGCGTCAGCAATGGCACCACCCATACCCATGCCCGCACCAAGGCCCACACCGATGCCAGCGATGCCGCCAGGATTGGCCGCCGCAATCGGAATGCTCTGTGCCGCTTGGTACTGCGTATACGTGCGCATGTCGCCGATCATGTTCATCGAGATGCGTTCGTCCAACCGCTTCTGCAATTCTTCGGGCAGCGACAGATTCTCGACGGTGAACGACTCAAGCTTGAGCCCAAGCTGTTCAAACGTTGGCGCCATCGCGGCCGCAATCTGCTTGCCCAACTCGCCTTGGTTGGCCGCCATATCAAGAAACGGCACCTGCGCATTCGCGAACGCGCTGGTGAATCCGGTGATCGCGGCGTTGCGAAGCTGCGGCTCGATCTGATCGACCGTATACTCCGCGTCCGTCGCGCCAATCGCCGACTGAAACACCGCGGGATTCGCGAGGCGATAACTGTACACGCCAAACGCGCGTAGTCGCACCGCGCCAAATTCTTTGTCGCGAATGGTGATCGGCTGCTGCGTGCCCCACTTTTGCGCCGTCTGAATGCGCGTGGAGAAGAAGTAGACGTCGCTCTTGAACGGCGACTCGAAGGCCTTGTCCCAATTCTGCAGATTGGTGAGCAACGGCAGGTTGCCGGTGATCAGCGTATGCAGGCCGGGGCCGAACTGATCGGCCGCCTTGCCCTCGTTCACGAACAACGCCATCTGCGATTCGCGAACGGTCAGCTTGCCGCCGCTCTGAATCTCCATGTCCCGCATCGGATAGCGGTACATGAGCACGCCGGGACCCGACTCGGTCCACTGAATGACATCGATGAACTGCTTGCGTAGAAAGTCGCCGAGCGCCATGAGCGTCTCCTGAAGTGCCGCGGTGGTATGCCTGCAGCTGGTCGCGAGAACGCGCCCCACTCCAACCGGAGCGGGGCGCGCACTGTGGAAGCCCTATGTTAGGACCGTTATTGCTCTACGGCAACCACCCGCGAAAGTGTCAGACGCGCATACGACACGCGGAAGACGAGCCTTCGAGGAGCGTGTCAGCCGCGTGTCAGCCGCGTGTCAGACGGCGGTCGCCGAGGCAGCCGGAGCGCAGAAGCGATCGAATGCGCCGGTCAGATCACTCGCGATCTCGTCAGCCGAGCGCCCCTCGATACGGTGACGGCCGAGCATGAACACCACTTCACCGTCCTTCAGCAGGGCAATGCTGGGCGAGCTGGGCGGATAGCCCACGAAGTACTCACGGGCCCGCTCGGTGGCTTCACGATCCTGTCCGGCAAATACCGTCGTGACCGCGTCCGGCTTGATGCCATGCGACATCGCCATCGCGACGGCCGGCCGTGCGTTGCGCGCCGCGCACCCGCACACGGAGTTCACGACCACCATCGCCGTGCCCTTGTGATCCTTGAGCGTCGCGTCCACGTCCTGCGCCGTGCGAAGCTCGGCGACACCGTAGCGCGTCAGCTCCTGACGCATGGGGATAAGCATCTGTTCTGGATACATGTGTTCTCGCTTCCTCAGAATTCAGGGATGTCTTCACGAGCCGTGTCGCGCACCAGCGCGAGGATCGCGGCCTGCGGTACCACGAGGTACTGCTCGTTCTCAAACGTGATTTCCACCGCCGCCTTGCGAAAGAACAAGGCATAGTCGCCGACCCGTGCTTGCATCGGCACGTAGCGCGCTTCGCGATGCGTTCCGCCAATGCGCCACGGTTCCTCGCCCTGCTCGGCCAGATCAGGCAGTGCCAGGCCAGGCCCAGTAGACACGATCTCACCGCCTTGGACCGCTTGATTGTCGATCGCCGTTGGCGGCAAGTAGAGTCCAACCTTGGTGCGTTGCTCCCCGTCTTCGAGCTTGACGAGCACACGATCACCGACGACGAAGAGTCGTTTTTGTGGCTTGGGCATGACGGAAATCTAAATACCTAGTGAAGTTATCGGAATTGGCGGCACGCAGCTCAGGAGCGAGGGGCAGACGCCCGGATGACGTGAAACGTGCTCTGCCGCCTGTAGCCCCAGCGGACCTTGCCTTGGGCGTCGATGATGATGTCCTCCTCCTGGGCCGATCGTACGGGCTGGTCGTTCCATTCGGGCACCTTCGTGGTGGCCTGCAGCTCGATGGAGTACCACATCCCCGGGATGACCTTGTGGTCGCCGCGGCCCGGCACGCCGTCCTGATAGTCCCACAGGCCGATCAGTGCGCCCGCGCCGTGTCCGTGCAGGCCGATCGGGTGCGAGTAGAGGGTGCCATCAATACCGTCTTTCTTCATCCGCGCGAGCGAGGCCGCGAGCACCTCGTTGCCGGTGCGACCGGGCTTGAGCTCCTCGATCGTGATGTCCTGCAGTTTGTTCGACATGAGCAATGCGCGCTTCAGTCCAGCCGGTACGTCGGTTTCGCCATCGCGGAGCACGTAGGCCATGTGCTGTGTGTCGGTGTTGAGCCCCATGGCCGTGACACCGAAATCGCAATGCAGTACATCGCCCTTCATGATGATCGGATTGGGGCCAACGAGCTCACCCACACCGAACTGTCGCTGCACTTCGACGCTGGGCTGAAACCATGTCGTGAGGCCGAGGTCGGCGAGCCGCTGGCGCATCCACCAAACCACGTCTTCGGTGCGTGTCACGCCGGGAGTGATGACTTTGTTCGAGAACGCTTCCTGGATGATCTCCCAGGCCACGCGATTGAGATTCGTGAATTCGACTTCTTCTTCCGGTTGCCGCGAGGCAATCATGTCAACGGCCAGCGCTTCGGCGTTGACGATCTTTGATGTCCATGCTGCGCCAAGGGCTTCGAGCATCCCTTCGCGCTCACCCGACGAGAGGCCGTCAGCGAACGCGAACGTGCGCGACGTGTTGACCGCGATCTTCTTCGGCTGGCGTTCCTCGATGACCTGCTTGAGCACGCTCCATTGCTCGTCGCCCCATAACTCCGCGGTGCGATCGTTGCTGCGGCTGCCGGCGGCCGGTGCCGGCACGGCCTTCATGCTGCGGACCGCCTTGAAGATGCTGCCCTGCGACGTGCCACCAAGTGCCAACTTTTCGACGCCGTCTTTGGGACCCTTGTCGAAGAACACGTAGATCGTGCGCCGTCGTGCCGCGAACGTGGTGGGCGACGTGATGGCGGTAAAGAGCGGATCTTCGGCATACTCGCGCATGGGGACGACCCACATATCAACGCCAGCGCGGCGCATAAGCGCCGGCAATGTTCGCTCCATGCGCAGCTCCAGCCAGCGCTGCTGCTTCGTTGCCATCTCGCGCAGCGTGCCGAAGGGCCGCAAGGTATCGGCTGCCGATGAGCCCGATGTGCGTGCGCCGGGTGTGGCAGGATACACGATGGGTTGCGCCAAGGCGCGGGGCGCCAGAGCGCAGGGCGCCGCGACGCTGAGCGCGATGGCTATGAACGACATGACTCGAGACATACGTAACGGGGGTTTGGGTCTAGGCGGCGCGTGCGTCACGCTTGTCCAGCGTCCGTCGCACGAGTTGCACGCTGGCGGCCAACACCAACGCGAAGAGCACGAGCACGAGTCCGCGTTCGAACAGGGTTTGTCCGGCCATCGGCCACCAATCGCTCCACGTGGCCACCCGCGCGCCGTAGCGTTCGGTGTGCGCCGCGATGAGCA
This sequence comes from Gemmatimonadaceae bacterium, assembly GCA_031421995.1. GTDB lineage: Bacteria > Gemmatimonadota > Gemmatimonadetes > Gemmatimonadales > Gemmatimonadaceae > Gemmatimonas. Next base: position 4,471 of record JANOPS010000212.1, read on the forward strand.
GCGAGCTGACACCCAACTCTGCGGCCACCTCAATGATGATGAAGGCCAACACGCGCAATGGCCAGCGTTTGACGGGGAAATTCCCGAGGTGCCATGTGAGCATGCCGCACAGAAAAACGACACCGAGCGTCAGCCCACCCACAAACAGGATCCAACTTGTCGTGGCGGTGGCACCCAACACGAGCGCGCGATAGAGTCGCAGCAGCATGCCGGTGATCCCCGCCGGCTCCAGCGTGCGCACCGCAAACGCGCGAAGCGGATGGAGCTGCTCCTCGCCCCAATGGATAACGTCGCGTGGGAAAAACCGGCTCATGCTCGCAAACTACTGCATGGCGAGCTCAGCGCCAGCCAGTGCCGGGGGGATGACGTTGCGGACCACCCACGGCAGATAACAAGAAGTCGACGCTTTGTGGCACGTGAGTGCGCCAGTACTCCCACGTGTGTGCTCCTGGCCATTCCGCATACTGGTGAGACACCGCAAGGCGCAGCAGCGTTTCGTGGAAATCGCGATTTTGGTGGATGTATTCGTCGTCCACGCCACAGTCGATGCGCAGGCGTGGCATCATCATCCCCTTCGTTGCGGCGCGCGACGCGATGCGGCGAGGATCGCGCGCCGCCCAGCCGATGGTATCGTGTCCAAACGGTTGGGCCATGTACTTCCAGAGCCCGCGTGCGGCGGATTCCAGTTCGGTAACGGTGGTCGCATAGCGTGGCGCCGTCGCAGTGCTCGGCGCTGCCAGCAGGCGGGGTGACAGCACGCCCGAATGACTGGCCGCCGCCCCAAATACGTCGGGATACAACAACGCCAGTGAGACGGCGCCAAGGCCACCCATGCTTAAGCCGGCGATTCCGCGATGCGCGCGATCAGCGTGTGTGCGATAACGACGATCGACGTGGGCCACGATATCGCGCGCGACGTAGTCGTCGTAGTGCGGCCACGGCACACAGTAGCTCTCGGCGCGCTCTGCGCGCGTGCGATCGGCGCGACACGCCGCAATATCGGGGAGCAGATTCCACGTCGTATACCACCCGTCGTCTCCATCAGGCATGACGACGATGGCTTCTGGACGACCGGACGTGAAGAGGGAGTCGAGTACCTGATCAAGGTGTCCCGCGTCCACCCAATTGCGCTCGTTCCCGCTCAATCCGTGCAGGTAGTACAGCACCGGAAAGCGCCGCGTTGGCGACGAGTCGTAGGACGGCGGGAGATAGACCGTTAGCGCTTTGCGCAGTCCGAGTGACTGCGCCCAGAGGGTATCGGTGTGCACGGTACCGCGAGCCCCGGCCGGTGTCGGCGGGAACTCTGCGGTCGTCCCCACGGCGGCTGGCACGACGCGAGTTGGCGCATCGGATGCAACAGGCGTTGACCGCACAACGCTCGTGCCAAACGCGCTGGTGAGAAATCGCGGTGGACCAGACGCAGCGACGGCGACCGCCGCGATCCCCACGGCCGCCACTGCCGCCCATCCGAGACGCCGCGCGGTCCGCATGAGGTCAGGCCGACGCGGCGGCACGCAGTCCGGCACGCAGTCCGGCACGCAGTCCGGCACGCACTCCGGCACGCAGTCCGGCACGCGGTCCGGCACGCGGTCCGGCACGCACTAGCGAATCACCGTGCCGATGCGGCCCCAACGGATATCGGTGATGAACGGCAAAGGACGCTCGCTCTCACCAGAACGATATGAGTAGTACACGAACACCGGGCGTCCCCGCACATTCTCGCGTGGCACAATGCCCCAATAGCGTCCGTCTTTGGAGTCGTAGCGGTTATCGCCAAGCATGAAGAGGTGGCCCGCGGGAATCACCAGCGGACCCCAATCGTCGAGCGCGGGCTGCGCGGGAGGTTCCCCAAATCGCGACCCACGGATCTCGTACTGCTTCTGCCATTGGAACAGCGGATGGGAGAACGTTCCGTCGCCCTTGGGATTCTCTGACGCGGGATATCCCTGCGGCTGCGGCATCCCGTTCACGTGCAGCAACCCACCGCGCATGAACACCGTGTCACCGGAGATCGCAACGCACCGTTTGACCAGCGTTGGGTTGGGATCCTCAGGCTGATCGATTTGGTTGGGCGAGATGAACACCACCACGTCGCCGCGCTTGGGGTCGGCGTAGCCGGGCAAATTGATGCTGGTGAACGGCACGTGCGGGCCGTAGACCAGCTTGTTGACGAAGAGCCAGTCGCCCACCAAGAGCGTGGGGATCATGCTGCCCGACGGAATGCGATAGGCCTCGAGCAGGAACGTCCGAAAGAAGAGAAAGAACGCGAGCGTGACCAGCACCGCTTTGACGTTTTCCCAGAGGGACGAGGTCGATCCAGATTTTCCACGACCACCGGCCCGCATGGCGGCGACGGAACCGGTTGCTTGGGAAGACTGCTTCTTCGATGCCACGAGAGGCTTTCACTGAGAGGAGGGAGCGTTGCAGCGAGGGGGCGCATCCCGTCGGGACACACCCCCTCTCATACGCCGGAGGAACTCCGGAGGTTACGACAGGTGCTTGGAAACGAGCTTGGTCATGTCGAACATGCTGACCTGCGCCTTGCCGGCGAATACCGGCTTGAGCTTGTCGTCGGCATTGATCATGCGACGGTTCTTGGCATCCTGCAGGCCGTTCTTCTTGATGTAAATCCAGAGCTTCTTCACCACTTCGGTGCGCGGAACCGGCTTGTCGCCGATCACGGCCGCGAGCTGCGGCGACAACGTCAACGCCTTCATGAACGCCGCATTGGGCGTACGCTTGGCGGCTTTCTTGGCGACTTTCTTCGGTGCAGCAGCCTTCTTGGGGGCAGCAGCCTTCTTCGGAGCCGCCTTCTTGGCGACCTTCGCTGCCTTCTTCGGGGCCGCCTTCTTTGCAGCAGCCTTCTTCGGGGCCGCCTTCTTCGCAGCCTTCTTCGCGGACTTCTTCGCTGGGGCCATCGGATCTCCTGAGAATGTTGACCGGTAGAAACGCGTCGTGCGGAATCGTGCTCCGTCTATCGCGCGGATGCGCGTACGCGCTACACGGACGCGCCACAAACTACAATCACACATGCCTCGCGCAATAGGGAGAAACACGATTTTCCCTCTGAAATCATGCAATTTCTCCTCTGACGCGCATCGTGTCTCCCTCTGACGAAGGCCGTCGCGTCCTCGCAACGCATCATGTTTGTTGTGCACATGCGTGATATTTCCCTCGGGAAACGCGTCCCATACTAAGCGAAATCGCCGTCTGGATGGCGTTCGTCACCGTCTGTGCGTGGTGAGCGTACGATTGTCCCACCGTCGTCGGCGAAAGTGGCGTTCCGGTCATCGCGGTTTCGCGCGTCATCACGACTCCAGCACGGTCGCGAGCGCCCGCAGCAGGGCGATAGACTCCACGTCCCATGCGTCGGGCGTGTCGTCGTCGTCTGGAATCTCCTCCGCCAGCTGAGGCGTTTCGAGGATCAGTGGTACGCCGCGCGCGCGCCGATCATGCACCAGCCACCCGAACGCCTCGGCGCCGATCAGCCCTTCGCCAATACGCTTATGACGATCACGGTTTGAGCCGAGGGCGCCTTCGCTGTCGTTCAAGTGGAAAAACGCGGGCGGTTCACCAGACGCCGTTTCGAAATCGTCCAGCACGCGCGTCAACGCGGCGCGCGACTCGGCGATCGGATGCCCAGAAGCGAACAGATGACAGGTGTCGAGGCCGTAGCCCGTTCGGGCGCGAAGATCTGCCGGTATGCCCCGCAGCATAGTCCCCACCTCGTCTGCCGTTCGACCCACCGTCGTTCCGGCACCGGCCGTGTTCTCGATGAGCAAGCGTGTGCGGCCACCAGGCACGGCCGCCAGGGCACGACACATTGCTTCGCTGACGCGTCCCATGGCCGCGTCACGATCGCCGTCCTTGGCGGCCCCTGGATGAAAACACACCCCCCCCACGCCGAGTCTGGTCGAGCGTTCGAATTCTTTGGCCAGCGCATCGGCCGATCGCTCCCATTTATCCAGCTCGGGCGTGGCGCAGTTCAGCACGTACGCGGCGTGCACCACCACATGTTCTGGACGAATGCCTGCCTCCGTTAGTGCGTGGTGAAAGGCCGCGACCTTGTCGGGCTTCACAGAAACTTTGTCGTTGTAGAACTTGGGGACAGCCGTAAAGATCTGGAGCGTCTGCATGCCTCCGCGACCGGCGCGCCGCACAGCCATGGCCATTCCGCCAGCGTTTACACAGTGTGCTCCGAGCAGTAGTGACGACATACCTAATCCCGTTTGCCAAGTTGGTAGTGTGTTGAGTACCGCTTCGTGCACTCAGAGGGGTGAGGAACAGAATGACGAAGGACTGAGAGGTGAGGGCTCAGAGGAGGAAGGGGTGAGGCACATACAGGCGTGGGCTCTCAGGTGTCAGGCCTCAGGGAAGAGCTCCTACCTGAGGCCTGAGGCCTGAGGCCTGAGCTGGGCTCACCGCTCACCCCTCCGCTCACCCCCCACCCCTCAAGCAGGCGCTCTTGCCTGAGGCCTGAGAGCTGAGGGCTCACGCCTGTGGTTGTCTCACACCTTCTCCCCTCACCGCTCACATCTCAGCACGCTCAAGGCCGTACGTGTAAGGTGTAGAGGTGCGAAGCGACTAGCGAACCACGGCGCGGCGGAGGCGAAAGACCGGCTCACCGTCGCCAGAGGGCACTTCACTCCACCCTTCCACGATCGCGCGACCGCGCACAGTGACATATGGATCACGAGCGGTCGTCGTCGTCCCGCTGGCGATCAGCCGTTCTTCGAACAAGTGACCGGCAGTGCGGGACACCGCGAGGCCGATGCGCGAGCGCGTACCGCTGTTGGGGTCTTCATACGCGACCGCGACCAAGTTACCCGAGGCCGCGACGCGCGCGCTGCCGAGTTGATCGCCGTACACGATCGCGACCGGCGGCTCGAAGGCCGAACGGGGATCCATCTGATGCGCGTAGAACACGCCAGGGCCCTCGGGTCCAACGACCACGTAGGCGACGTGCACGTAGCCGAGTATATCATCAACGGTGAGACTTGGCGCCGGACGCATGCAGCCGGCAGCACCGCGCTCTGCCGCACGCGCATCGGCTGGGCCTTGATCCAATGAGTCGATGACGATGGGCCCGCGCCAGGGGCCCAGGCGCCCCTCGGCGGCGACAGTGTCGCGCCAAGCGGCAACAAGCCAGGCCCGACTCTTGGATCGACTCGACCACCACACGGCGACCCGACCACGCGCCGGTGCGAGGGCCACGCGCAGCGATCGCACGCACCGCGCGCTGTCCTGCGGCGCGTCTTCATTGCCGAGCGTGGTCAGCGTCGGCGTGCCGACGGACATGGAGGCCATGGCGGGCAGCGGACTGGCCTCACGCACGCTGTCGCGCGCTTCCGGCATCGAAAGCAGGGTTTGCGTGAGGAGCGTGGCCGCACCAGCCTCGCGCATGAGGTCCTGCACCAGCAGGAACTCGGCTTCCGGTGCCCCGTCCCGCATCGTCGAGTCGATCGCGACGAAGGGCGGATGGGCGAGGGGGGAGGGCGCACTACTCGGTTGCGGGACGGTATCGCTCCAGCGCACGGCGGCCTCTTGGCAGCCGGTCACGACGAGGAATGCCACGAGTGCCGCACCGCGGCTCGCCGGGAGGAGGTGCGTCGATATTTTCGCAGATTGAGCCATGGGCGAAGGGTACTACATGGATTTCCCACCGCTAGCTTTCCCGAGTCTACTTCCCTGCTCTCTGGAGATCTCTGATGTCGTCTGCCGCTTTCGACGGGACGCGCCGCGTCCCACTCGCCGTCAACGAACCCGTCCGTACCTACGCCCCCAACTCCCCCGAACGTCTCTCGCTGGTGACGCGACTGGAGGCGATGGCGGCCGAAACCGTCGAGATCCCCGTCGTGATTGGCGGGAAACGATTGCACACCGGTGACATGGGCAAGGTCACCATGCCGTGTGATCACGGCCATGTACTGGCGACGTACCACAAGGCGACACCGGCGCAGGTGCACGAGGCGATTGCGGCCTGTGCGGCGGCGCACGCGGAGTGGTCGAGCTGGCGCTGGGAAGACCGTGCGGCGGTGTTTCTTCGCGCGGCAGAACTCCTGACCACCACCTGGCGCAATACGATCTTGGCCGCGACGATGCTCGGACAGGCAAAGACGGTGCATCAGGCGGAAATCGACTCGACCTGCGAGCTGATCGACTTCTGGCGGTTCAACGCGCAGTTCGCGCAGGACTTGTACGGTGAGCAGCCGATTTCTGACCACACCATGTGGAATCAGCTGGACTATCGGTCGCTGGAGGGGTTTGTCTACGCGGTCACGCCATTCAACTTCACGGCGATCGCGGGCAACCTCCCAGGCGCGCCAGCGCTGATGGGGAACACCGTGTTGTGGAAGCCGAGTGCAACGGCGCTGCTCTCGTCGTGGTATGTGTACCTCCTGCTCGAGGAAGCGGGGCTGCCGCCGGGCGTGATCAACTTCGTGCCGGGCGACGCGGGCATGATTTCCGATATTGCGCTCACCCATCGCGATTTGGCAGGCGTGCACTTCACGGGGTCGACGGGCGTCTTCAACAGCATGTGGGAGACGATCGGCAAGAACATGAACAACTACCGGTCGTACCCGCGCATCGTTGGTGAGACGGGTGGCAAAGACTTTATCGTGGCGCACCCCAGCGCCGATCCACAGGCTGTGGCGGTGGGCATTGTGCGCGGCGCGTTTGAGTATCAGGGACAGAAGTGTTCCGCGGCCAGTCGCGCCTACGTCCCGAAATCCCTGTGGCCGGATGTGAAAGCCCGTTGCCTGGCGATGATGTCGGAAATGAAGCAGGGTGACGTTCGCGACATGACCAACTTTGTTGCGGCCGTGATCGACAAGAAGGCCTTCACACGCATCAAAGGATATCTCGACGACGCGAAGACCTCGGCGACGATTGTGGCCGGTGGCGGGTGCGATGACTCGAAGGGCTGGTTCGTCGAGCCCACCATTGTGGAGACGAACGATCCCGCGCACCGCATGCTGTGCGAGGAGATCTTTGGACCGGTGATCACGATTCACCCGTACGAAGACGCGCAGTGGAGCGAGATTCTGCGCGTGGTTGATGCCACGTCGCCGTACGCATTGACCGGTGCGGTGTTCGCCCGGGACCGCGCGGCGGTGCGGGAAGCGTCGACCGTGCTGCGTCAGGCGGCAGGCAACTTTTACATCAACGACAAGCCGACCGGTGCCGTCGTGGGTCAACAGCCGTTCGGTGGCGCGCGCGGATCAGGCACCAACGACAAAGCGGGATCGAAGATGAATCTCATGCGCTGGGTGAGTGCGCGAACCATCAAAGAGACGTTCTCGAGTCCGCTGGACTGGCGCTACCCGTTCCTTGGGGCCAGCGGGAAGTAGTTCCTGGGGGTTCTGCGTCTCTGCGTCTCTGCGTCTCTGCGCGACGGCGAAAAGCCGGTGTCTCGCAGAGGCGCAGGGGACGCGGGGGGCGCGTGTGATTGGTACGGTGTTTTGTCAGGGATTGTTGTTTTTGTCGTTTATTGTTGTTGTGGATGTATCGCGGGTCCCGGCTAACACACCCTCTGCGTCCCTGCGTCCCCTGCGTCTCTGCGACTACCGGCTGTGTTTTTTCGATGTTGCACCTTCCCCCTGCGTTGCCCCTGCGTTGCCCCTGCGTTTCCCCCGCGTTCCCCCGCGTTCCCCCTCGACGCCAGCGTTCGAACAAGCGTCTGTTCCACACCCGACACTACCCCCGGAGCGCGTGTGCCCCTGCTGCGATACGTGACCGCCGACGTGTTCACTTCGGTGCCGTTCACCGGCAATCAACTGGCCGTCGTGTTCGGCGCCGATGCGCTGCCGACGGAAACACTGCAAGCCATCACCCGCGAGTTCAACTACTCAGAGACGGTCTTCGTCTTTCCGCCGACCGATCCGAAACACACGCGACGCGTGCGGATCTTCACGCCGGAGGAAGAGTTGCCCTTCGCCGGCCATCCCACCGTTGGCACCGCCCATGTCCTGGTGGCACTCGGCGAAGTCCCAGCGATTGGCGACGACGTCACCGTGATTTTGGAAGAAGGGGTTGGTCCGGTGCCCGTGCGTGTCACGCTGCGCGACGGCGTGCCGGTGAACGCGCAGCTCACGGCGGCCATGCTGCCCGAAGAGCGCGCCACGCCCGCCTCGCTCCTGGAACTGGCAGATATTCTCTCACTCACTCCGCAAGACCTCGTCGGCGGCACCCACATGCCGATGGCCGTCAGCTGCGGGATTCCATGGCTGATCGTTCCGCTCACCTCCCCTGACGCCGTTCGGCGGGCGCGGATTCGCATGGAGCCGTGGGAGCGCGTCTTGAAAGGCACGTGGGGTGCTTGGCCTTTTGTGTTTGCCTTGACCGATGGCGTCGTTGACACAACCGCACCTGCGCACGCGCAGGGCGTGGACATTGTGTCGCGCGCGTTTCTGCCGGGCGCGGCGGTCCCCGAAGATCCGGCGACGGGATCAGCCAACGCGTGCCTCGCAGGATATCTCGCGGCACGCACGCCGCGCGACGGCCTGTTGCGATGGGACGTGGCACAGGGCGTGGAGATGGGACGCGCCAGTCGCCTGCGCATTGAGGCATCACAGCACGCGGGCGCGATCACAGCCATTCGCGTGGGCGGGTCCACCGTGCTCGTCAACGAAGGGACCATGCGTATTCCGTAATCGGTTTCGGACTCATGGTCCGAACGCGCCGTCGTGCCAGACGTCTGGTGCGGCGGCTCGCGCGGTGAAATGGTGAGCGATTATTATGCAATGGCTTCGCATGTTTATCGATCACACGTTCCGGGACTCGTATGACATCAGCACACGCACCGCGCGGCGCCTTCGATGATCAGCATACCGGATCACCGTACGCCCCGCGAGACGCCTGCGGCGTTGGCTTCATTGCCCGACAGAGTGGTGAACGCACCCATGAAGTGGTGCAACTCGCACTGGCGGCCTCGGCACGGCTCGCCCATCGCGGCGCATCGGCCACCGACAGCTCGGCCGATGGGGCGGGATTGCTGACCCAAATCCCCAAACGGTTTTTCATTCTCGCCGCCTCGCGAATGGGCCTCCATGTCTGCGCAGATACCACACTGGCCGTCGGCATGTTTTTTCTGCCCGCGGATCCCACAGCGAACAGCGCGTCCGTCGCCGTGATCGAAGACGTGTTGCGCACGGATGCGCTCCCGCTACTCGGATGGCGTGACGTGCCCGTGCGTGCCGATGTGCTGGGGCCCAGTGCACGATCGGCCATGCCGTCTATTCGGCAGGTGCTGCTTACCCGTCCCGTCGGCGCGACTGATGAGGACTGGGAACGACAGCTGTATCTGGCCCGCCGGGAGATCGAACACCGGGCGCTCGCCCAAGAATTGGCGCTCTATTGCTGCTCGCTGTCCCATCGCACGATCGTGTACAAAGGACTCCTCACGGGCGGTCAGCTGGGGGAGTTTTTCCCCGATCTGCGCGATCCCGCCTTCGAATCGGCCATCGCGATTTTTCACGAGCGATATGCGACCAACACGCTTCCGCGCTGGGAGCTGGCGCAGCCCTTTCGCGCGCTCGCGCACAACGGCGAGATCAATACGCTGTGGGGCAATCGCAATGGCATGGCGATGCGCGGCTCGTTGCTCGATGCGCCGACGTTCGGCGCACGCGGCGATCGCCTTCGGGATCCCATTCGTCCGCGCGGGAGCGACTCAGCCAGCCTCGACAATGCGTTCGAACTCCTTGTGCGGGCCGGGCGCTCTCCGGTGCATGCGGCGATGATGCTCGTGCCGCAAGCGTGGGAGAAGTACCCCGACATCGATCCCACCATCAAGGCGTTCTACGAGTACCACCAGTGCGTGATCGAGCCGTGGGACGGTCCTGCCGCTCTTGCCTACAGCGATGGAATCACGGTCGCCGTGTCGCTGGACCGGAATGGCTTGCGCCCCTGCCGCTACACGATTCGCGCCGACGGCATGGTGGTGGCCGGGTCAGAAGTCGGCATCGTGGACTTTGATCCGCGTGATGTGGTCGAGACAGGCAAACTCGGTCCCGGTGGGGTGTTTGTGGTGGATACCGCCGGTCGGCGCATCGTGCGCAATCTGGCCGCGAAACGTGAAGTGGCCACGCGACGCCCGTATGCGCGCTGGATCTCCCACTATATGTCGACGTTGCCCACCGGCGACGGCGCAGAGCCGCTGGTGCGCTCGAGCGAGACACTTCGCCCGTTGCAACAGGCTTTTGGCTATACGCACGAAGATCTGCGCTCACAGCTTGAGCCGATGGCCACCACGGGCGCTGAGGTCGTGTGGAGTATGGGTGATGATGCCCCACTCGCCGTGTTGTCTCCAACGGCGCCAACGCTGTACGCCTACTTCCGTCAGCGCTTCGCGCAGGTCACCAACCCACCCATGGACCCGCTCCGCGAATCCATGGTGATGTCGCTCCGCATGCACCTGGGACGCCGTGGTTCACCGTTGGTTGAGAAGCCGGCCTACGCACGCATGCTGCGCATCGAACATCCCGTCCTGTTGCCCGAAGAAATGGCGGCGCTGCGTGCCTTTCCCGGGTTCGCTGCCGTGACGCTCGACGCCACGTGCAAGCTGCAGTCGCGACCGGAAGCCTTGGAGGCGGCGCTCGACACGCTCTGCCGCCGCGCCGAACACGCCGCGCGCAAAGGGGCGCGTCTGCTGATTGTCAGCGATCGGCGCGCGAATGCGGAGCGCATGCCGATCCCCGCGCTCCTCGCACTCGGCGCGGTACGACAACACTTG
>JANOPS010000213.1:0-2194 GCA_031421995.1 Gemmatimonadaceae bacterium
CAAGCCCGAGAACATTCTGCTGCAGGACGGGCACGCACTGCTTGCCGACTTCGGCATCGGCAAGGCGATCGACGACGCCAGCACAGGCACGCTGACGCAGGTGGGCACGAGTGTCGGCACGCCCGCGTACATGAGTCCCGAGCAGGCGGTTGGCGAAGAGGTGGACGGTCGGAGCGATCTCTACTCGCTGGCGTGTGTGCTGTACGAGATGCTCGTGGGTGAGCCGCCGTTCACGGGCCCCACGGTACAGGCGGTCATTGCCAAGCGTTTCGTGCAGACGCCGGCCGACGTGACCGCGTTGCGCGAAGGTGTGCCACGCACCGTTGCCGTGGCACTCCAGCACGCGTTGCAACGCACGCCGATCGATCGCCCATCCATCAAGGACTGGACGCTCGCGATGCAGGCGGCGCCGACGAGCGACGTCAGCACCGCACCGCCGCGCTCGATCGCCGTCCTTCCGTTCGCCAACCTCAGCGCCGACCGCGAAAACGAGTTCCTGGGCGATGGTATTGCGGAGGACATCATCAACCTGCTGTCGCACATCGATGGCCTGCAGGTCGCCGCCAAGATGTCGGCGTTCTCGTTCAAGGGAAAACAGGTGGAGCCGCGCGTGGTGGGCGACGCGCTGAATGTCGCGCTCGTGCTCGAAGGGAGCGTGCGGAAGGCGGGCAATCGCGTGCGCATCAGCGTCCAGCTGCTGTCGGTGGCCGACAAGTACCAGATCTGGAGCGAACGCTACGATCGTGAACTCGTCGACGTATTTGCTGTCCAAGATGAAATCGCTGCGGCGATCGCTGAGCGGTTGCAGCTGACGATTGCTCCACGCGAGGCGCCGGCCACCCCCTTGAGCTCGGAAGACGTGGAGGTGTACGAGCTCACGGTGCGCGCGCGAGGCCTGATCGCGCAGCGAGGCCGGGCCGTGATCGCGGCGTTGGAATGCCTCGATCGACTCCTCGCGATTCGCCCGGACAATCCGACGGCGCTCGCCCTCTTCGCCATGGCGCAGCGCATTCGCATACAGAACAACTGGGCCACCGCCGACCAGTGCCTGGCCCTTGCCAACGCGGCCTTGGCGCGCGCGCTGACGGTCGCCCCCGACGATCCCGATGCGTTGGCCGCGCACGCCGGGCTTCTGCTCTACGACGGCATTCGGCATCGCGACACGTCGCGACAAATTTTCGACCGAGCGCTCGGGCTGAGTCCGCGCATGGCTGAGACACGCGTGCTGTTCGCCGGATGGATCTTCATCATGGGAGGCGACGGCAGCGAAGATGCACACGCCGTCGCCGAAATTCGGCGAGCGGTTGCCGACGATCCGCGTAACGCGGCCGTGCTCGGCCTCGGCGGGGTGCTGCTCATCCTGTGCGGCGAAGCCGAGGAAGGGGTGACGTTGTGCCAGCGCGCCGCGGCGGCGGACCCAGACGCGTTCATCTCACACTGGACCGCCGCGTACGCGTATCTCTGGGCGGAGCGTCCAGCCGAGGGCATTCCGTGCGTCGCCGCAAGCCTCGATCGGTTTGGCCGTCACCCGTGGCTGATGCACTGCCTCTGCGGATTGTACGCGTTGGCCGGCGATCGGATGCGCGCGGAAGCGGTATACGCCGAACTGCAGGCGCGGGCTGTCGTGCAGCCAGTCACCGCCTATTCCCTGGCCATCTGCGCCTGCTACCTCGGCCGTCTTGACGAGGCGATGGCGCACGCCTTCCAGTCGATGCGCAACCGCGATTATCTCAACCAGTTCGCCTTCGTGCGGCACCCCGGGCTCGACCGGTTGCATGCGCATCCGCGATATCCCGAGCTGCGGGCGTTGATGTAGCACGCGGCGCTGTAAGTCAGCTAGCCGATCGGTAGATCCGCCGGCTGCGCAATCACCCCACCAAGTCCCCCGCGATGCTCGCGCGTGTGCGCCCAGTCATCGTCCGAGAACGGCAAGAAGAACGCCCCCGTTCGACGATCTTGCAGGAGCGCACCCGGCTCCCGATGCGTGTTGGCGCCAATGAACGCGTCTGCTTCCGCGACCATGCGGCGAAAGTGCTGCGCCGCGTCTTCGACACGATGGGTGCCAGTGAAGCGAAGATACGTCGCGTCTTCCGGCGTGAGCGTACGCCGCCGGAACTGTTCGAGGCGGGGCCTTAAAGCCGCGGGTCCCGCTACGCCGTCGCGCACGTATTTGATCTCGAGCGCAACACTGGTT
>JANOPS010000214.1:0-14062 GCA_031421995.1 Gemmatimonadaceae bacterium
ACGCAGGTCGATGAGGGACGCATGATCGCGCACGTCACTGCTGGCGTGGTCCATGTTGAGGCGGGCGAAGGCCGCGGCGCGCACAGCGGCGCTGGCGTGGTATGGGCGCGCGACACGCACGGGCGATGCCTTGTCGTGTCCAACGCGCATGTGGTAACACACGAACCGATCACGCTCACCGGCGCTGACGGCGTGGCGCGACGGGCAACGTTAGTTGCTCGTGACATCGCGCGCGACCTGGCGTTAGTCTCCTGTGATGACGCGCCAGCCAGTTGGAGACCCGTACCGCCTGCCGACACCGCACCCATGCGTGTTGGACAAGTGGTCATGGCGGTCGGACATCCCTTGGGCATTCGCCATGCCGTCACGACGGGCGTGGTCCATGCCATCGGACCGCTGCGCAGCGACGCCGAGTTGCCCTCGCCGCAACGGGCATTGCCGTGGGCTCAGTTGGATGTGCGCTTTGCGCCCGGCAACTCGGGTGGACCCGTCGTGGATGCGCACGGCGCGATGGTGGGCGTGAGCACGATGATCGCTCGTGGGTTGGGGCTTGCGGTACCAATCGCCGACGTGGACGCCTTCGTTGCGCGCGCTGGAGGAACGGCACGCTTGGCCCATGGGTGGTCGCGCGGGTGGCGAACCGGATGACCGAACGGCCCCATCCGGTTCGCATTTTTGTCGATGTCTCCGACCCGTGGACGCGACGCGTGTTGCGCGACGCACTGGGTGCCAACGCCGATGTCCGCTTCGTCTCGACCGCGGCAGCGGCTGACGTGCGCGTGGTCAGTACTCCGGAGCGAACTGCCGGTGGCCTGCGCGTATCGGCCACGCACGAGATCGACGTCGATGCCCGCGCACGCCCGGCGAACGGCGATCAGATCGCGGGCACGAGCGCCATGCCAAGCGCCACCGGTGCCCTGTCAGCGCTCTCTGATCGCGAACGCGAAGTACTGCAGGCCTTGTCCGAAGGGTTGAGCAACGCCGCGATTGGCGTGCGGCTGGGCATCAGCCGCAGCACCGTCAAGTTTCATCTGGCGGCCGTCTTTGAGAAGCTCGGCGTGCACCGACGCGCAGAAGCCGTGGCGGCCGGTATTCGACGCGGCGACGTGCTGCTTTAATGCAGGCCCACGAGATCAATGCCCTGCCCGGGCAGTGACGACACCTAACGCGGTCGCGCGGCGCGCCAGCCGGCCGCATGCTGCCGTTCGAGGGAGTCCAGCAACGCGGCGGAGCCGGCGCGCGCGGCCAGGTTCTCGTTTTCGTCCGGGTCCCGGCGCCGATCATACAGCTCCCAGGCGACCACGGCCTTCGTCTGCCAATGGATCCACCGCACGTAGTGATGGTCATCGGTGAGGAGGCTGTAGCCCATGTAGGGCTGTGAGTCCGGTGCCGCCCAGGTGCCCGCGCGCAGGAACTGGCTGAATACCGCGGGTTTCCAAGCGCGCGTACCGTCGCGCAGCAGCGGGACCGCGCTGGCCCCTTGCGTGTGCGGGGCCGCTGGGAGACCGGCGAGCTCGACGAGGGTGGGATACACGTCGACAAACTCCACCATGCGGTTCACGCGGGTACCGGGTGCGATGCGCCCCGGAGCGCTCACCAGCAGCGGCGAATGCGTGTCGATGATGTAGTTCGTCATCTTCGCCCATCCGTTGTGTTCACCCAGCTTGTAGCCATGATCCCCCCACAACACCACGATGGTATTCTCGGTAAGACCCAAGGAGTCGAGCTGGTCCAGCACACGCCCGACCTGCGCATCGACGTAACTGACCGAGGCATAGTACCCGTGGCGCAGGCGACGAACCTCTGCCTCGGACAGCGATCCATCAAATGGATGCTTGGCATTGGCAAAGTCGGTGTAGCCACGCAGCTCCCGCATGGTACTGGCCGCCATGATCGGGCCATCACGAGTGGGATAGAAGTTGGACGGGAGCGGAATGGAGTCGCGGTGGTAGAGGTCCCAGTATCGCTGCGGCGCGTTGAACGGAAGGTGCGGGCGATAGTAGCCGATCCCGAAGAAGAAGGGCCGTCCGCGTGTCTTGAGTTCCGCGAGTTTGCGGAGGGCCAGGTTCGTCTGGGCGCCGTCGTAGTACACGGAATCGGGAAGATCCACGCTTTCGGTGGCGTTGGCTTTTAGGTACCAGAGTCCGTATCGATCGATGCTGCGGGCCTGAGTCCCTGCCTGCAGGATGGCCGCTTTGCGTCGCTCCTGGATCGCAAGGTTATCGCGATGATGGTAAACCGCGTCGGGGTCGTAGGGGAACCCGCTGACGTGCAGCTCGGGCTCGCTCCAGGACGCGGTATCGGGGAGCACGTTGTGGTAGATCTTCCCGATGCTCACAGCGTCGTAGCCGTTCGCGCGGAAGTGCTGGGGAAGGGTGACGACTCCCGGGGTAGTCACGCGGAAATCGGTGTCCAGGTCCCAGACCCGAAGCGAATCGGGACGCAGCCCAGTCATCAAGGACGCCCGCGATGGGTTGCAGACCGCCTGCTGGGCGTGTGCCTGCAGGAAGACCGCTCCAGATCGGGCGAGCCGGTCGATGTTCGGCGTGAGGGCCACGGGGTCGCCGTAGGCACCGAGCGCTGGCCGCAGGTCATCTACCGCGATGAACACCACGTTGGGACGGGTTGCCGGCGGGGCCGAGCATCCGACCAGGCAGGCAAGGATGAGCCGACGGGGCCAGCTGGGGCGTCGCGATAGGACACGCTTCGGTCTTGTCATGGGGGAAGTGTGCAAGCAGACCCTTCGCCTCGCCAGAATGGCGGCGCGAAAGATTCTGGTGCAGGCTTCTGTGCGCCGGGCCACATCCGCGTAGCTCTGCAGCATTCGCATACACTTTCCGGGAGACCAATCATGCAGCGAACACGGATGATGGCGATGGTGGCGCTGGCGGTCGCGGCGGCCTGCAGCTCGGCAGCGCCTCCTGATGCTGCCGAGCTCACCGCGGCGCAGCGCGCTGCGATTGCCGACACCATTCGTCGGGAGGCCGATCGGGTCATCACGGCGCTTGCCTCGCGGCAAGTGGATTCGCTGGCCGATCTCTTCACGAAGGACGCGGACTTCGTGTACGTCGACAACGGTCGGATCTATCCCGACAATGCCGCACTCAAGGCCGCCGCAACGCCGTTCTTCGGTCGCATCGGCAAAGCGGGAGGGCGCTGGGAGCCGGCGAACGTGCTCGTGCTGGGGCGCAATGCCGGGGCCTTCACCGGGGTCTTTCGTGCCGAGATGGTCGACACGGCCGGTAAGGCGCTTTGGACCGACGGAAAGATCTGGACGTTTGTCTATGAACGGCGCAGCGGGCGCTGGCAGATCGTGCAGGCGCACGAAGTGAACGCGAAGCCGTAGGCACACCGTCCCGTCGTCAGCGCTCCACAAACGCACGACGCCCCCGCTTTCGCGGGGGCGTCGTGTTACGAGCACAACGTTCAGTAACCTACTAGAGCGGTGTGCACGGCGTCGGCAAACGCCGCGCATCACATTCCGCGGCCGGGACAACCATGTTGGGGTAAATGATGTCACCCGGACGATCGATCGGCAGCGAAGTCGTGCGCCCGTGCCGACGCGCATCGATCCAGCGCGTTCCCTGCGTCCACATCAGCGAGAAGGTTCTGTTGTACAGCAGTTCGGTCACGAAGTCCGCGGTCGAGCTGCTCGCGGTCACGGCAGCCGGTCCCAACCCGCCGGCTTGCAGCCGAACGAGATTGATATCGGACACAGCGGCCGCCTGGTTGTTCGTAAACCAATTGATCTCGGCGCGGAGCAGCAGCAGTTCCTCGTTGTTGATCCACGGAATAGGCGCCGCGAGGTTGGCGAGCGTCGGGTCCGACGCCGAGTTGTACATGACCGGCTTATGCGTCCCGACCAGGTCGTTGAGGTTGAGTGTGCGTCCAGCCGCCCGGACCTTGGTGGTAAGCCGACGATCGGGTACCCCCGCCGTGGACTGTGCTCCGTTCACGATCGACGGGTGCACCCAGTAGCGCTGTGACGCGATCGGCTCCGTGACCGGATTGGTTGGCTCATTGGCCGTGGTCGAGTACTGGTAGTACACGCCCGTCGCCAGCGAAGCCGGCAGGCCGGCATCCGTCACGAACGAGAGTCCCATCGCCGTCGAGGCCTGTTGCCAGCATGCTGTGCAGTTTACAAACGTGGCGCGGTGCACATTCATCTTGGCCGCGAGCGCACGGTTGAACCGTGCGTAGGTTGCCGGGGTGCTGAACCCCGTGTAGCCAGGTGGCACCGTGAACGGGAATGCCGTGCCGCCTGCCAAGAGATCCTGGTACGCCTCGTCCATGAGCGTGTTTGCGGCTTGGAGCGCGGCCGAAAAGGACACGAATGGTGGTGGTGCGCCACCGAGCGGTTGATCCACGGCGACCGGCACCCCCAGTGCTCCGGTTCGCACGGCCACGCGATGCAGCATCCACGCCTTGACGGTCTTGGCGAAGCCTTGCGAGGCCTTTACTTCGGCGGGCGTCATCCCAGGGGCGACCGCAAGGGCCTCCAGGTATGTGTTGACCGTGCGGATAGTCTGATAGGGTCCGATCCAGTTGGCGGAATGGCGCCCCGTGGGGTCTGGCGGGCCGCGGAATTGTTCCTGCGTCTCGCGCGGATCGTTGCCGAGCAGGTTGTAGCCTTCGCGACCATAGAGTGCGTAGACCGTGACCTCGGTGGCCACGTCGTTGTACGACTGCGAGAAGATGCCGGTGGCCGCCCGTGCGAGGATCGTACGGGTTGGGGCGCCAGTCAGCGTCTCGAGGGTTGGCGCGTTGGTGTTCGAGATGTCCAGTTCACCGCAGCCAAGGATCGCGGTGAGGACCAGCGGAGCCAGGCCATGGCCCGCGATGCGTGATGTCAGGATGCGCATTGGGGTCTAGTAGCCGAGGGAGAAGTTGAGCAGGATGTTGCGGGACGGCGGATACGGGGTGATGTCCAGATTGTTGCGGATTGCCGCCGAGCCGAAGTTTGCGACCTCGGGATCCAAGCCGCGGTAACCAGCGAACATGAATGCGTTGCGCGCGGCGATCCCGACGCGTGCATTCCTGACTCCGCCCAGCCGGCTATAGATCGACTTCGGGATGTCGTAGTTCACCGAGATTTCGCGCACCTTCACGAACGATGCATCCTCGATGTAGGGGGCGATCACGCCTTTGAGGTAGCCGTTGTAGCGCGTCTGCCATTCCGGTGAGCCCCAGTCTGCCGAGGTACGGCCGTCGTCCTGGAGGTATTCCGTCAGGTTGATGACGCTTCCGCCCTGCTGCCAATCGACGACCGTGTTGAACGAGAAGCCCTTCCACGTTACGTCGTTGGAGAAGCCCATGCGGAACTTCGGCGCAGAGTTGCCGAGCTGCGAAAGTGCCGCGGCGCGATTGCCTTGCGCATCGAAATCGAAGCCGACGATCGCGGTAATCTGTTTGCCCTGTTCGACGCGGGTGCGCCCCAGGTTCCCGAAGCCTGATGCCGCTGGGAAGAAGGGCGGTAGCCCCGCGAGATCCACCACCTTGCTGTCGTAGTGGGTGAACGTTGCGCGGCTGACCCACATTAACGATGCGCTCTGGATCGGCGTGAAGCCGACGCCGGCCTCGTAGCCCCAGTTGTTGATCTTGCCACCATTGAACACCTGAGTCGCGAAGCCGGACGACGGCTCCGGTACACGGTTGAGCAGCAGGTTGGTGGTGTTGCGGTTGAAGTAGGTGAATTCGTAGGTGAAACGCTCGGAGTAGAGCGCTCCCTCGATACCCCCTTCAATCTCCTTCAGCCGCTCGGGCTCCACGCCGGAGAATCCGGCGGCGCCGGACACCGCGATGCCCTGTTGGCCACCGAGCTGCGGGGTCAGGAGGTTGGTGAACTTCTGTCCGAAGAGCGGCTGGTTGCCGGTCTCGCCATAGGCGGCGCGAATCTTCACGTCGTTGCCGTTTCCGAGCAGGTTTTGGAAGCGGTACGAACTGGAGACGTTCGGGAACACATAATACTTGTCGATGTCGCCCATCACGCTGCTGCGCTCAGCGCGCACGCCGCCTCGGACCAACAACTTCTCGCTGAGGAGGCGGACTTCTTCGCTGGCGTAGAACGCGATCGTCCGCTCCTGCGTGAGGTTCTCATTCGCGGTGATGTTCGTGCCCTGGTTCACGTTGCGCTGGCCGGGCAGAAGGTTCTGCGTCCGGATGCTGAACGTGTTGAGCTGCCGATCCTCGTACTGCAGCCCGGCCGAGCTGCTCAGGTTGAGGCCGAGCACGGTGCCCGTGTGAATCGCGTTCACGTTCCAGTTCACGAACTTGCTGCGGCCTCCGCTCTCAACCGACTCACCCGGCAGGGCCTGCACCCGCTCATGAAAGAGGTCGTTGGGAGACCAGACGTCATTGCGCTGGTCGAACGCATCGATCCCGCCGCCAGCCACGAAGCGCAGAGTCTGTCCGGTACCGATGTTCGGCCTCCACGCAAGGGTGGCGCCGCCGGTGAAGCGGTTGGTCTCTTCGCCGTTCACGCCGATCTCGGACAGGAAGATCGTGTTCGAGTTCGCCGCGTTGCCGATGCCAACCGGGCTCAGGAACCCTTCCGTGTTTCGCGCTGCGAGGTTGATGAAGCTCGGAATGTAGGTCAGCGCGTAGCCATGGCAGCCGTAGTTGTTGCAGTTGTTGTTCCAGCCGCGCCGGTTCGTGTTGCGGTTGTACACGCTGGACACTTTGAGGTCGACGGTGGAACCAAGGGTCTGGTCGACGTTCACACGCAGTCCCTGCTTGGCGGCGCCGGTATTCAGTTCAATGCCTTCGTCGTTCTTCCAGTTGCCCGCGACGAAGTACTTGGTGTTCGCGGTGCCGCCGCTGACGTCGAGCACCGTTTCGTACGACGGGCCGCTGGTCTTGTAGATCGCGGCCGGGTTGTCGAAGAACGGGTTCGCGTTGTTCGCGAAAAGCGGCGCGACGCCGGCACCATACCGCGCCACGGCCGAGTCCTGAGTCCACCGGCGGTGCTCCATGAGCCGGAGCGGTTCGAATCTCCCGAATCGCTGCGTCACGTTGAACCGCGGAGCCCCGTTTGCACCGCGCGTGGTCGTGATGACCACCACGCCGTTGGCGGCCTTCGACCCGTAGATCGACGACGCCGCGGCACCCTTCAGGACCTCGATGCTGGCGATGTCGTTCGGGTTGAGGTCGGCCAGGCGATTGACGGCATCGGCTTCCAGCGCGGCATTCGCGGCGTTGTTGGTTAAGCCGCGTCCACTGGGAACGACAGCGTTGGAGTAGATCACGCCGTCGACCACGTAGAGCGGATCAAAGCCGCCCAGCACCGTGTTGTTGCCGCGAATCTGCATTTGAATACCGCCGCCAGGCGCGCCGGAGTTCGTCTGCAGGTTGACGCCAGTGATCTTGCCGGTCAGTGCGGCCTCCACGGTCGGCACCGGTACCCGCTTCAGTTCCTCGGCCGTCACGAGCGCAATCGATGTGGTCGCGCTGCGTCGTTCGATCGTCGTGGCCTGACCTGACACCACGACTTCGTTCAGCTTGAACACGTCCTGCGCCATGGCAAAATCTGCCGAGCTTTGTCCATCCGGGAGGGTGAACTCGATGCGCTTATATCCGATCTGACGCACTTGCAGTCGCACAACGCCCGCGGGTACCGTAATGGCATACCGCCCATCGACACCGCTTCGCACTGGCTCGGACCGGATGGGCGCGATGACCGAGACCTCCACGCCTTCGATCGGGATCCCAGAGCCCTGTCGGGTGATGAGCCCGGTAACTCGACGTTCCTGCGCGGCCAACGCTGCGGGCAATGCCAGCAACATCACCGCGGACAGGGTTCGCCACGGACAACGAGGCAACTTCATGGTACCTTCCTTCGGCAAGAGTATGGAGACCGCACGCTGATCGACGCGGAATCCTACAGTGGCTTCGTTCCCTCGATTCCACAAGCCGCAGCTCTGCTTTCACCCTCGCGTAAACCGGTTGATGTAGCGTTTCCCAACCGGTCCCATTCTCACGGCATCGAAACAGCCTCTAGGAGCACGCCATGCGCCAACTGCAGATCGCTCTCTTCGCAGTCCTTTTGAGCTGGTCCATTGATGTCGACGCGCAAGGGTCGACCGGTCCGCGCGTCACGCCAGAAGAGCTCACGTCCATTCGGTCGCTGATCGGTGGGACGACCCAGTGGGCTCCCGATGGAACGCATCTGCTCATCGGCGGTGCATTGGGTGGCTCCGATCTCTGGAAAGTCCCTGCCGACGGTGGCTGGCCGAAGACGATGAACCTGCGGATGGGCGACATTGCGTTTCTGCAGTCCAATCAGCCCAAGTACTCACCGGACGGGCGATTCATTGGGTACCTCAGCAACGAGGGACCGTCCGCCGAGTTGTGGTTGCACAATCCCGCGGACGGCGTGACACAGCGCGTGACGCAGCTGGGTGGCCGCATCAACTCCTGGTCCTGGTCTCCCGACAGCAAGCGCGTCGCGCTCGCCGGAGACAAGTTCGGCAACTACGACATTTGGATAGTCGAAGTCGCGACCGGCGCAGCCAAACGCCTGACCAACGACTTGCGATACGAAGTCTTTCCGTCGTGGACGCCCGATGGACTGCAGGTGGTCTACACGCGTATGGATGACCGGTGGCTTGACCACGACGTCATGGCGCAGCCGGTTGGCGGTGGTGCGGCTCGCGTGATTGTGAGTGACACCGACTTCTTCGACTATCAGGCGGGCGGCAACTTCGGCTATCCGCTCGTATCGCCGGACGGAAAGCAGTTGCTCTTTCGGTCGCACCGCAGTGGATGGATCAACTACTGGGTGGTGTCCATGCAGGGGGGGCAGCCACGTCAGGTCGCGCCCGAGGCGGCAAACCAGTCGGGCGCGCGCTGGTCACCGGACGGCAAGTCCGTTCTCTATCTCGCGCTGTGGAACGGCATGCAGGATCTGCGGGTGGCCAGTGCCAGCGGGGGCACGCCGCGCGTTCTGGCCGCGCCGCCAGGTGGGATGGGCATGGTCTCGAATGGTGACTTTTCGCCTGATGGTTTGCGTGTGTCATACGCGATGGAGACGCCCACCGATCCCGCGGACCTCTATGTCGCTCCGTTGGCTGGAGGCAGTGCTCGGCAGATCACGCAGTCGGCCGGTCCGGAGTACATCACGCGCGCCTTGATTCGCCCTCGCAAGGTGTCGTACAAGGCCCCCGACGGCACGGTGGTGCCTGCGTACCTCTATGAGCCCCGCCTTGAGCGTGGGATGAAGGCCCCCGGCGTGCTGTACATCCACGGGGGTCCCACCTCGTCGTTCAACGACACCTATCAGGCCGAAGTGCAGCATCTGGCGATGAGCGGGTACGCCGTGCTGCTGCCGAACATTCGTGGCAGCTCTGGCTACGGCAAGAAATTCGAGGATGCCAACAACGGCTGCTGGGGACGATGTGATCTCATCGATGTCACGGCAGGCGTAGAGTACCTCCGCACGCTGCCCTTCGTGGATGGCGCGAACATGGGCATCACGGGCACCAGCTACGGTGGATGCATGTCACTGGCGGCAGCGGCCTTTGCACCCGGGGTTTTTCAAGCGGCGGCGGCGGTGTCCGGGTACGGCGACTGGATTCACATGATTCAAGAACAGGAGCTGCGGCACCTCAAGCTGGTGGACTACGAGTTCGGTCCTCTGGCCACGAATCCCGAGGTGTACAAGCGCTCGTCGCCGTTCTTCTACATCAAGGACATTCAAACACCGATCATGCTGCTGCATGGGGTAGGGCAGCAGCTGCCGCGATCGGAAGCGTCGAAGCTCTTTGCCGATCGTCTGGAGATGGCCTACAAGCCCTTTGTCTACAAGACGTATCCGGGCGAGAACTATTACATCCGGCGACGCGAGAACCAGGTCCAGATGTTCAAGGACATCGCGGCGTATTTTGATCAACATCTCAAGGGCCGACGGTCGGCGTCTGCAGGGATGTGACGCTGTTTGCGAGAACGCCGCCTCGTGCGCCACGCCCGCATTGTTGATGAGCACAGGCACCGCACCGTGTGCCTCCACCACCTCGCGCGCACGGTCGCGCATGCGCGCCCTGTCGCCGACGTCCGCCACGTGCGTGGTCACGCGTGCGGGCGTGCGACGCTTGGGTTCATCCGCCAGAGGTTCCGGCCTGCCTAGCCCGCCCCTTTCCCACCCGACACGCGCGCCAGCGTTTCCTCAAACGCCTTCCGCATCGCATCGTCGGTGCCTACACGACGCGTGAGCCGCGCGAACTCGGCCTCCGTAAAACCTTGCGCTTTGAGCAGCCGCTGGGTGTTGACGGTGAGCTTCTCCCGCAGCGCGGCTTGCACCTCAGGCTTCTTGGCGGTGGTGGCGGCCAACTCCGCCTGCGCCTGACTGCGTAACGCCGTGAGGGCGATGTGGGCCTTCACCAACGTCTCCATAGCGCTGGCGCTGATCGTACTGTCGCGCTCCTGCGCGTGCCCATACTGGAACGGCGCACCAACGAGCAACGCGATGAGCAGCAGAAAGCGGGAGCGGATCTGTGACAGCGTCATTCGTCGTGCCGTCCTATTGGAAGGGGGTCGAGTCGCATGGCTGCAACCTTGGCCGTATACGCGGGAAGGTCAAGTAACGTTGGACTGCCGACACCCGTTGCATTACCCGGTTCAGACGACCTTGGATTTCACTCTCAAACAGGGAGATTTTCCCTCGGATTTTCCTTGCGGGAGGAACCCTTGACGCTGCATCTTTCAGGTCCTACCGAACCCCCGCCGCTCCGCAATTTCAGAGGGTCTGCATGCGCCTGCTTCTTGCGCTGTCAGTAATCACCGGCCTGTCCGTCGTTCCGCCGAATTCCGTGCTCACGGAGCGTCACGCGCGCACCACGCCGCCCACAAAACTGCCGCTGGCGCCGTGGCGTCACGCCAAGGCGCCGGTCGCGCGGTTGTCGGCCGACGAGCTCAATGGCGTCGTCAAGCAGTACTGCGGCAAGTGCCATAACCCCACGATGCGTCGCGGCAACTTGTCGCTCGCGACGTTCGATGTGGCAACAGCACCAACGCAAGCCGACGTCGCGGAGAAGATGGTCGCCAAGCTCCGCATCGGGATGATGCCGCCGCCGGGATCGGCTCGCCCTTCGGCGGACACCGTGAACGCCCTCGTTGCGACCCTGGAGCGACAGCTCGATTCGTCGGCACTCGCCAATCCGAATCCCGGACGGCGCACGTTCCAGCGACTCAACCGCGCTGAGTATCGCGCGTCGGTCCGCGATCTGCTGGGGCTCGACGTCGATGCCAGTGTGTATCTGCCGCCCGATACCAAGAGCGACAACTTCGACAACATCGCCGACGTGCAGATGTTGTCGCCCACACTGCTTGATGGTTATCTCCGCGCCGCGAGCGACATCAGCTGGATGGTGCTCGGCAATCCCAACGCGTCGTCGGCCGCGCACACGTATACGATGCCGAAAATGGCGTCGCAAACCGCACATGTCGAGGGC
Source organism: Gemmatimonadaceae bacterium (assembly GCA_031421995.1). GTDB lineage: Bacteria > Gemmatimonadota > Gemmatimonadetes > Gemmatimonadales > Gemmatimonadaceae > Gemmatimonas. Next base: position 11,445 of record JANOPS010000214.1, read on the forward strand.
ACGCCATTCGGCACGCGCGGCGGCATGTCCGTGCTGCACACCTTCCCGGCCGACGGCGATTACCGCTTCGACGTGAACTTCTTCCACGAAACCACTGGCGCGTTCGCCGGTGGCTTGGCGCGCGGCGAGAAGATCGAAATTTCTGTCGATGGCGAACGCGCCGCCGTGTTGAACATTGACCGCTTCATGACGGCGTCCGATCCGAATGGCGTTGGCATGTCGACGGAGACGGTGCGCATCACGGCGGGACCACATCGCATCTCGGCCGCCTTCATTCCCCCGGCGTTCCAAGGCGTCTCGCAAGAGTTGATCTCGCCGCTCAAGTACTCACTGAGCAGCACGTCGAATGCCACCGCGTATGGCTTTGCGCAGGTGCCCCATTTGCGCGAGTTCACCGTGAAGGGCCCGCTCAAGATCAGTGGCGTGTCCGAAACACCCACGCGCCGTCGCGTCTTCAGCTGCACGCCCGCAACACCCGCCGCCGCACGCCCGTGCGCGGAGACGATCATCACACGCCTTGCCACCGACGCCTATCGCCGACCCCTCTCGGCTGACGATCGCAGCGGCCTGCTCTCGCTGTACGATGCGGGCAGCGCGAATGGTGCGGGCTTCGAAGCGGGCGTTCGGTCTATGCTGGAAGGGCTGCTGGCTAGTCCCGACTTTGTGTTTCGCTTCGAACGCGCACCCGGCGGTGTTTCGCCTGGGGCGTCGTACAAACTGCGGGACCTCGATCTCGCGTCGCGACTGGCCTTTTTCCTGTGGTCGGCACCGCCTGATCGGGCGCTGATCACCATTGCCGCCCAGAACAAACTGTCGCAGCCCGCCGTGCTGGAGCGTGAAGTGCGTCGCATGCTCGCCGATCCGCGTGCGAGCGCGCTGTCGACGCGGTTTGCCTCACAGTGGCTGCGCTTGCCTGACCTGGAATCGGTACAGCCGGATATTCGGCAGTATCCTGATTTCGATGAGCAACTCCGCGGGGCGATGCGCCGCGAGACCGAGCTGTTCTTTGAAGACCTGGTGCGCAAAGATCGGAACGTGCTCGACTTCTACCGCGCCGACTACACCTTCGTGAACGAGCAGTTGGCGCAACACTACGGCATTCCAAACGTCGCCGGCCCCGCGTTCCGCCGCGTGGCGTACCCCGACAGCACCCGGCGCGGCATCTTGTCGCATGCCAGTGTGCTTACACTCACCTCGCACGCCGGTCGCACCTCGGCCGTTGAGCGCGGAAAGTGGGTGATGGAAGTGCTGCTCAACAGCCCACCACCACCGCCACCGCCGGGCGTGCCTGATCTTGAGGCCACGCCGGGCGCCAACGGCGGCCGCATGCTCACCGTGCGCGAACGCATGGAAGAACATCGCAAGAGCCCCGCGTGCCAGTCATGCCACAAGATGATGGACCCGATCGGCTTGGCGATGGAGAACTTTGACGTGACGGGACGCTGGCGGGTGCGCGACAACGGCATGCCGATCGATTCGCGTGGCGATTTGTGGGATGGCACGAAGGCGCAAACCCTTCCCCAATTGCAGGCGGCACTTCTCCGCCGGCAAGAGACGTTGCTGCGCACGTTTACGCGCAACCTGATGGCGTACGGTATTGGACGTCGCATCGAAGCGTACGACATGCCAGCGATCCGCAAGATTGTGCGCGATGCGGGCGCCAAGAATAATGCGATGTCGGCATACATCCTTGGCGTGATCAAGAGCCCCGCGTTCCAGATGCAGCGCTCCGAAGAACCCGTGAAAACCAATTCGGCCACCCAGCCGCAGTCGTCGTCGCCATCATCCCGCTGAGGACCACGCACCATGACCTTTCTCTCCAGACAATCGCTCGACAGGCGCACATTCCTTCGCGGCATGGGCGCCATGGTCGCGCTTCCGTACCTCGACGCGATGCAGCCGCTCGGGCGATTTCGCGCCATGAAGGCGGCCGCGGCCGATCCCACGCGCATGTTGTTCATGGAAATGGTGCACGGCGCGGCGGGCTGCAGCCCGTTCGGACTGACCGAAAATCTCTGGGCACCGGCTGTGACGGGTGGTGGCTTTGATCTCAGCGCCACGTCGTTGTCACCGCTACAGCCGTGGCGAAAATATTTGAGCATCATCAGCAACACCGATGTGCGCATGGCCGAAGCCTACAAGGCGGAAGAAATCGGCGGCGATCACTTTCGTTCCAGCGCGGTATTTCTCACGCAGTCACACCCCACGCAGACCGAAGGATCGGACATCTACGCGGGCACCTCGATCGACCAGCTGTACGCCCATCGCTTTGGGCAGGCGACGCCGATCCCCTCCATGCAACTGTGCATCGAGCCACTCGATCGCGCCGGCGGGTGCGCCTATGGCTACTCGTGCATGTACACCGACTCGATCAGCTGGGCGTCGCCCACCGAGCCGTTGCCCATGATTCGCGATCCGCGCGTTGCCTTCGAGCAGCTGTTTGGTGTTGGCGGCACGCCGGCCGAGCGTGCGGCGCGCACGAAGAGCACAGGCAGTGTGCTGGATTGGATCACGGCGCGCGTGGGACAGCTGCAGCGCGAACTCGGCACCGCCGACCGCGCGCGGATGGATCAGTACCTCGACAACATTCGCGAGATCGAGCGCCGTATTCAGCGCGT
>JANOPS010000215.1:0-59334 GCA_031421995.1 Gemmatimonadaceae bacterium
GCGATCGTGTGGTCCAGCACTCCCAGCGCATCAGCGCCGAGTGCGGGCTCACGAAAGCAGGACACCGTTCCCGTGTGGCAGGCCGGGCCGGCCGGTTGAACGCGCGCCAGTACCGCGTCGGCATCACAGTCGGCGGTGAGCGAAACGACCCGCTGTACGTTTCCGCTGGTGGCACCCTTGTGCCAGAGCCCGCGCGTGCGCGACGTGTAGTGCATTTCACCGGTCGACTGCGAGAGCGCAAGCGCATCGCGATCGGCGTGCGCGACCATGAGCACAACGCCAGTGTCCGCGTCCTGTGCGACCACCGTGACCAGGCCGCCACTCTTCGTGAAGTCCAGCGTCTCCAGATCGAGCGCCGCGGCCAAAGGCACTGAACGAGTGAGTGCGTCCGTCATGGTCCAACTCCCTCTGCGCTGCCTGATGGCTCGTGCAGGATGGTACGGGTGGCTGCGGCCACCCCGCTATTCGTGGCAATCACACTGGCGCCGAATGCGGTGGACTCGCCGCCCCAGGAGGTAAAGCGTCCACCCGCTTCGGTGATGATCGGATAGAACGCTGCGGCATCCCATGGGTTGACGATGTCGTCGACCATAATCTCCGCGCGACCGGTCGCCACCAGCAGATACCCGTAGCAATCGCCCCATGTTCGGGCCACACCGACGTTGGACGCGAGCGTGCGCCACTGGTCTCCGCGGTACGGTCGTTCAGGAAAACAGTCATCGGTGGTGAGGGCTGTTGCGAACGGCAGCGTGTCGATCGCCGACACGTGCGCGCGCGTGTGATTCCACCAGCACCCTTCGCCGGGCGCCGCGGCAACGAGCTCGTTCACTGCGGGATAGCACGCTGCACCGGCAAGCACCGTGTCGCCTTCGCAGCAGGCAATCAGCGTACCCCATAACGGGACGCCACGCACAAACGCCTTCGTCCCGTCAATCGGATCAAGCAGCCAGCGCCGCCGCGCATCGCCACGCTCAATCCCGAATTCCTCCCCATGAAGGCCGTCCTGCGGAAAGCGCGCCGCAATCCACGCACGCGCCACGCGTTCGGCTTCGCGATCGGCAATGGTGACAGGTGACCCATCGCCCTTTGTCTCAACGTCAATACGTTGGTGATACCACTGCATCGCGGTCTTGGCGGCAAGCTGTGCCACCTCAGCGACCGCCTCCAGCAGCACCGACTGTTGCACGAGCGGGTTCATGAGAGTGAGGGGACAAGCGGTTCAGTTACACGCACGCGAATGCCGGCCGATGCGAGCGCCGTTTTCAGCGCCGGCACGGTGGTCACACCATCGTGGAGAATGCCGGCCACCAACACAGCGTCAGCATGTCCTTCGGTGATCGCATCAACCAAATGGGAGGCCTGGCCGGCGCCCCCGCTCGCAATCACCGGAACCTGCACCGCATCGGCAACCGCGCGCGTCAGTGGCAGATCGTACCCGGTGCGCGCCCCATCTTGATTGATGGACGTCAACAGAATTTCACCAGCGCCACGCGCGACGCACTCTTGTGCCCACGACACGGCATCCAGCGGCGTTTCCTCACGACCACCCTTGATCCATACCCTCCACACACCGTCGAGACCGCGCTTGGCGTCGATGCTGGCCACCACACACTGCGCGCCAAACCGATCGGCGGCCTCAGTAAGCAACGAAGGCCGCGCCACCGCCGCGGAGTTGATGGATACCTTGTCGGCGCCGGCACGCAGCGCAAGCGCCACGTCATCGTCGGTGCGTATGCCGCCACCGATCGTGAGGGGAATAAACAATCGCTCGGCGGTTCTTCTCGCGACATCCAGTAACGTGGCGCGCTCGTCGGCACTGGCGGAGATATCCAGGAAAGTGATTTCGTCGGCGCCTTCACGTTCGTACCGCTCGGACAGTGCCACGGGATCGCCAACATCACGCAGCCCCTCGAATTGCACCCCTTTCACCACCCGCGCACCTTTCACGTCAAGACAGACGATTACCCGTCGTGTCAGCATCGCGCTACGCCTCGCGCACGTCGAGGTGTACCGAACCCTTGGTGCTGAACACCACGCCCGTTTCGGCAAGCGCGTCGCGAAGCGCCATGCCCAACGCCTTGATCGCCGCTTCGACGATGTGATGTTTGTCGCGACCGCGGATGACGCGCACATGCACCGTCGCGCGCGCGTTGTCGGCGAACGAGCGCAGGAAATGATCATAAATGTTGGACGGTAATGGGCCGCGATAGTACGGACGTCCACCGATATCCAGCACGACCTGCACCAGCGCGTCATCCATCGGGATCGTACGGTCCCCGTAACGCGCGCAGCCCGCGGGGGCGAATGCCGCCACCGCCTGACCGAGCACGATGGCCACGTCTTCGATGAGATGATGACGCAGGTCCCCGGTTGCCTGCACGTCAAGGTCAACGCCGGCGTAGCGCGCGAACGTGACCAACATGTGATCCAGAAACGGCTCACCGGTACTGACGGACGCCACGCCCGTACCGGCGCGCAGGGAGAGACGGATCTGCGTTTCCTTCGACTCGCGAGTCACGACGGTCATGCGCCAAACTCCTCGGCAGTGCGGCGCGCATCAAGCGCGCCTGTGTAAAGCGCCATGCCGAGCACGGTCCCGGCAAGTCCACGATGTTCGAGTGCACGGATATCATCCTGCGTAGACACGCCCCCAGATGCAAACACCGGCCACGCGCTGGCGTCGGCCACGTCCTCCATAAGCGGGAGGTCGGTTCCCTCCATGCGTCCTTCCTTGTGTACAGCGGTCACCAGCAGGCCGGCCAACGGCAACCCCGACAGCGACTCGACAAAGTCGATCACGTCGATGGTCGATGTTGCCGACCAGCCGCGCGTCACGACCTGTCGGTCGCGGACGTCGGCGGCGATGATGATGCGGTTTGGAAAGCGCGCCACCATCTCGTTGCGCCAATCCTCGTCTTCGATGGCCCGCGTTCCAATCACCACCGCGGCTGCGCCGTCGTCCAGGAGACGATCGATCTGCGACTCCAGTCGAATGCCACCGCCGACCTGCACCGGCACGGTGGCGTCACGCAGAATCTCACGAATGATGGCCGCGTTAGACCCGCGACTGGTCGCCGCGTCGAGATCGACGACGTGCAATCGCGAGAATCCGATGCGGGACCATTCGCGCGCAACAGCGACCGGATCGTCGAGGCGCACACGTTCGTCCGCATAGTCGCCGCCAACCAACTGTACGCATTGACCCTCGCGCAGGTCTACCGCAGGAATGACCAGCATCATGCCTCCACAGGAAAAAGTCCGATCGCTCGCGCCTGCACCGCCGCATCGAGGAACGCGTGCACGGTCCGCACACCCGCCGCCGATGATTTCTCCGGGTGAAACTGCATTCCCACAACTTGACCGTGTCGCACGACAGCGGGAAAACGATCCCCGTCGTGCTCGCTCCACGCGGTGACAGGTGATGCGTGATCGGTCGACGAGCGCTCGTGCTTCAATGACCCGGCGGCCAGCCGGCACACGAAGCTGTTCGCAAAATACGCGATATTCAGGTCGGCCTGGAGCAGCAACGGATCCGATACATCATCGAGCGCGTTCCAGCCGATTTGCGGTACGCGCGCCGACGTGAGGCGCGTGACACGGCCGGAGAATACGCCAAGTCCCTCGCCGGGCCCTTCATCACTGGCGTCGAACAACAACTGCATCCCAAGGCAGATCCCGAGGCACGGCAGCCCTCGTTGCAGCGCCGAACGCATCGGCTGCAGGCCCGATGCCAGTCGCTCGGCCGCCGGTGCGAATGCACCGACACCGGGAAGCACCAGCGCGTCGACATCAGTAGCGGCACGCCGCGGATCCGTATCGACCCGCACGATGGTACGGGCGCGCTCCAGCGACTTGATCAGTGAATGCAAATTGCCCGCGCCGTAGTCGAAGACACTTACACGTAAAGGCGCGTCGGCGGCAGCGGTGCTCATGGGTTGGCCTCGGCGAACGCAGCGGGGAGGACCTCCAGGAACCGTTCCATCATTGACCATGGGCCAACGCTCACGCGCAGTGCATCGCCAACGTGCGGGAGTCCTGGAAAAGGACGTGCCGCCACGCCCCGCGCGCGCAATGCCGCGCCGACGTGCACGACGTTGGCCATCGGGACACAGAGAAAATTCGCTGCCGACGGCATCGGCGAAAATCCCAGCACACGCAACGCGTCCGCGAGACGTTCGCGGATCTCACCTGCGAGCGCCACGTGCTCATCAATCCATGTCTGGTCTTCCCGCAACGCGGTTAGTGCGACCCGCTCGGCGAGCGCATTGAGTTTGTACGGGCCGCGCGATTTTTCCACCTCGGTCACCAGAGCCGGATGCCCAATGGCATAGCCCACGCGCAGACCCGCCAGGCCAAAGGCCTTGGACATGGTCCGAACGACCAGCACACGGTCCGATTGCGCTGCGAGGTCAATCGACGTGACACCCGCAAACTCCGCATACGCTTCGTCAATGAACACCACACCCGCGGCGTCACGGACCACACGCTCAATGTCCGCACGCGCCATGAGGGCGCCCGTGGGGTTGTTCGGCGAGCACAAATAGGTGATGCGCGCCCGTGCACCCAGGAGGGCGTCGACATCCGGCTGCAGCATTGGCGCTACGGGCAATTCGGTGATACCCATCCACCGCAGCGCGTTCATCTGGGCGAAGATGGGCATCATCGCGAACGATGGCTCTGATCCCACGACGAGATCACCGGGCTCACCAAAGGCGCGCATGGCGGAGTCGAGGATGTCGTCCGATCCACATCCCGTCACGATCATGTTCGGCGATACGCCGACGTAGTCGGCAATCGCGTCTTTCAGCTCTGCGGAGTACAGCGTGGGATAACGGGTGACGCTGGCGACTGGAATTTCGCGCAGCGCTCGTTCGGCATGCGGCGGCAGTCCCCACAGGTTGGTGTTGTCGGTGAGGTCCAACGCAACGGGCGCGCGTTTCGGATCGTACAATGGCACGGTGTCATACGCCGCGCGCGCAAACTGCAGGCGCTCACTCATGGTGCGCTCCCGGCCAACTGCCAGGCACGGGCCGCGGCGGCGTGTGCTGGCAATGCCTCGGCATCGGCGAAACGTCCCACATCATCCGCCAGTGCTGCGGCGGCCGTCACAGAGACTTCCTGCCACGTTGTCCAGCGGACGAAGTCGAGTGTGGACAGACCGGAGTAGCACCGTGATGCGCCGCCGGTGGGCAGCACATGGTTGGCGCCCGTCATGTAGTCACCAAAGGCCACAGAGCTGCTGGGGCCGACGAAGATCGTGCCGGCACTGCGCAATGCCGCGAGTGTGGCATCACGATCAGCATCAGGCACCAGCAGGAGCAGATGTTCGGCCGCCCACTCGTTGGACAGCGCAATGGCCGCCTCAAGCGTGTTCACCGTCACGATCGCACCGCGCGCGGCCAGTGATTCCTCCACGATGGCGCGACGCGGCGTGCTGCGCACGAGTGCTGTCAATTCCATCTCAACCAACTCCGCCAGGGTTGCCGCCCTATCGCCGCACAGGAACGCCACCACGGCCGCATCAGGGTCATGCTCGGCCTGCGCGAGCATTTCCCGCGCGATGACCGTGGGGTCTGCGTCGTCCGTCGCGAGCACGAGCAGCTCACTCGGTCCCGCGGGTGCGTCAATAGTGACCCGTGATACGACTTGGAGCTTTGCTTCCGCGACGTAGGCGTTGCCGGGTCCGACGATGCGATCGACCACGGGGATTGTGGCCGTCCCGTACGCCATCGCGGCGATCGCGCCGGCGCCGCCGACGGCAAAGACGCGATCGACGTTCGCAAGCGCTGCGGCGGCAAGCACGATGGCCGACGGTTCGCCATTGGCACCGGGAGGCGAGCACACGATCACTTCAGAGACACCGGCAACGCGCGCCGGAATCGCTCCCATCAACAGTGAGCTTGGGTACGCGGCCCGGCCACCCGGCGCGTACACACCCACACGCTGAAGGGGATCCGGGCGTCGCGCGATGGTAATGCCGGGCTCCGGCGACACGCGCGTGATCGTCGGTCGAAAGGCGTTGTGCACGGCGGCGATATTGCGCTCCGCTCGCTCGAGCACCGCGCGCAACGCGGGATCCAATGCGTCGAGTGCCGCTGCCCACCGTGCGCGCGGCACTTCAATCGCGTCAAGCGTCACCCCATCAAAATCCTGTGCAAACGCGCGCAATGCGATGTCCCCTTCCGCTCGTACGCGGCCGATCATCGCGGTGGTTCGCAAGCGGATTGCCGGATCCAGTGTCGTACCTCGATCGGTGATGGCACGCCGCGTTGATGCATCGAGCCCGTCGAATGGACCGCGCGCGCGAAGTATGCTCGGCGTCGTCATGGAACCAATCGCTCGATGCGTGTGACGAGGATGCCCTCAGCGCCGAGCGCACGCAGCTGGGCGATGGTTCGATAGATCGTGTCGGCGCGCACCACGGCGTGCACGGCGACAAAAGGGCCTTGGTCGGCGATCTCAATCACCGTTGGCCCGTTCAGGCCAGGCAACACGGCACGTACGGCGTCGAGGGCAGTGCGTGGCACATTCGCCATGAGATACCGTTGACTACGCGCGCGAATCACCGAGCTCAGCGCCGTGACCAGCTCCTCGAATTCCTTCGCACGAACGACATCGCCGTTTCGCGGACCGTTCGTCGCGGTGATCAGATGCGCCGAAGACACCATAACCGTCTCGATTTCCCGAAGACCGTTCACGCGCAGCGTCGAACCGGTGGAGGTGAGATCCACGACGATGTCGGCGATCCCGAGATGGGGCGCGATTTCGGCAGCGCCCGAGACCGGCACAATCTCGACGGGCCGGTTGCGCTCGGCGAAGAAGCGCGCGGTGATGCGCGGGAAGACCGTCGCCACGCGCGCGGGCTTGTCCGGAGTACCAATCGCGTCTACTGACGTTACGCCAGCGTCGACGCTGGCCGCGACGACCAGTCGGCACTTGCCGAAGCCGAGATCCAGATGGGACACCAACGATCGCTCGGACTCGCTGACGAGGTCCCATCCGGTCACTCCGGCGTCAGCCGCCCCGTCGGCGACGAACTCGGGAATGTCCTGTGCGCGAACGAAGATGGCCTCGAACTCATCACCCAGGGACGCGCGCAACGCCCGCTCGCCGGATGAGCGGACTTCGAGCCCGGCGTCGTTGAAGAGGGCGCGGGTCTCCTCGCTGAGTCGGCCCTTGTTTGGTAACGCTATACGTAGCATAGCTTTAGTGGCTCTTTAGTGGCTTGTGGAAGAATCGGTCGTGAAGGCTCGCGTCTCGCGAACGGTGCGCTGGACAAACGAAAAGGCCCGTCCAAAAAGGGACGGGCCGGAGGATGACGCTGGGATTGGATCGTCGCGCTAGCGCACGCACTCCGAACAGCCCAAGGATCCCCGACCCGAAGGGCCGTGGCGATGATGGGCATGATGGTGGCGGGAGCTGGCATTGCACATGAGACGGATCGTAGCCTCTACGGCAGACGACGTCAAGCGTACCAATTGCGATTTGGCCAGCTTGTGAATAAGTTCACAAGATCCGCAGGGCCCTGCGGACACCGGGCACAGTGCTTGGTGCAACAGCTACACAATTTGCGATAGGCTCTGGAGGCTTTTCGATATGCGGTTCCTCGGTTTTGCAGTTCTGGCGAGTGCGGCGGTTCTTGGGGCGTGCGGCGGCGGTGACAAGGGTGGCGCGATGGCGGATTCGACGAAGCCTGCCGACACCACGGCGATGGCCCAGCCGGCCCCTGCGGCGCCAGCGATGGCCGCCGGCGCGATGATGCCGATCACCGGCACCACGCATGAGATCAAGATGTACGGCGATGCTACTGGCTATCGCTTCGAGCCGGCCGAGCTCACGGTCAAGGCCGGCGACGGCGTGAAGTTCACGTTCGTCAACGGTGGCCCGCACAACGTGGCGTTCGATGCCGCTACGACGCCTGCCGCTGGCAAGGCGCAGCTTGATGCGAACATGCCTGAGAAGATGATGGAGCTGTCGGGCAAGATGATGGTTGCCGAAGGCGAGAGCTACACCGTCTCGTTCGCTGGTGTCGCCGCGGGCGAGTACGCGTTCAACTGCACGCCGCACCTCGCGATGAACATGAAGGGCAAGATCATCGTTCAGTAATCCGAATCACTCGGACGTTTGACGCGGGGGCTGGCGCAATGCGCTGGCCCCCGCGTTTCATTCGCCTATGATTGGCCCCCGAAGTGTCTGGATCGCGGCTCGCGCCCGAAACGCCGCTCGCCGAATCGTGCGGATCGTGGCGCTGGGCGGCGTCGCCGCCGCGCTCACGGCGTTGGCGTTGGTGTTGGTGCCACGCGCTGCCGATCGTCAGCTTCGCGCCCGCATCAGCGCGCTGCCACTTGCCCCAGACTCGACGGCCCCTCGGCGTGCGGTCGACAGCGCCCGCGCGGTGCTGGAGCGCGCAATACGCGATACCGCGATCCGCGATACCGCGATCACTCCCCAGGTGCCGAAAACGGATTCCCTGAGCGCCGTCGCACCCGCAGCGCTTCCGGTGCCAGCACCGGCAAACGTCGCGGTGGCGCAGGACCCGAGCACGCTCGACTTGCTGGCCCGCATTCGACGGGCGCGACAAGTTCCGCTTGTCGACAGCTATCGGGTGTTGGCCGCCGCCGACTTGCTGGTGAACGACACGAGTGTGCGCGCGCTTCGTGACAGCATCGATCGTCTCGAACGAGAGCGTGAAGCTCAGGTTGCCCTTGGCGGCGCTGACGCTCGCTACGCGGCGCTCACGACGCAGATTTCAGTGCTCGGGCACACCCTCGTGCGACTGGCCGAGCAACGGGCACGGCCTACTGGTGGGGCGCTCGATACCACGGTCACCGCCAGAGTGGCCGCGCTGTTGGAGGAATCCGCCACGCGCGCACGGCGCGACTCCCTGTCTCGTCGCGTGGTGCTTGCGGAGTCGGCGCTGCAGATGGTGCGCATGCAGCACGCGGCGCGCGATTCATCGCGCGTGTTGCTGGAACGGCAGCTGCGTCCGTCGCTGCCCCCGTACGCTATTGCGCTCGCCGCACTGATTGTGGGCATCGTGGTTGGCTACGGCGGCGTGCTGGCGTTTGAGACTCGACGCCCGACCATCGGCGACGCCGCCGAAGTGGAGCGGCTGACGGGTGCCTCCGTATTGGTGCACTCCCGTGATACGCCGTCCATGCTCGCTGAACGCTCACGCTGGACGGAACGTCCGGGCGTTCCCAGAATCATCGATCGCTTCAGTGATACGTATGTCCTGCTGCATCTGTCGCTGAGCGGTGTTGGTGACGTCGTCAGCGACGTCGACGTTGTGGCCGCCGATGGCACCATAGGCGCTGCCGTTGCGCTAGGCACGGCCGCCGCTGCCGCGGGAGAATCGCGCGCCGTGTTGGTGGTGGAAGGCGTGGGGCGGACACCGTCGCTGGCGGAACTCTTACGCACCCCCGTTGGGCCCACGAGCGATGCGCACGGTGGTCGGACCGCGACCACGACCGACGTGCACGCGATCACGCTGGATCGGGACGCCCGCATTGATGTCCTCTTTGCTGGAGCGGGCGACATGATGGGCTCGACGCTGATGACGCGATACGATCTGCGGATCTATCTCGCTAGCGGCGGACGCGCTGCGACCACGGCGCCCCGTGATGTCATCGTGTGTGCGCGGCGGGGCGTGACGACGCTGGCGTGGTTGGCTCATGCCATCGCGGAAACGAAGAGCCGCCAGCAACGCGTGCGCGCGGTTGTCGTGTGGAACCGCGAACGTCCGCGCGCGTAGAAATGTTCATGGGCGTGTTGATGGGCGTGTTGATGGGCGTGTTGATGTCAGGCCTCGCGCCGTTACGGCCCGCCCGCTAGTCTCCGCATATGTGGGCTGATACTCTGCTCGTGCTCGAGCGCGGACATCTGATACGACTGGCGTTCTGGGGTGGCGGCAGCGTACTGGTCGGGACGCTGCTTCTCGCGTGGTTGGCGTGGCGCCGAACACCGGCGGCGTTTTTGCAGCAGTTTGCCCTTCAGACTGCGGCTTGGGGCGCGATTGATCTGGCCATCTGCTTCTGGGGTTCACGCGGTCTGGCGCTGCGCGATTTTGCCGGGGTGCAAAAACTTGTCAGTTTTCTGTGGCTCAACACCGGTCTTGACGTGGGCTATGTGCTCGTGGGCATCACCTTGGCGCTTACCTGCTGGCGACTCGGCCCCAGGCCAGGCGGCATCGGTGCCGGTGTCGGCATTGTCGTGCAAGGTGTCGCGCTCGCCCTCTTGGATCTTCGCTTGATCGGCTTGATCGGTCCTTTACAGTAACGCGACCCGCACTCGACCCGCACTCGGCCCGCACGCGCCCCGATGCAGGGTACCATTCGACTGCGCTCTTTGACCATGGTGACCCCGCGATGGAACCCGTAATCCCCGATCTGCGCGATGTCCCGCGCCCGCAGGCCTACGCACAGCTGGGAGACCTGCAACGTTTGCTTCTGGAGGGTTCTGCAGACCCGATTGCCGCCATGGCGACCACCAGTGCGCTGCTGCATCATGCGTTCGGTCATCTCTGGACAGGGTTCTATCGGGTCGTGGACCCCGGCGTGCTCTTGCGCGTCGGACCGTATCAAGGGTCGCTCGGCTGCCTCGACATCGCGTTTGGTCGCGGCGTTTGCGGGACCGCCGCGGCGGAGCAACGGACTGTGATGGTCGCCGACGTGCATGCGTTCCCCGGTCATATCACCTGCGATCCGCGATCGCGCAGCGAAATTGTCGTGCCGGTCTTTGACGCGCACGGTGCGCTCGTGGCCGTGCTGGACATCGACTCGGCCGTCCCCGATGCGTTCGGCGACGCCGACCGGGCGGGATTGGAGTCACTGGTGGCTTGGTTCGCCGGTTCGACGTATGTTCCACCTTCCTCATGACCCCTCCTGATGTCGACACTTGGAATAACCCGGGAATGACCGGCTACTCTGATCGCATCAACCACGCGTTTGCCTTTGCGGCCAAGCACCACGATCAACAGGTGCGCAAAGGCACACGGCTGCCGTACATCACGCATCCGGCCAACGTCGCCATTATCCTCACGCGCTACGGCTGTTCCGACGACGTGGTGGTCGCTGGCATCCTGCACGACGTGATCGAGGACTGCGTCCGTGAAGGCTGGACACGCGACATGTTGGAAGAGCGCATCGCGCACAAATTCGGCAGCGGTGTGTTGGAGACCGTATTAGCCGTGACGCAGCGACGGACCGATGACGACGGCATCGACATGTCGTCGGACGATCGCAAAGATGACTATCTCGATCGGCTCGAGCTCGCCAACGAAGACGCGCTCTGGGTTTGCGCGGCTGACAAGGTCCACAACGCGCAGTCCATCTTGTCGGATCTTCGCCGCACCGCGTTTCCGGAAACGGTGTGGGGTCGGTTCGCCGCCGGGCGTGAGGGCACCATGCGCTGGTATCAGCGCGTCGCGGAACGACTTCGCGAAATCGGCTTTACGGCGCCGATCGTTGATGAGCTCTCGGCGACCGCAGACGAGTTGAGTCGTCGCTGAGCGCGCTTCACGCGCCCCAAAAAAGCAAATTGAATCACGGAGGACACGGGGTACACGGAGGCGCGTGGCGAATAACCCTCCGTGGCCTCCGTGCACTCCGTGATTCAAAACTTGTGGTTTAATTGATATCCGATGCCGACCATCTCCTGCGGCGCGTACCGATCAGGCGGATTGCAACGCGCCGTAGTTTGTTTCGACGTAGCGGTCAAGAATCACCAGGAACTCTTGCACGATGTTGTCGCCCTTGAGCGTCGTGAACAGTTTGCCGTCCACGTACACCGGCGCCTTGGGCTCTTCGAAGGTGCCCGGCAGCGAGATGCCGATGTTGGCATGCTTGGATTCGCCTGGACCGTTCACCACGCAGCCCATCACCGCGACCTTCATCTCCACGACGCCCGGTCGCGTTTCGCGCCAGAGCGGCATCTGTTCGCGCAGATAGCTCTGGATGTCTTCGGCCATGTGCTGGAAGAAGGTGCTGGTGGTCCGACCGCAGCCGGGGCACGCCGTGACCTGCGGCGCGAACGACCGGAGGCCCAGCGACTGCAGGATTTGCTGTGCCACGAAGACTTCTTCACGCCGATCGCCATTGGGCTTGGGCGTGAGCGACACCCGAATCGTGTCGCCGATGCCTTCGGCCAGCAAAATCGCGAGCGCAGCACTTGAGGCGACGACGCCCTTCGTGCCCATGCCGGCTTCCGTTAACCCCAAGTGCAGCGGATAGTCGCAGCGCGCGGCCAGTCGGCGATAGCACTCGACCAGATCGGGCACCACGGAAATCTTGGCACTCACAATGATCTTGTCGTGCGCCAAGCCAACTTCTTCCGCGAGCGCCGCCGATCGCAGGGCGCTTTCGAGCATCGCGTCCATGTACACGTCCTTGGCGTCACGGGGCGTGCTGGACGACGCGTTGGCATCCATCATCTGCGTGAGCAGATCTTGATCAAGTGAGCCCCAGTTCACCCCGATGCGGACCGGCTTGTTGTGATCGATCGCCGCCTGCACGATGGTGGTGAAATTTGCATCGCGATGCTTCGAGCCCACGTTGCCGGGGTTGATGCGATACTTATCGAGCGCTGCCGCGCAGGCCGGGTACTTGGCCAGCAACAGGTGACCGTTGTAGTGAAAGTCACCGATCAGCGGCACGTCGAGTCCGCGATCCATGAGGCGCTGACGAATTTCGGGGACCGCCTTCGCCGCTTCGTCGTTGTTGACGGTGATGCGGACCTTTTGTGACCCGGCCTCGAAGAGCTCGGCCACTTGGTCGGCGGTACCGGCGGCGTCAGCCGTGTCGGTATTGGTCATGGACTGGACCACGACCGGGTGATCGGATCCGACGGGCACGCCGCGGACCCATGTGGTCACAGATGTTCTACGCGAAGCAAACGGCACAGTTAGGCTCTTGGGCTTTGGATACTCGTAAGCTAGCGCGCAGGGGGGTAAGTCCCCAAGTTCCGGATATGACTGAGATTTCTGACCAACCGCCTGCGGCCGAACCGCCGCCACCGCCCCAGCCGCGCCAGTCCTTCAAGCGGCGGCATTGGGGCAAGCTTACCGTGTTGTTCTTGCTCGGCACGCCCATTGCGGTGTTCGCGCTGTGGGCGCTCGCGTCGCTCAATTGGAGCTACTCCAACGGTCAGCGCGCGGGCTATGTGCAGAAGATGTCACGCAAAGGCTTTGTCTGCAAAACCTGGGAAGGGGTGCTGTACACCGACATCGCCAAGGGCTTTCGCTCTGACAGTTTTTCGTTCAGCGTGCCGAACGATTCCGTGGCCCACGTGATCGAGGGCTTAAGTGGCAAGCGCGTGACGCTGCACTACGACCAGCACATCTACGTGCCCACGTCCTGCTTTGGCGAGACGGAGTACTTTGTCTCGAAGGTAGACACCATTCCAGAGTGATCGGGCGAAGCGCGCGCGGCCCCGAGACGTGTTCGAGGCCTCGCGCGGCAAGTCGTGAATGGCCGGTTCGGAACCGGTTCTAGCGTTTGACCTGCGGATAGAACGTCAGTCCGATATTGAAGCGCGTGGAGTTCGAATTCTCGGCGTTGTCGAGATCGACGCTGAGTGAGCCAACTTTCACGTTGTCGAACTTACCGCCAGAGAAGAGCAGGCCGATATCGAGCGCCACCTTCTGGGAGAAGAAATACTGCACGCCACCGCCCAGGCTGACGGCCGGGCCGGAGAGCGTGACGTCGGAACTGGTGACCAGCGTCTGATCGATGCTGGCGCTCGCAATGCGCGACGACACGGCCGCAGACAGGTACGGGACCCACGCGCGCGCCGTATTCGCGAACGTGTATCGCACTCCCAGATCGCCGTGGCTCAAGGTGTATGACCCCGCGCCCGCGTTTCTGGCGTCGAGATCGATGTTGGCCGCGTCCACCTGAAAGGTGAGCTGCCACTTCGGGGAAAAGCCGTAGCCGAGCACGATACCAAGACCACCACCCGATTCGGCGTCATCGCCTTCGTAGGCGAGCGATGAGCCATTCAGGTGCGCGCCGACCATGAAGCCTTTGGTGTTAGAGCGCGGCTTGGTGCCGTCTGATTGCGCCTGCAGCGGGAGCGTGGCGCCCAGCGCGACGCAGGCAACAAATGCGCGATAGCGAGTGATGGACATGTGGACCATGGGTTGTTTGGGAAGGCACTGACGTCCATGATTTTGTATGAGCACCGCGTCCAGTGCCCAGCATAGTATAGTGGCACGTGCAATTTTGGGCAGAGACGGTGGTGAGGGTCATGCACAGTCCGCCTACTTCTCAACCAAAGGGAATGCCTCTTAAGATGGATTGTTAATGGAGGCATCGACCCCCAAGCTTCCATAGGTCAGCGCGCCCAGGACCGTGCTGGTACAGTCACGCGGTCATTCATGTCAGCGCCGCGCGATGTCTGGGTGTGCGACTGTTGTATTCCTATAGCCTTCGGAGACACGATGAAAAAAACGATTGTCGCGATCAGTATCGCCAGCGCGCTTCTGCTCCCCCTTGTAGGGCAGGCACAAACCGCGAAAAGGATCTCCCTTGGGGTCAGCGGCGGTGGCTCGCTGCCGATCGGCGATCTGGGTAGCGTAACGGATGCTGGATACACGGTGGCTGGCCACGTGTTTTTCCGTCCGGCCTCATTCGCTAAGGCGCAGCTTCGCGCCGATGTCAGTTACGATAGTTGGAAGGCGTCGGTCACCGGCGCGAACTACACGCGCTCGAGTCTCGGGGTGACGGGCAACGTGCTCTTTGCTGTTGGCGACGGCTCGACCACGGGATTGTACCTGCTCGGCGGCGGCGGAATGTTTCGTAGCGCCTTCTCGGGACTGGTGGGTGTCGGGCCTTCGTCGGTGAGCGCCACCGATCCAGGGGTGCAGGGCGGCGCAGGGGTGCAGTTCGCGCTCAGCGGGTTCTCCACCTTCGCCGAGGTCAAACTGGTAAACGTGTTCGGCGATGGTAGCAGCTTTCGCTACGTTCCCATTACGTTTGGCGTGCGGTTCTAGCGCACAACACAGGGTGCTGGAGGCCGCGCGGGTCCACCTCCACAAGGAGCGCGTATGCGTCGTTTTGTTGCAATCCTCATCGCTTCGTCGGCGATCGTAGTATCTGGCTGCTACCATGCAGTAGTCGACACCGGCCGTGCGCCAACGGGTGCTCCCAACGTCACCCCGTGGGCGCACTCGTTCATCTATGGACTTGTTCCGCCCGCCGTGACGGAAACGGCGAAGAAGTGCCCTGGCGGAGTGGCGAAGGTTGAGACGCAGCAGACCTTTTTGAATGGCCTCGTGGCGGCGATCACGGGGGGTATTTACACGCCCATGACGATTTCCTACACGTGCGCCGGTGGCAGTGCGGATGCTACGGGCGTCAAGACGCTCAAGGTTGGTGCCGCGGGCGCGCAGGCGACGATGCAAGAGGCCGTCGAACTGTCGGCGAAGTTGGGGACCATGATTCAGGTCCAGTTCTAACGTCGTTCCGGACTCGAGTCCTGCAGGTGAAGCCGGTCGTCACGCGCGTCGTGACGGCCGGTTTGGTTGTTCGGGATCCACGTGTAAACTACAGCACATGACGATCCCCCTGAACGCGAGCGCGGCAGACGCGCCAATCATCGTGGTTGGCGGTGGCATTGCGGGTTTGGTCTGCGCGATCGAACTGCATCGCGCAGGACGCGACGTGACGGTGCTTGAGCAGGCTCCAGAGGTCGGGGGGCGGGTCCGCTCGTCGCGGGTCAACGGCATGACCATCGATCATGGCTTTCAGGTGTTGTTCACGGCGTATCCCACACTCAATAGCTACCTCGATCTTGGTACGCTGTCGCTGCGCCCGTTTCAACCGGCGGCGCATATCGTCCGTGAGGGTCGCGTGTCGTTTATCGGTGATGCCTGGCGTGATCCCTCGCTGCTGCTTGATACCGTGCTCGCGCGCGCGGTGAGTGTCGGTGACAAGTTGCGTATGCTTGCCCTGCGTCGTTTCGCCCAGCAGCTCTCGATCGATGAGTGCTTCGCTGCACGATTTGATGCGGTCTCCACGCGCGAGTACTTGCGATCGCGCGGATTCGGCGATGGCACCATTGACGGGTTTTTTGCGCCATTCTACGGCGGCATTTTGCTGGATCGATCTTTGTCCACGAGTGCGTCGGTCTTGCTATTCACCTTCAAGATGCTCTCGGAAGGATCCACCGCCGTGCCGGCGCAGGGCATGGGCGCGATCAGCGCGCAGCTGGCCGCGCAATTGCCGCCTGGGACGATCCGCTGCGGCGTAGGAGTCCGTGCGATCGAAATGCGTGCGGGTCGCGTGAGCGGCGTCGTGCTCGTCGACGGAATGTCAGTGGCAGCGACGCAGATCGTGCTGGCCACCGACCCACATGCCGCCGCAGCGTTGGCGCAAACCGCTGGCGTGTCGCTTGCCGTGCCGACAGGTTCGCATGGATGCGCGACCGTATACTATCAGAGCGCGACGTCTCCGCTGCCTGGAAAGGCTCTTTGGTTGAATGCCGATCCACAGGCGGTTGTCAGTCACGCGATTACGCTGACTGACGTGGCACCGGAGTATGCGCCGCCGGGCACTTCGCTGCTGGCCGCGACGGCCGTTGGAGAGGCGGCCCAGATGGACGATGACGCACTCGACGCGGCGACTCGACGCGAACTGGCGCAGATGGCGCACGCTGCCGGGCATACCGCGGGAGCCATGAACCGAACGGCGATCTGGCGGGTACCGTACGCGCAGTTCGCTCAGCCACCCGGGTGGCGCGATCACCGCCCGACCATCGGATGCGGCGTGCCCGGACTCTGGCGTGCAAGCGAATTCCTGCATTCCAGTTCGCTGGAAGGCGCAGCGCGTGGCGGCCAGAGCGCCGCACGTGCCTTGTTGCCCGCGAGCTGACTCGTCGATCACCCCACCCGTATGAACTCGCTTATGTCATCATTTCGCGCTTCGTGCCACACGTGGCATACAGGAAATCGCTGTGCATCCCGTCGTGTGGTGAAACCAACGCTGCGGGTGTCGGTGCTGGCGCTCTCGATGGCACTGCCATTCGCCCGCGGCTCGGCGCAGACGCTGGCTGAACAAACGCAACCGTCGCTGCGTCGGGCACCGAGCCCCACGCGCGTGATCTCGGTCAATCCATTCCTGCCGCTCTTTGGATTCTTTTCAGGGGAGTTCGAGTATCAGTTTGCCCCGTCCGTCTCACTTGCCGTGGCCGGCTCTCGCACCGAGCCATTCGACGCCACGTACACCAATGTCGACGCGAAGATTCGGCTGTATCCGAGCCAGACCGGGCTGCGCGGATTCAACTTGGCAAGCTCTTTGGGATTTGCGAGGATTCGCAGCAACAGTGTCGATCTCTGCGCAGAGTTCAATCCACTCAGCTCCGTCGCATGCGAGCAGCCGAAACCATTCTCAACCGGCAGCTTCGCGGTGGAGCTTGGCTATCAATGGCTGCTGGGGCCAACTCGCGTGACGGCAATCTCCGTGGGCGGCGGTGCCAAGCGTTATCTCGGCTCGGATAGCAAGTTCGATGGATTCTCAGTGACCCGCGTAATTCCCACGTTGCGATTGAACGTGGGATACGCGTTCTGACTTGGCCGAGGCTGCAAAGGGGGGCTTGGCGCACCGCTGCGCCAAGCCCCCCTTTTGAACTACACCCACCTGCGTCAGGTCTACTTCAGCTTGAACGTCAGGCCAATGTTCACAGCCGCCGCGCCGGCGCCCACATCGGCGTACACCGCCATGTTCGGTTTGTAGAAATACCGGCCACCCGCTCGCCCGATGAAATAGAGCGCACTGTTGGCGCAGGCTCTGCTTAGACCAGGAACACCCCGAACGTTGCAGCTGATTACCTGGTAGCCGAGGCCCGCGCCAAGGAACACATCCCACTTTTTGTTGTCAAGCTTAAAGTGGTAATTGGCCGTGGCACCAATCGGGATGTAGGTGTAGTCGAAGCCGCCGCCCAAAAAGTCATCGCCGTACGAGTAGTAGTCCGCGCTGATGCCGATGCCCAAGAGCCCGTTTCCAAGATCGGGAAGTTCCTTGAAAATGCGCTCAAAACGGCCGCCGAAGGACAGTCCCGCACCACCAATGCCACCGAGTCCGACGACGGCGCCCACATCGGTGTACCCCTTCGAAATTTGCGCCGAAACGTCCTGCGTTGGCACGCAGATCACGGCAGTAACCGCCAACACGCCAATAATCTTCTTGAGCATCTGTCTCTCCTTTACTACGAGTAATCGGCGAAGGGAATCGCTCCTCAGGGCCATGCCTTCGGAACGAAAGCGAGGACGTGCGTAGGGTCGAACGCACAACAACTTCTTCGACTCGGCCAGAGATTAGCTCACGGGTCCGAACTGTGCAAGCGCTTCCCGATTTCCGCTCTCGATTGCGTCGTCACCTTCGTCTTAAGCTCCGGAACTCCGAGCAGGACGTCGAGCGCGGCGAAGCTCGTGACCACGTGGCTCGCCCCCGCCGCCCGCAACCGCTGCTCCGGCATCAAGTCCGCGTACCCAATCACCGTCATCCCCGCCGCGCACGCGCCCTGCACACCCAGCGGACTGTCTTCAATCACGACACACCGACTCGGCAATGCGCCCAACGTCGCCGCCGCGTGCAAAAACAAGTCGGGCGCCGGCTTGGCACGGGCTACATCGGTAGCAGAGAAACGGCGCCCCGCAAAACGCGCCAACAAACCCGTGGCGCCGAGCGTGGTTTGCATCTTGCTGTGTTCGCCATTCGAGGCCACAGCATACGGGATGCTGGCCGCCTCCAGCGTGTCCAGCAGCTCGACAACGCCCGCCACCGGCTTAATCTCCCGCTCCAACGCCACGCGAATCATGGCATGGTACCGATCCAGTAAATCGGCTGGAGGTGCGTGGCCCAGTCGCTCCGTAATGATCTCCACGCAGCGATCCATGGTATTGCCGACAAACGTCTCAAACATCTGCGGCAACGTAAAGTCGAGCCCGATTTCCTTCAGCAGTAAGGCAAACTCCCTGTTCGCGATGCGCTCGCTGTCCACCAGCACGCCGTCGCAATCGAAGATGACCAAATCGTAGGGACGAACCACCGCACCCGTGATCCCTGCCGCCGTGTTATCCGCCACAGGTCAGCGCTGCGCAAGGCAGGCGTGCGCGCTCACAATCTGCGCCGCCACCGCGTTGGGGCCTGTCCCACCGGGAATGTCGCGCGCCGCCAACGATGCCTCCGCACTCAAGGCCTCTCGCGCGTCGGCGCCGAACAGGGCATGTGCCGCCGTGAATCGCTCCACCGGCAACGCGTCCAGCTCAATGCCCGCCTCTTCGGCCGCACGCACCAATGCGCCCACCGCTCCGTGCGCCTCACGAAAGGTGGTGCCTTTCTTCACGAGGTAGTCGGCCAGATCGGTCGCCATCATCGCACTTGAGACGGCCGCCCGCATCCGCGCCCGATCAAAGCGCAACTCCGCGATCGCCCCGGCCATCGCGGGCAGCACCAGCAGCAAGAGATCCACCGCGTTGAAGAGGGCCCGTTTGTCGTCCTGCAGGTCCTTGCTGTAGCCGCTGGGAAGGCCCTTGATCGTCGCCATCATTGCGACCAGATCGCCAAGTGCGCGTGCGCCCGACCCGCGCGCAAGCTCAAACACATCAGGATTGCGCTTCTGCGGCATCATGCTGGAGCCGGTCGAAAATCCGTCCCCAAATTTCACGAAGCCAAATTCGCCGGTCCCGTAGATGATGAGGTCTTCCGCGATGCGCGAACAGTGCACGGCCGTCATCGCACAGACAAACAGCGTTTCGGCCACGAAATCGCGATCACCCGTCGCGTCGATGCTATTCGGCGAGATCGAGGCGAAGCCCAGCGTCTCGCGCAAGAGATCGCGAGGGATGGGAAACGCGCTGCCGGCGATGGCGCCGGAGCCGAGTGGGAGCACTGCGGCACCGCGCGCGGCATTGGACAAGCGTGTACGATCGCGCTCCAAGGGCCAGAAGTGCGCCAGCAGCCAGTGCGCGCCACTCACCGGCTGCGCCCGCTGCAAGTGGGTGTAGGCGGGGAGAATCGCATCGGTCAACTGCTCGGCCTGCGCCAGCAACGCCTGTTGCAACTCGCGAATGGCCGCATCAATCCGCGTGCATGCGTCCATCGTCCACAAGCGCGATGCGGTGGCGACTTGATCGTTGCGCGACCGACCGGTGTGCAACTTCGACGCCACCGAACCGGCTTCCTCATGCAGCAACCGATCAATCATCGTGTGAATGTCTTCATCGGTCGCGACGGGCGGTGCACCGGCGGCAATGCGCGCCCCCACCCGATCAAGACCCGCTTGCAGCGCGTCACTCTCGTCACGCGTCAAGACGCCCGCGACGCTCAGCCCGTGCGCCCACGCCTTGGACAACCGAATGTCATGTGGCCAGAGACGAAAATCGGTGCCAATGGAACGATTGATGGCATCGAGCAGTGGCGACGGGCCACCGGCGAATCGTCCACCCCACAGCTTGTGGGTGGCACTGGGCTCAGTACTGCCGTCGGTCGTCGTCACGAAAAGCGGTCTCGGTGGGTCGATACGGTTGCGGTTCAGTCGCGAACACACAACGTAACGCGGTCCTAGTCTCGCAGGTACGCCTTGAGGCGCTTCACCACGCGCTCGCGACCCGGCAGCGAGCGGCAGATGATCAGCACGGTGTCGTCCCCGGCAATCGTGCCCGCGATGTCGGGCCACGCCAGCTGATCAAGCGCCTCAGCCACTGGCTGCGCGCCCGACTTCATGGTGCGGGCCACGGCCAGCACTTGCACGCCTTCCACACCCATGAGCAGCTGCGGGAGCATGGCCTCCATGTGTCGCGTTGCCTCTTCCCCGCTGGCCGCCGCCGCCTCGGGAAACGCATACCGCACGCGTCCCTGCTCGTCGGGAATGCGCGCCAGCCGCAGTTCGCGCAAATCGCGCGAGAGGGTGGACTGCGTTACGTCCCAGCCACGCTTATGCAACAGTTTGCGTAGCTCCTCCTGGCTCGCCACGGTTCGGGCCGTCACGATCTCACGAATGGCAAGATGCCGATCGGTCTTGTCGATCATGGGGACTCTCGGGGGAAACTGGGATGCGCAACAGATTGACAGAAGAGGAATGCAAAATTATGCATTCAACGTGCATAAAGTCCAGTCCTATTCCATCGGCGTCCTCGGGGCCAGCGGCTACTCCGGGCGTGAACTCTGCGCGTTGGTGGTTGGCCACCCGCATCTCACGCTGGCCTTTGCTACGGCGCACGCGCAGCGCGGCACCACGCTGCGCGTGCGTGCCGCAGGCCGCGTGCATGAGATCGCCTTGCAGGGTGCCGATGAAGTCGATCTCGCGTCGGCCGACCTGATCTTCGCCGCGCTGCCGCATGGCGCGTCGGCGGAATGGGTCGCCAAAGCACTTGCCGCGGGCGCGCGGGTCGTCGACCTGTCCAGCGATCTCCGTCCGGGGCACGGCGGCAACACCCATGCGCTGCCGGAAGGCGTGCCAAGCAACGCACCGTACGGACTCCCGGAGCTGTTTCGTGAGCCCCTTCGCGGCGCGCGCGTGGTCGCCAACCCCGGCTGCTATGCCACCAGCATTCTTGTCGCACTGGCGCCGTTGGCCCGCGCCGGACTGATCGCGCCAGGCGCAACCATCACCGTCGCCTCCGCCAGCGGTGTGAGCGGGGCCGGCGCGTCGCCCAAGCTCGAGTATCTGTTCGCCGAGGTGACGGAAAACTTCCGCGCGTATGGTGTGGGGAACGCGCATCGGCATTTGTTCGAAATGCGGGCTACGATGCAGCGACTTGGTGCCGACTGTGATCTGTTGTTCACACCGCATTTGCTGCCGGTCGATCGTGGCATCCTGTCCACGATTGCCGTGCCGCTCACCCACGCCATCGACGACGCCCTCGAGCCGTTCCGCAACGCGTATGCGCACGAGCCGTTCATCGAACTGACCACCGACCTCCCGGCGCTTGCCGACGTCCAGCACCGCAACGTCGTCCGCATCGCAGCACGCATGCCCACGGGGGTTCGTACGCCCACGATGCTGATTTTCAGCGCGATCGATAATCTGGTCAAAGGCGCGGCGGGGCAAGCAATGCAGAATGCGAACCTCATGTTAGGTCTACCAGAAACCGCCGGTTTCTGGTAAGCCGCCTTTATTCCCTACCAAATGCTTCTCCTCAAACTCGGCGGTCGGACGCAGTCCGATCCGGCGCTGCCAGCAGCGCTGGCAGCGCTGTGGCGCGCGCGCGAAGGCCAGGTGGTGATCGTCCATGGCGGTGGCGATCAGATCAGCGCGCTGCAGCGACTGCGCGGGGAAGAGCCGGTCTTTGTCGGTGGGCGTCGTGTGACGACGGCCGGTGCCTTGGAGCTGGTACGCATGGTGCTGTCTGGGTTGGCCAACAAGCAGTTGGTGTCGGCACTGACCGCAGCGGGCGTCCCCGCAGTGGGGATCTCGGGCGAGGATGCGGCGTTGTTGCGGGCTACGCCAATCGATCTCGAGACGTTTGGTTACGCCGGCACACCAACGCGCGTTGATCGACGCGTGATCGACGCGTTGCTGTCGCAGCAGTTCATGCCCGTGATTTCACCGGTGGCCACGCACGAGGACGCTGCGGTGGGTGGTGCGCTGAATGTGAACGGTGATGATGCGGCGGCGGCGATCGCGGCCGCGTTGGGGGCCGAGGAGTTGTTCTTGATGGCCGATGTGCCTGGCGTGCTGGACGCGGACCGCACACGTCTTCCCGTCCTCACGCTGGCTGATGCGCAGCAGTTGGTGGCATCCGGCGTGGCTGGCGGCGGCATGTCGGCCAAGCTGGACGCGTGTGCCCGTGCGTTGGCTGGCGGGGTTCAGCGCGTGCGCATTGGCGATCTCGATGCCCTCGCCGACCCGTCGGCGGGCACCACCGTGATCCACGCGTAGTTCGTACGTAGTTCGTACATAGTTCGTACGTCGTTCGTACGTCGTCCGCGCTGTCCTGTACTTGGTCCTGCTGTCCTCTCAAGATTCACGCTGTCCTCAACTGAGTTTGCCATGACGCCGTCCACCATGTCTCCGACCATCGCCCCGAGCGGCTTCGCGTCTTCAACGACGCTGCCCGCCGCAACTATGAGCGCGCCTTCGTCGTCGTCCGCCATTTTGGCGACCTACAAACGACAGGCGCCGCTCTTTGTGCGCGGCGAAGGCGTGTACATGTATGACGACGCCGGCAAAGCCTATCTCGACTTTGTCGCCGGCATTGCGGTGACGGCGTTGGGGCACGCGGACGCCGGCGTTATGCAGGCGATGCAGGAGGCCATGGCGACGGGGCTGCTGCATACGTCGAATCTGTATCGCACCGCGCCCGGTGAACTCCTGGCGGAGTGGTTGGTGTCGCACTCGTTTGCTTCGCGCGTCTTCTTCTGCAATTCGGGGGCGGAAGCCAACGAAGGGGCCTTCAAGTTTGCGCGTCGGTGGGCGCGAAGCGACGAAGCCCCGGCCAAGCATGAGATCATTGCGCTGCGCGGCGGATTTCACGGGCGGATGCCCGGCACGTTGGCGGCCACCGATCGCCCATCGTATCGACTGCCGTTCCGGCCACTCATGGGTGGCGTCTCGATCGTCGAACGGGATCTCGAGGAGCTGCGCACGGTACTCAACCCGGAAACGGTTGCGGCAGTGATCGTCGAGCCCATTCAGGGCGAAGGGGGCGTTCGCGTCATCGATCCCCACTTCCTGCGCGGGCTGCGTGCGCTCACGCGCGAGCGCAACGTCCTGCTCATTCTCGACGAGATTCAGTGCGGACTCGGTCGCACCGGTTCTTTTTTCGCATACGAGCAGTTGGGCTTGGAGCCCGACATTCTGACACTGGCGAAGCCGCTGGCGGGCGGACTACCGATGGGTGCCATCCTCGTCACCGACGCGGTGGCGAAAGCCATTCAGGCCGGTGATCACGGGACGACCTTTGGCGGCGGGCCGCTGCTTTCGCACGTTGCGCATCATGTCGTGCAGCGACTGGCCGACCCGGCCATGCTCAAGCACGTACGGGAAACAGGCGCGTGGTTTGGGACGCAACTGCACGCCATCGCCGAGCGCACGGGTCGCGTGCGGGAGATTCGCGGGACCGGTTTGATGTGGGGCATGGACGTGCATGAGTCGGCGTCGGGCGTGATTGCGAGGGCGTTCGACCATGGGCTGCTGCTGGTCAGCGCCGGTGAACACACGTTGCGCTTCCTGCCGCCGTTGGTGATTTCGCGTGACGAATTGTCGGCGGGGCTGGAGATACTCGAACACGCAATCATGGGCTGAGTTGGCGCGCGAAGATGGCCGATGGTGGTGAATTCGGCGCACCTTCGCATCGCGGCGCTGGAGCCCGATACATTGCAAAACAGGCCGGAAGAAAATTCGCACTAGTGCGCGGACGAGTTATGCGCAATATTCATGGAGCCATCACGTGCCTCCGTGATCGGTGCGGTATTGTTACACGGTGACTTCGCGTGCACTGGCCGCGACGCTCACCGCTCCGCGTGACAACGATGTACGGCGAACAACACCTGTCCTGGCGCGTCGATCCGGCGACGTGCTCGAGGCCGGACAGGTGCCGTCGGACGCTCGCGCATCGATTCTCGCTCAGCGATGCTGGCGCGGCGATTCTTGCGCGGCGACAGACGCGTGGTGTCTCGTTAGTTTTGAGCGCATGCGTATGCGCTTCCTCCCGAAATACCTTCCGCTCATTCTCGCAGCACTCCCTGCAAGAATGCCCGCGCAACCGGCCGCCGCGCCCCTCCCGCCAACGCTGGTCGTGCAAATCACGATCGACCAATTGCGACCGGATTACCTGCCGCGCTTCGCGTCGCAGCTGACCGGCGGGCTGGCGCGCTTCTATAAACGCGGCGCGGTGTTCACCAACGCCACGCACGATCATGCGACCACCGAGACGGCGCCCGGACACGCGACGCTCTGGTCCGGTCGGTATCCCTCGCACACCGGCGTCGTGCTCAATGAGATCGGCGTCGCGGATCCGCAGGCACCGCTGCTCTTTGGACGAGGCGGCGGCGCCTCACCCTATCGCTTTCGCGGCTCCGCGTACTTTGACTGGGTGCGGGCCCGCGATCAGTTCAGTCGCGCGCTCTCCGTGTCACGCAAAGATCGCGGCGCTATCTTGCCACTCGGGCGCGCCAAGCAAAGTGTCTACTGGTACTCGCTCGACGGACGCTTCACCA
Organism: Gemmatimonadaceae bacterium; assembly: GCA_031421995.1. GTDB lineage: Bacteria > Gemmatimonadota > Gemmatimonadetes > Gemmatimonadales > Gemmatimonadaceae > Gemmatimonas. The sequence continues at coordinate 25,158 of JANOPS010000215.1, forward strand.
CCAGCAGCTACTACGCTGACACGGTGCCTGCGTGGGTGAACGCGTTCAACGCCACGGATTTCACGGCCAAGTACCTTGGCACCGACTGGACGCTGCTGCGCGACGCGTCGGCCTATCCCGAGCGTGACTCTGTCGCGACCGAGCATGAGGGCAAGGACTTTGTCTTTCCGCATCGTCTCGATGCCGATCGTCGCAAAGGGACCTACGATTTCACGGACTACCCGTGGATGGATGACGTGACCGTCGACATGGCCCTCGCCGGCGTAAATGCGATGGCGTTGGGTCAGGGCCCCTCCATGGATGTATTGGCGGTGTCGCTCTCAACCACCGACGCCATCGGCCATCGATACGGACCGGACTCGCGTGAGCTGCACGATCAGATCCTTCGCGTCGATCGGGCCCTTGGCCGACTCATCGACTCGCTGTTTGTGCTCCGCGATTCCACGCGGATCGTGTTGGCGCTCAGTGCTGATCACGGGGTCACGCCGCTTCCCGAACAGACCTTTCCGGGGACCGACCCCGATCGTGGACGCGTAGACACGCGCCCTATCATCGACGCGGCACGCAGCGGGTTGGCCGCTCGCGGCGTGGAGGGCGACGCGCTCGACCTGCAGGCGGGGATCCTCTCGCTTGACCGCACGCGCCTTGAGGCGCACGGTGTGAACAGCGACTCGGTCGTCACAGCGCTACGCTCGGCACTCCTGGCGCTGCCCGGCATGCAGCGCGTAGATCGTGTCAGTACGCTCGCCGCCGCGGCGGCACGCGGCGATCAGATCGCTACGCGATGGCTGCACTCGATTCCCGCCGACATGCAGGCGGTGCTCACGGTCACGTTCAAACCGGGCTACTCCTGGTTCACCGCCCGCTACGCGACCCACGGCTCACCGCATGACCTCGACGCGCGGATCCCCATCATCTTCATGGGCCCGATGTTCACGCCGGGATTCTATCCCAAGCCCGTGCGATCCGTGGACATCGCACCGACGCTTGGCGCCGTCACCAACATCCCTCCCATCGAAGCGGTGGACGGCCGCGTGCTCACGGAAGCGCTGCGTACGGGCCGCCCGCGCCCGCCAAGCGCTCGGCGACGATAATGCGATGCGTGCAGCGGGGAATGCGGTGAGCTCGGACGAGCACGCAGACACGCCCATTGGGCGGGCCTTCGACGAGATTCGCTTTGGCGCGTCCCGCACGCTCAACCTGCGCGCGCAGCAGCCCACCGCCACGCAAGCCGCCACGCAGACCGAAGCGTGGTTGCGCACGTTGCAGGTGCAAGGCGCCGTGGAAGCGCTGATCATCACGGGACGCGGCCTGCGCAGCGTCGACGGGTACTCCCCAGTGCGTGAAGCCATCGTCAAGCTGTTGCCGTCGCTGAGACGTCGCAATGTCATCAGCGGCTTCGAAGAGCATACGCCGGGTTCGTTCGTTATCCTCTTTGCGCCCGTGCGCGCGCTGTTCGAAGCACCACTCCGAAGACGCGAGCGCGGACCAAAGATCGCCAAGCCCTTGCCACAGACACTGGCCGCGCTCGACGAAGAGACGCAGCGCCAGCTGCGTGATCTCGCGGCGCTTTCGCTCGCGGTGCTGGGTGTCAAGTCGCCGACTCGGCTGCAGATTGAAGATGAAATGGCCCGCCAGTTCTCTGTACTTACGGTCGCGTTGGCCGACGATGGTGACCGGGAAGCGCTCTTGCAGCAGGCCATCATGCGCGCGGCCGAAGAATACGAAGCCGCAGACTAACCACTCAGGACACACTCGTGCCCGCACTCCCCCGCTGTTCCCGTTGGTTGGCCGTCACGATGCTCCCGGCATTCGGATCGCTGGGTGCGCAGTCCGCACCAACGCCGCCGGCACCGCGCGCGGCCTCGCGTCCAGCGGCGACGGTCGCGCCTGGTTACTCGCCTACCGCGGCCGCCACTCAGCGGCGCGCCGAGCTCGAGGCGATTCAAGGGCCAAGGCCGGAGCGCGCGAAGGCGCACTCTGCGGCGTTGTCAAAAGAACCCCACGTCGCAGGGACTGCGGCGCAGAAACGCACGGCAGACTATGTCATCGCGCAGATGAAGGCGATGGGATTGGAAACAGAACTGCGCCAGTACGATGTGTGGCTGCCACACGCGACGAGTGTGAAGGTCACGCGCATGGGACGCGACACGACGGTGCTGAATCTCACCGAACCGGCGATTGCCGGTGACGCCGTGACCGCGCTTCCGCAGTATCTCACTGTGAACGGCTCCAGTAGCGCGGGCATAGGCGAAGGCGAGCTGGTCTTCGCCAACTTTGGTCTGATTGAAGACTATGCCGTGCTCGATTCGCTGGGCGTCTCGGTGAAGGGCAAGGTTGTTCTGGCGCGATACGGCCGCAGTTTTCGTGGGATCAAGGCCCGCGAGGCCGAGAAGCGCGGCGCGGTCGCGCTCCTCATCTATACCGATCCGCTGGATGACGGTTTTGCGCGCGGCGACGTCTATCCCGAAGGCCCGATGCGACCGCTGCAAGGCGTGCAGCGTGGCAGTGTGTTCAACGGCGCCGGCGATCCGCTCACGCCAGGCTACGCCAGCAAGCCAGGCGCGGCGCGCCTGCGGCTTGATCAAACATCGGTTCCCAAAATCCCGGTGGTGCCGATCAGCGGCGAGAACGCCCAGCAGCTCATCGCGCAGGTGCGCGGTACGGATATCCCCAGTAATTGGCAGGGCGGGTTGGCCTTGCGCTATCACGTAGGGCCCGGGCCAGTACGCGTAAAGGTTGACGTCACAACGGATGCTGCCACCAACGGCACCAAGGCGATCTACAATACCCTCGGCTACCTGCGCGGCAGCGAGTTCCCCGATGAGTACGTGTACATCGGCGGACATCGCGATGCGTGGGGTGCTGGTGCTGCCGACAACGTGAGCGGCACGGTAAGCGTCTTGGAAGCGGCACAGTCGCTCGCCGACATGGCGAAGCGCGGCATGCGACCCAAACGCACGATTGTGTTCGCAACATGGGATGCCGAGGAGTGGGGCTTGATCGGCAGCACTGAGTACGTCGAGGACGATTCGTTGCGGTTACAGAAGGGCGCGGTGGCCTATCTCAATCAGGATGTCGCTGCGCAGGGTACGCAGTTTGGCGGTGGCGGTACTCCGTCGTTGCGCGCCGTGCTGCGCGACGTCGTGAAGGGCGTTCCGCTGCCAAACGGAAAAGGCTCGGTCTACGATACGTGGCGCGCGACGTCAGGGGTGCGCGCAGATTCACTCGAGCCGCCAATGGGTGATCCGGGCGGCGGCAGCGATTTCGCGGGCTTCTACAATCATCTGGGCATTCCTATCGCAGAATGGGGATTTGGCGGACCGGCTGGGACCTATCACTCGGCGTATGACACGTTTGCGTGGATGGAGCGATTCGGTGATCCTGGATTCCTCTACCATGCGACAGCGGCGAGAGTCGGCGCGGCGATGGCGCTGCGGATCGCGAACGCGGACATCCTCCCGTACGACTACGCAGAGTTCGCGCGCACGATGCGCGGGTACCTGCCGGCTCTGACGCGCGGGTTTGCGGCGAAGGGGTGGAGCGGCACGACGGTTGCACCGCTTGCCGCTTCGATCACGCGTCTTGAACGTGCGGCGGTTGCCTTTGCGCGCACGCGAGACAGTGTCTTGTCTCGCGGTGTTGCCCGCTCGGCGCAGGCCGCGACAAACACGACACTGCTCCAGGTCGAGCGTGCGTTCGCGCGGCCCAGCGGCCTCAAGGGCCGCCCGTGGTACCGCTCGTTGATTTATGTCGCCGATATCGACAACGGGTACGCAAACATGAACTTTCCCGGCGTGAATGAGGCGATTCGCGCCGGTGATCGTGCACTGGCGTTGGCCGAGCTGGCGGACCTGAGCCAGCGATTCGACACGGCTGCGAGGATCATGGACAACGCTCGCGCCGCGATAGTGAAACGCTGAACACAACGCAGATTCTACTGAACTCGCCATCAAACTTCCTACCATGAACGACGAGATAAGCGCGATCGACCTCGCCGCACGAATCACCAACGGCACCGCGCCGGTGATCATCGATGTGCGCGAACAGTGGGAGTTTGATTTGGCGCATGTGGCGGAGAGCATCCTGATTCCGCTTTCCACCCTGCCGTCGGCGATCGGTCAGCTCGACCCGGCGGCCGAGTATGTGATGCTGTGCCATCACGGGATGCGCAGCGAAATGGGGGCGAATTTTCTGCGCTCTCAGGGCTTCGAGCGCGTGCTGAATCTGGTGGGCGGTATTGATGCCTGGAGCACCGACGTCGACGCCACCGTATCGCGCTACTGATCCATCTTCTGTGTCCTTCGTGATTCATCATCCTTTTTTAGGTTTGAATCACGGAGGACACTGAGGCCACGGAGGTGTGTTGCTGCCGGGCCCGTGCAAATATCCCAAAGCAGGCTGAATTAACACATCATGGTGTCGTCATCACTCATCCTCCGTGGCCTCCGTGTCCCCCGTGATTCATCACCCGTATTTGGGTTTGAATCACGGAGGACACCGAGGTCACGGAGGTATGTTGCTGCCGGGCCCGTGCAAGTAGCCCAGAGAAGGCTGAATCAACACATGATGGTGTCGGCATCACTCATCCTCCGTGGCCTCTGTGTCCCCCGTGATTCATCATCCGTATTTGGGTTTGAATCACGGAGGACACCGGCGGCAACTCGCAGGATACCGCGCCAGCACTCGAAGGCGCGCAAGCCAGCATGATGTTCTCTCGTGCCAAACGCAGGGCACAGTTTGAACGGGAGCAGGCGCAGCGATTCGCTATCGCGCCAGACGGTGTGGTGGTTGGGGCAGAAACCATCGTGCTGCCGAATCGCCATCGTCGCGCGGTTCTGATCCTGCACGGATTCAACGATACGCCGCAGTCGATGGCCTATCTTGCCAGTGCACTGCACCGCGATGGATGGTCGGTGTGTGTGCCCCGGTTGCCAGGGCACGGGGTGAGTTTGTCGCGCATGGCGCGTGAGGCGCGCGCGTCGGCGTGGCGCGATGACGTGGCCCGCGCGTACGCCGAGTTGCGTGCGCAGTATGAGACCGTGGTGGTCTGTGGGCAATCGATGGGTGGCGCATTGGCGTTGCTGCTGGCCGAGTCGCATCCGGAGATACCGGCGCTGGCGTTGCTCGCGCCATACATCGGTATGCCGGCCAAGATCCAATGGCAGATCGCGCTCGCGTGGCTGCTGCATCCATTTGGGCCGTATCGCCGGGGTCGGGGTGGCGATCGTTCGATCCACGATCCCGAGGCCAAAGCGAAGGCACTGAGTCCCGGGGTGGTTACCGCACCGACAATGACCGCGCTTCGCGCGGTGGCCTTGGCGGCGCGCCGCGTGCTGCCGCGTATACGCGTGCCCACGCTGTACCTGCAATCGCGTGAGGACAATCGCATCTCGGTCGACGTCGCCACAGATGCATTCGCAGCGCTTGGCGGTACCAAAAATGCGCAACGCTGGCTCAGCGGGTGCGGACATATTATATCAGCAGACTATTGTCGTGCTGAGGTTGCGCGGCACGTGACAGAATGGTTTGCCGGGCAGGTGAACGCGTCATCCGTCAACATCCCGGCGGTACCAGCGTCGCTGCCGTCACCCTTGGTGCGCGATGCAGGGTAGCGTGTCACGCGCCGCTCGCTAGCTTTTACCCTAGTCTTTACCAGTGCGTGTCGGCATTGCGTCGGCGCACAGGCACCACTTCCACGAGCGCATTTTTGCGCGACGGCGCGTCGGTTCGCGTCGCGGAGTACATATGGCCGATGTCAACTGCTCCCGCTGTGGAGTGACGCGCGAAGGGTTTGATCGCCCACCGTTTCCTGGCGCCATGGGCGCACGGATCATCGCCGAGATTTGCAAGGATTGTTGGGGTCTCTGGCTCAAGCAGCAAACGATGTTGATCAATCACTACGGTCTGAACGTCATGGATCCGCAGGCGCGCACGTTTTTGACGCGCAACATGGACGGCTTCCTGTTCAAGACTGGTCAGACGGAACAGGTCGATACCACGAAAGAGGGTACGGTCGCCTGGTAGGACCGAGCAGTCGCACCGCATACGAAGAACGCCCCGACCGCAAAGCGACCGAGGCGTTTCTTTCGTGGTTCTTTCTCCCGCAAACTACCAGCACCTGCGCCCGCACTGCACCGCGGGGTTGAGCCGTTCGCCTTAGTTCACACCAGCGATGTAGCGCGCCAAGCGTCCGCAGCCAGTGCATTTCAGCGTGACGTGCGAGTGTGGCGGTGGTGGGCTCGATACCGGATCACGATCGATCTGGCCTGAGCAAGACGGACAGCTTAACGGGAGGCCCGTGCGGTCGGCAGCGATAAGGTGAAGCGCCTGCGCCGGGTTGTACGTGTTGGGTCGTGGCTTACGCATAACGACAGCTCCTCGCGTAAATGGCGCCGACCGCAAGTTTCCGGTCGACTCCGAAAATTACACTATTCCGGTCTCGATATGCAGGATCCGGCCGAATTCCGTCTCTTGGCCGCGTAGCGCCCGCTTGGGCCGCTAGTCCCAGGCTGCTGGCCGCCGCCAGAGCCGACGTCCCATGCGCCACGATCGCTTGGCGGACAGCTCCGCCGTGCCGTCCGCGGGAAACAGATCCGGATCGGCGAACTCATCCAACATATCCGTCGCTTTGGCCGACGCCTCGTCCGCCCAGTGCACGATCTCCGCCTCGACCGTCATCGGCTGGACCGGGCTGCCGAACTCGAGGGCCCCATGGTGCGACAGAATGAAATGCAATAGCTCAGTTCGCTGGCCGGACGTGAACGGGTCGCCGGCGGAGGCAAGGCGGCGGTCGAACATCAGCGCGCCAAGCGTAACGTGTCCAATGAGTTGGCCCGTCGGCGTGTGCGTGAATCCCTCAACACCAACCGCATAGGCGTCGACCTTGCCTATATCGTGGAGGAGCGCTCCCGCGGTCACGAGGTCGGCATTGGCGTGCCGCACCGTGCGGGCGATATGTCGTGCGATCGATGCCACCTCATAGGTGTGCAGCAACAAGCCACCCAGCTGCGCATGATGGCCACCGACCGACCCGGGCGTCCGCTCGAAGTCTACCCGAAAACTGTCGTCAGCGAAGACCAAGTCGACCGCGCGCCGAATCGAGGGGGCGACAATCGAAGCCCGCATCTTGTCGAGCGTGTCCCAAACTTTTTCGGGTTCGACGTCGATACGGGGGAGGAACTCCCCAGGGTCGAACGTACCCGAGGCAAGCACACGCAGCGGGGCGCTGATCTGCAGCTGTCGCTTGCGCGCGCCCTCGTCGCCAAACGCGCCGATATCACCAATCACGCGAACGACCCTGCCGCGGTCGGCGCCTTCGGCCCACTCGAGCTTTTCGGACCAAATGGGCGCCGTGTCGATGGCGCCGCTCCGATTGGTCAACGTGAGCACGACGAACGGGAGCCCGGCTCGCGTAGTCTTTTCCGACCGTTCGCGAATCAGAAACTCGTGCTCCACGCGATCGCCAACGGCCGCACGACGTAGATCAAGGAAGGGCATAGGTGCGAAAGGTCAGCCCGCCTGCACGACAGAAGCAAGGGGAAGGCCATGATTCGCCCTGCGAATCCATACGATCGCGAAACAGCGATGGGCCAGGGTCTTGCGCTGATTGTACAGTTCTGAGAGGCTTAGTCGGTGGAATCACGCTTCCCTGAAGAGACCGACGATGAGAGTGCAGGACACTGAAACAGCAGATGGCGCGCATCCGGTGGTGGCAAGCGGCGAGCAACAGTCTGCGCTTCATCTCTGGGTGGTCATGTCGCGCGCGCACGCCGCGATCGCCTTACATGCCGCTGCAGACGTCGCCCAACATGGTTTGACGCTGGCGGAGTTTGCCATCTTGGAAGTCCTCTACCATCGCGGAGCCATGCTCCTGGGAGAAGTACAACGGCGCATCCTGGTGTCCAGCGGAGGCATCACGTTCTTGGTCGATCGGCTAACGGTCAAAGGACTCGTGGAGCGTCGGTCCTGCCCGTCGGATCGGCGCGCGCGCTACGCGGCGCTCACGCCCCAGGGAGAATCGCTCATGGCGGAGATATTCCCCGAGCATGCCGCAACCATTGCGCGGGCGATGGGTGCCCTGCCGCCCCACGATCTACAGCGCACGGCTGAGTCCCTCCGCACGCTCGGCCTTTACGCCTCTGCACTTCCCGAGAAGCGTAGCGCCTCGCAGCAGCGAGATGACGGCGGTTCCGAATAGCGTCAGTATAAAGTCAGTACGCAGACACTGAAACTACAGTGGCGTAAATGATGAAAAAAGACGGGGGTTGCAATTGCTCATTGGTGAGATATATTATCTTATAAGTAAGACAGTCGGTCGCTCCGAGCGGCGCAGCGTGTCAACCACAATTTCTCCGAAAAGAGCGACATATGAAGTGGACACTCGACCCAACCCACAGCCAGATCCAGTTTTCCGTGAAGCACATGGGCATCTCCACCGTGCGCGGCACCTTTGACACGTTCGAGGGAACGCTGACCGAGGAGAGCGGGGAGGTGAAGCAGATGGCCGTCGAAATCGACATGGCGTCGCTCACCACCGGCAACGGCCAGCGTGACGGCCACTTGAAGAGCGCCGACTTCTTTTCCTTGGAGGAACACCCCAAGGCCCTGTTCTCGCTGACGCAGTTTACGCGCGACGGCGACGACATCATCGCACACGGCGATCTCACGATCCGCGGAGTGTCCCATCCGGTCTCGCTTACCGGTGAAGTTGGTGGACCCTCGAAAGACCCGTGGGGCAGTGATCGGGTGTCCGCCTCCTTGGTGGGAAAGATCTCCCGCAAGCAGTGGGGACTGGTGTGGAACGTGGCCCTCGAAGCGGGCGGCGTATTGGTGAGCGATGACGTCAAGCTCTCCATCGAGGTGCAAGCGTTGCCGACGGCCGCTTAACCCCGGGCGTTCCCGCAAAGCACAGGAGGGCCCGTCCGATAGGACAGGCCCGCCAGTGGTTTATACAAAGCTTGCCGGACGCGATGCCTACGTCCAATCGGCGATGAAGAGGTTGGTCTCCCCGGCCTTCGCATCAAAGCGGTTGGACGCCCAGATCAACTGTTTCCCGTTGGGGCTGAACATGGGGAAGCCGTCGAAGTCCTCGTGCGTGGTAATGCGCTCCAATCCGGTGCCGTCGAGCTTCACGATGAACAGATCGAAGTTTCGGCTTCGCGGATTGCGGTGATTCGAGGAAAAAATGATCCCCGTCCCATCGGGGGTCCATGACGGACCAAAGTTCGCGCCGCCGAGGTTGGTGATCTGTCGCTGATCAGACCCGTCGGCGTTCATCACGAACAGCTCCATCCGGTTGGGGCGAATCATGCGCTGCCCCAGAAGATCGCGATACGCCTTCAACGAATCGGCGTTGGTCGGATGCCACGCGCGATACACGATCCGTTTTCCATCGGGCGACCACCACGGTCCGCCATCGTACCCGGGCGTTGTCGTCAGGCGTTTGACGTCGCTGCCGTCGATGTTCATCGTGTAGATCTCGAGATCGCCATCTTTGAGCGACGTGAACACGATGCGCTTTCCGTCGGGGGACAGCACGCCTTCGGCGGTATACACGCCGTAATTGGTGAGGCGCTTGAGGTTCTTGCCATCGCGATCGACGGTATAGATATCGAACGGATCGATGCCCCAGACATACCCCTTGGACGGATCGGGCCTGGTCGGGCATGTCGAGTCGGCGGCGTGCGTGCTGCCGAAGAAAATCTGCTTGGCACCGGGCAAGAACCACCCGCAGGTCGTCTTGCCGCCAACCGACACCTTGCGCAGCTCAGAGCCGTCGGCGCGCATGGTGAATTGCTGATCGCACGTGCGGCCGTCTCGCGTAGACTGGAACGTGAGCCACTTGCCGTCGGCGCTCCAATAGGCCTCGGCGTTTTCGCCGCCATCGGTGACCTGCCGAACATTCGACAGATGACGTTCTCCGCTGTCAGCCGAACGGATACGTCCGACTGAGGACCCTGGGGACGTTGCCACCGCAGGAGAGCCTGTCGAGCTGGTGGTCGTGGACCGGGAGCAGGCGGCTGCTACACCGAGGGTGGTCGATGCGACGAGCGCCGCGATAACGCGGCGCTCGATGGAAAACGGGGTTGAGAAGCGCATGGCGAACCCTAGGCAACCGGCGCGCGAGGGGCAATTGGGAAAGTTACGAATGCCGACGCGGTGTGGTGTGGCCCGGAAGGCCCTCGTAGCGCCCGCCTACTCCTGTCCTCGTGAGCTGCGGGCCAATCCAGGCTTGGTTGCTGGAATGGCCGCCGCCGCGGTAAAGACCTGGGCCTGCGTTGTGCTCTTGCGGAGCACTTCGATGGCCCGCTGGAGCTGCGTGTCGTCCTTGAGCTGGAGTCGCCGGGCCGTCGAATCGCCGAAGGCGATGCGCGCTACGCGATTCTCGATGTAGCGATCGACCCACGACGCACCCGCATCATAGACGCTCTTCTCGATCTTGCCCCCGTTGGAGAGAGGCGCCAGTCGTCCCGCGAACCGCGCATCAACGCTGGATTGATCGTCCGCGGTGTCGGCGACCATGCGCCGGAAGATCTCGTCGCGCCACGTCGGCACGACGGTGAAATCCGAACGGACCTTGCCCTTCTGCTCTTGAGCAAACGCGCTGACGGCACTGTAGAACTTCTGGAAGTGTGGCGCGATCATGCGCGCCACTGCCTGTTCGGTCGTCGAAATCGTGTCGAGCGGGACAATGAGGTCGGGCGTGATGGCACCGCCGCCATACACCAAGCGTCCCGACGAGGACTTGAACTTCGGACGCGCCTTGCGAACGGAATCCGTTTCGAGTGAATCGGTCACGACTTCCACGAACTGGCCGTCCGCGTTGAACTTGCGCTCCTTCTGGATGGAGCGACCCGAGGGGGTGTACCACTTCCCCGTCGTGATCTTGAGTGCGTAGCCGCCGTCCAAGTTATAGACGCTCTGCACGAGGCCTTTGCCGAACGACGTTGTGCCGATGATGAGCGCGCGGTCGTAGTCCTGCAGCGCACCCGCCACGATCTCCGACGCCGACGCGGATCCTCCATCGACCAAGACCACCAGTGGAATGTCAAGCGCGAGTGGATCTTGCTGCGAGACAAAGCGCTGGAACTCGCCGCGTCCCCGCACGCTGAGCAGTTCCTTGCCCTTTGGCAGGAAGAGATTGGACATCGAGAAGGCTTCTTCGAGAATGCCGCCCGGATTGTCTCGCAGGTCGATGACGATGCCCTTCGCGCCCTTCTTGCGAAGTTCAACAACCGCCTCGCCAATATCTTGTGTGGTTTGCTCGGTGAACCGCTCAAGCGGGATGTAGCCCACGCGCTCGTCGATCATCATGCGATAGCGCACGGCCGGCACCACAATCTGTGCGCGTTTGAAGTTCATCTTGATCAGCTGCGCAACGCCGGGCCGGCCGAACGTCACCGTGACGGCACTCCCGACTTCGCCCAGCAGCTTGCTCTGCGCCTGCTGCGTGGTCCAGCCCTTGGCCTGAAACGTGTCGACGGCAACGATGCGGTCGCCTTCCTGCACACCGCCACCTTCGGCCGGCGAATTCGGAAACACGCGCGCGATGGTCACGTACCCTGCGACGGGGGTGATCTCCATGCCGATGCCTGCGTAGCGGCCGTTGGTGATGCGCGAGAACTCTTCCATTTGTTTGGGCGAGAAGAGTTCCGTGTATGGATCGGCAAGTTCCTTCACCAAACCGCGCGCGGCCTTTTCATACAACACCTGCGCGTCAAGCGTGTCGACGTAGCGCAGCGCGACAAAGGTGAGGACTTGATCGAGCAGCTGCGCACCGCCGCGCGTGTTGCGCGTTTGCAGCGCGAAGCCTCCGGCGAGAAGCGGGAGGAGCAGCAGGCTGGCGACAGCGGCCTTACGGGTGCGAGTCATACGTGTGCTCGTAGAGAGGAAGGAACGAAACCTACTGCTAAACAGACACCTGGCCGCGGCTCAGGTTTCATTTCAGGGTTCATCTCGCGGTCGAGTCCCCAACACGTAATCCACATGCCAGACCCGATCGTACTGTCGAATCGCGATATCTCGCACCAGCCCGGCGCTCAGCAACATCTCGTGCGCAGGTTGCAAAACACGTTGCAAGTGTGATGGATAACGCTGCGACAGCGGCAATTGTTCGGCCAGGCGTTCCAGCGTCAACCGCCACGAGAGTCGTCCATCGGCCCGCGCGACTTCCAGAATGCGATATAATCGACGCGCGACTGGCGATGAGAGCGCGTGGTATCGCACCGACGAGAGCGACACGCTGTGGCGGGCGCCCAGATTGGCGCGAATCGTCGGCGAAATGATGACGCGCGCGTCACCTGGCTCGCCTGTGGACAGATTGCCAAAGAGGTGCAGCTGATCGCGATCGGCCACGCGCCGCCGCTGCACGGCGACGGCACTCAGAATGGTAAAGCTGGTGTCCGCGTGGCCGGAGACGGACGACCAGTAGGCACCCACCGACTCTAACGTGGTCCGCTCGAGTCGCGCGAGCGCGCCACGGAGCTGCTCGTACGTGCGACCATCTGCGCGGCGGCCCATGGAGCGCAAGAACGAGTGGAGGGTGAACGACACGCTCCCGTCGGCGGGTGCGCCCGCTTCGTTATAGCGATGCAGCACCTCGACATAGACATCCTGATCGAAGGTGCCAGGTAAGCGATCGCCGGGCGCGGGAATCACGCGCCAGCGCCCCCCGTTGTCGGCCGTGAAGGCAACCGCGGCGTCTTCGGCAGAGTCACTGAGACGGAATACCGGCAGTTCCTCGAGTGACCGATCGAGGAACACTCCGCGAACAGCGGGCCGGCGACGCGCAGCGAGATTCATCAAGGTGAGAAAGGTGGGGCAAAACGTACCGATTCGCCAGCAGTCCCACCTTTATAGATGCCCAGATCACGGCGGTGTTGGCCATTTATTTTGATTTGACAAATCAAAGTATAGATCGTATGGTTCACCCGTGACGAGCTCTCAAGACGTCGGCCGCGTACTCCGCGACTACCCACGCATCTACTTCGCCTGTCATCGCCGACACACACGCGATCCGCAAACGGGCGACCTGGTCAGCCTGCGCCATGTCCAGATTCTGGACCATCTCGACACCATTCAGTCCGTATCGCTGACCGCGTTGGCCGATCACCTGGGCGTCACGCTCGGCACCGCGTCGGTGGCCATCGATCGCCTCGTGAAGCGGGGCTATGTGAGTCGCGCGCCGGATGACGTGGATCGCCGTCGCATCCACCTCCGGCTGACGGCTGCCGGCGCGCGCGTCTGCGCGGCGCATTCCGTGCTCGATCCCGAGTTGGTTGATCAGCTCCTCGGGGCACTCAGCGACGAGGACCGCCGCCGTGCACTCGATGGATTGGAATTGCTGGCGGCTGCGGCCCTGCACGCCTCGGATCGTAGCGAACGCGCGTCCGTTGCACCTGTTGCATCTGTTGCCGTCGGCTAGCGCGCATCCTCGAACAGGAGAACACCTCATGAAGTGGCTGATGATTGTGCTCGTTGTCCTTGTGCTCACGGGCGTGGTCATGTGGACCATCGGCGGCCGTCTGCCTCGCGAACACACGGCGACCGTACGGGGAACGTTTCACGCCACATCGGACAGTGTGTGGGCACATATCGCCGACCCCATAGGTGCGGCATCGTGGCGGTCGGATCTTGCGAAGGTTGAGCGCGTCGACGCACCGGGCGCTCCGCTTTCGTGGCGAGAGCATTCACGCAACGGTGCCATCACCTTCGCCATGGTCGCGCAGACGCCTCCAACATCGCAAATCACGCGCATCACCGACGCCGCACTTCCGTTCGGCGGGCAGTGGGAGTTCACGCTTGCCGCACGCGACGGAGCGAGCGAACTGACCATCACCGAGCGCGGATTCGTGAAGCCGCCGCTGTTTCGATTCCTCTCGCGGTATGTGTTTGGCTACACGAGTTCCCTTACGGCATACCACAACGCGCTCGCGAACGCGCTCGATCCGTCAGCGACCATCGCGGTGATTGAAGGAGGGCGCTAGCGATGGGCATGGAGCTCGACGGCCAGGCGACGCTCACAATCGGCAACGGAACGCCCGAGCGGGGTGACGTCAGGGTGCTCCTGGAATCAGACGAACTGATCTTGCGCGGGGGCGTCAAGCTCAAGCTGAGCCGTACGAAAGTGCTCGCCACGGCTACTTCGCGCGGGAAGGTCACTATCGACTTCGCCAACGGAACACTCGTGCTGGACCTCGGCGACTCGGCGGCGGCCTTTGCCAAGAAGCTCTTGGCACCCGTCAAATCGCGCGCCGAGAAGATGGGGATCACTTCGGGCGCGCGCGTTGCGTTGATCGGCGCGACGGATCCTGCGTTCGTCGCAGAATTGGAGACGCTCGGCGCGCACGTGGCCACGAAGTTCGCCACGACCGAACTGCTGATCGTGTTGACCGTGTCTACGGTAGCCGCATTGTCGCGCGTCGGCGATTGTTCCCGTGCGCTCGCACCGGCTGGCGCGCTGTGGGTTGTGCACCCGAAAGGCACCAATGGCCTGAAAGACACGGACGTGTTCGCTGCAGGGAAGGCGGCCGGTCTGACCTACACGAAGGTGGCGCGGTTCTCAGACACCCATACCGCGGAAAAGCTGGTCATTCCCAAGGCCAAGCGCGTATCATAAGCGAGCGCGACGCGCAACGTTTTGGCGAACGTATCGCCTTGAGAGGGAGCGATTCATGGTGGGAGCATGTGACGGTGGGACCACACGGCCACGACAGCGATGCGGGCGCATGGCGCTGGCGCTGGCGCTCATGGTAGCGCTTGTGGTGAACGCCTGTGATGCCAACCCGTTTGATCCGGCGCAGCAACCTCAGGTTGCCGTCACCGCCGGCTCCGGCAAGTCGTCGACCGTCGTGATTTCGTGGCAACCGGCCGGCGCGCAGCTGGTGCGGGTGTATCGCGGTGCGACGGCGGGCGATGGCTACACCGCCAACCTGATGTGGTCTATCGCCGCGACGAGCACGAATAGTCTGACGACTGCTGTGCTCTACGGCACGACGACTCCAGTCGGCGGACAGACGGATGCGCCGGCCAAGCCCCTCGTTCCCGGCGAGGTGTACACCGTACAGGTCACGCGGAGTGATCCGAAGGGCAGTGGTGACGGCTTTACCAATACCAAGAATTCGTACATTGGCACGGCCTCCTTTGCGCTGGCCGTGCCATGACGAGCGTCCCACATTCGATTCCACATTGGATTGGTGGACGCGAAGACGTCGGCACCGGCCCGCGCGTCGGTACGGTGTACCATCCGGCCCGTGGTACCGCGCAGCGCACGGTGCAGCTTGCTGACCATGCGGACGTGGATCGTACGGTCGCCGTTGCCACCGCGGCCTTCGCGACATGGGGACGGTCATCGCTCTCGACGCGTGTGCCGATTCTCTTTGCGTTTCGCGAGCTGGTGCTCAAGCATGCGGACGCCCTCGCGCAGATCATTTCGAGCGAACATGGCAAAGTGCTGGCCGACGCGCGCGGCGAAGTCCAGCGTGGCCTGGAAGTCATCGAGTTCGCGTGCGGTATTCCGCATCTGCTGAAAGGCGAGTACTCGGACACGGTGTCGCTGGGCACGGATAGCTTTTCCATTCGACAACCACTTGGCGTTGTCGTGGGCATCACGCCGTTCAACTTTCCGGCGATGGTGCCGATGTGGATGTTCCCGATCGCGATTGCGGCTGGCAACTGCTTTGTGCTCAAGCCGTCCGAGCGGGATCCGTCGGTCTCCGTGCGCCTGGGTCAGCTTTGGAAAGAAGCGGGACTTCCCGACGGCGTGTTCAATGTGGTGCACGGCGACGTGGACACCGTGAATCGGTTGCTGGAGCACCCCGATGTTGCGGCCGTCAGTTTTGTGGGCTCAACGCCCGTTGCACGGCACGTGCATGAGACGGCGTCACGCCATGGTAAGCGCGTGCAGGCGCTTGGCGGTGCCAAGAATCACATGGTGGTGATGCCAGACGCCGCGCTGGATGTTGCTGCCGACGCCGCGGTGAACGCCGCGTTTGGGTCGGCGGGTCAGCGATGCATGGCCATCTCTGTTGTGGTGGCCGTCGGTGATGCGGCCGATCGATTGGTGCCGCGCATTGCGGAGCGCGTTCGGGCGATTACGGTCGGGAGTGGCGATGATCCATCGGCGGACATGGGACCATTGGTGACGGCGGCGGCACGCGACCGGGTGCTCTCGTGTATTGAGGACGGCGTGCAGGCCGGAGCGACGTTGGTAACGGACGGGCGCGGTGTCACGGTCAGCGGCTACGAGGACGGGTTTTTTGTCGGTCCGTGCCTGTTTGATCACGTGACAGACACGATGCGGATTTATCACGAGGAAATTTTTGGGCCCGTGTTGTGCGTTGTGCGCGTGGCGTCGCTGGATGCGGCCATCGCGCTGGTGAATAGCAGTCCGTTCGCCAACGGCGTTGCCGTGTTCACGGCTGATGGCGCAACCGCTCGGCGTTTTGTACACGACATCGAGGTGGGGATGGTGGGCATCAACGTGCCGATTCCCGTGCCGATGGCGTACCATTCTTTCGGCGGGTGGAAGTCATCGCTCTTTGGCGACATGCATGTGCACGGTCCTGAGGGCGTCCGCTTCTACACGCGAGCGAAGGTTGTCACGGCGCGCTGGCCGGAAGCGGTGGCGACGGGCAAGGACTTGGCATTCCCGTCGGTGCGGTAGCTCGTGACATCACGCAAACGCCGAGTGGGTGTGCTGAGTACGTTGGTGTGCGATGTGATTCATGGCCCGCCGCCCTCGTATGACGTGTCGCAGGGTTGGGGCGGCGTGGCGTACGGCGTGTCGGGGCTTGGCGCCGCGCTGGATGAAGCGTGGGAGATGATTCCGTTTATCAAGGTCGGCGCCGATGTAGCAGACGACGCGCGCGCATGGTTGAGCGCCGTGCCCGGCATGTGCGCTGCGCCCGCACTGTGGGTAGTTCCCGAGCCGAACAACCGATCCGAGTTGCGCTATCTCTCGGCGGAGCATCGTACCGAGCAGATGAGCGGCGGTGTGCCGCCGTGGACCTTCGACGAGTTGCAGCCATTGCTTGCGGCAGCGGAGTTGGATGCGTTGTATGTGAACTTCCTGAGCGGCCGTGAAGTGGATCTGCCAACGATGCAGCGGATTCGCGAGCAGTTTGCCGGTCCGATTTACGTGGATCTGCACATGCTCTTGTGGCATACCGGTAGCGACGGCCGCCGATCGCTGCAACCGCTGCGTGATGCGGCGGCGTGGTGTGCGTGCTTCGATTTCATTCAGGTGAATGAAGAGGAGATGCGCATGTTGGCTGATAATTTCGATGGGTGCGCCGCGCTCACGATGGGCGCGAGTGTGCTGGCCACGTTCGTTACGCTTGGCTCGCGCGGTGTGCGGTATAGCGCACACCATGCATTCCTGAGCCTTGCGGATCGCATGGCGAAGCTTGCTCTCGCCCCCGCAGTAGCAGTTCCCCCCGCCGCCTCTGCTGTCCCCCCCACTGCAGTGGAAGTTCCCCCTCCCGCAGTTGACCGTGCCGCTGTTCTCGACCCCACGGGGTGCGGCGACGTGTGGGGTGGGACGGTGTTCGGACGTTTGTTGGCTGGAGATACGTTGTCGCGCGCGATAACCGGTGCGAACTTCGCGGCCAGCCACAATGCACAATCGCAGGGGGTTGTTGGTCTGGCCGATCGGTTGGTGGCGCTGCGCGGCGCACCTGTGCAGCGCGAAACCGCTCAGACCGAATCGGCACCACGCGAAGCGGCGCGAAGCGCAGCGGCGCAGTCAGAACACCCGACGTGACTGATGGATATCGGACGCCACTGCTGGCGCCGGGGGTGAGATTTCGATTGATGGCCAATCGCGAATCCGGCACGGCGATCGGCTTGCTGGCACTGTGTATCGGGTTGTGGATCGCGACCCCCTACTTTGCGACCGCCTCGAACATGGCCAATGTGCTGGAGCAGAGCGCCGTGATTGGCATCGTGGCGATCGGCATGACGTTTGTGATTCTCACCGGTGGTATCGATCTGTCGGTGGGCTCTGTGGTTGCCCTGGCCGGCGTGGTGATTGGCACGTTGCTCCAGCAGCGCGTGTCACTACCGATTGCGTTGCTTGCCGGCATGCTCGTGGGTATCTCCGCCGGTGCCGCGAATGGCCTGATGATCACGGTTGGCAAGCTTCCGCCGTTCATCGCAACACTGGGCATGATGAGCGTGGCGCGTGGCCTGGCGTTGCTGCTCACGGACGGTCGACCGATTTCCGGCTTTCCCGATGCACTGCGCGCGGTGGCCACCCAGCGCGTGTTGGGCATCTCGGGGCCTGTCTGGTGCATGCTGAGTCTGTTCGCGATCACGCACGTGGTGATGACCCGTACCGTCCTTGGGCGCTACATCTACGCCATCGGTGGCAATGAAGAGGCCACGGCCATGTCGGGCATCGATGTGCGGCGCTACAAAACGATCGTCTACGCCATCAGTGGTTTCGCGGCTAGCGTCTGCGCGGTGTTGCTGTTGGCGCGATTGAACTCGGCGCAGCCCATTGCGGGTATCGGCTACGAACTGGATGCCATCGCCGCCGTTGTGATCGGCGGCACGAGTCTGCTTGGCGGTTCGGGGTCGGTGGTGGGCACGCTCATTGGTGCGTTGATCATGAGCGTGTTGCGAAACGGACTGAACTTGTTGGGCGTGTCGTCGTATCTGCAGCAGGTTACGATCGGCGTGGTGATTGTTGTCGCGGTGTTGGTGGATATGGCGTTGCATCGCCGAGCGCAACGCATTGCTCGTTAACTTCTCTTGCCTATCATGATGTCGATCATCTCGTCGCGCCGTTGCCTGTTCGCACTGCTTGCCATCTCGCTGGGTGCTGGCGCTCTTGCTGCCTGTAATCGCGGTGCCGATGCAACCGCCAAGCCTGCCGTGGCGCTGGTGCTTAAGACGCTGAACAACCAGTTCTTCATTGATATGGAGGCCGGTGCCCGATCGGTGGCTGACAGCCTGGGGCTCGAACTGATTGTGCAGGCGCCGGAGCGTGAGATTGATGTGGAGAAGCAGATGCAGATCGTGGAGAATTTGCTGCAGCGGCAGATCAAGGTGTTGATGCTGGTGCCGAGCGGGTCGAAGGAGATCGTGCCGGCGGTGGTGAAGGCGAACGCGGCGAAGATTCCCGTGGTGACCGTGGACACGCGCGTTGATGCGGCGACGCTGGCCGCGGCCGGCGGCAGCGTGGCGACATTCATTGGGTCCGACAACGAAGACGGCGGTCGTATGGCCGGCGCCTTCGTGGTGGAGCGCCTTGGCGGCCGCGGCACGATCGCCGTGCTGGAAGGCATTCCCGGTCACGAAACGGGTGACGCACGGTTGCGCGGCTTTCGCGCCGCTGTGGCGAAGGCGGGCACGGTGAGCATCGTGGCGTCGCAGACGGCGAACTGGGAGCGAGATCAGGCCTTCAACGTGACGCAGAACATGCTGCAGGCGCATCCTGATATCACGGCACTCTTTGCGTGCAACGATGTGATGGCACTTGGTGCGTTGGAGGCGATCGCTGCGGCGGGGAAGTCGGCGCAGATCACCGTGGTGGGGTTTGATGCGCAGGACGACGCGCGCAAAGCGATCACGGAGAAGCGGATGGCCGCGACGATTGCACAGAATCCGCGGGAGATGGGCAGGATGGCGATGATTGCGGCGGCGCGGCTGATCAAAGGGGAGAGCGTGAGCGCGGAGCAGCCGGTGGGGATCAGTTTGGTGAAGTAGGACGGGTGGGGCGCTCTCATTCTTCGGGGTCCTCACGGGGGAGAGCGAAGGCGGAGCCGCCGCCGGAAGGGTACCGTAGATGATGCCGTAGATGTATAGTAAACTATGCCATTTTAGACTAATAGAAACGCCCAACACGCCGTGATGGACTATACGCCTCGAATCGTTGACGCTGAACTTGAAGAGCTGCTGACAGAAGCGGCTGCGATCGCTATCGAGGGGGCGAAGGGGGTTGGCAAGACGGCCACTGCGATCCGGCGAGCGGTCACCGTCGTCGCGCTCGACGATCCGGTGCAACGGGATCTTGCGGCAGCCGATCTCGGTGCTGTCATCCGGCACCCTCCGCCAGTGTTGCTCGACGAGTGGCAACGTCTGCCGGCGCTCTGGGACGCCGTGCGGCGAGCGGTCGATGCCGATGACCAGCCTGCCCAATTCTTGCTAACCGGGTCGACCGCGCTGGCGACACCGCCAACGCACAGCGGTGCTGGGCGCATTCTCCGGCTGCGTATGCTCCCCCTCTCGCTCGTTGAGCGCGGCATCGAAACGCCGACGGTCAGCCTGCGCGCGCTGCTCACTGGCGCGCGGCGCCGAGTGGACGGCGCGACATCCGTGCGACTAGCGGACTATGCGGAAGAAATCGTCGCCTCGGGCTTTCCGGCCATCCGTCGGCGGACTGGACGAACACGCACCGCGCAGCTGGACGGCTACTTGGCCCGCATTGTCGATCAAGACTTTGCCGAAGCCGGGCACGCAGTGCGTCGGCCAGCGCAACTTTCACACTGGCTGCGCGCGTATGCCGCCGCGACGTCGACCGTTGCGGCCTTCGAGACTATTCGCGACGCGGCCACGAGCGACCGCGCTGAAAAGCCGGCTCGGAAATCCAGTGAAGTATATCGTGATGTCTTGACGCGGCTTTGGGTGCTCGAACCGCTCTCGGCGTGGCTGCCCACGAAGAACGTCATCGCGGAACTGACGCAGTCACCCAAGCATCATCTGGTCGACCCCGCGCTTGCTGCTCGTCTCCTGGGGGCGACGCGCGACGCGATGCTGCAGGGCATCGCGACCAACGCACGCGGCCCATCGGGCGGACTGCTGGGCGCGTTGTTCGAATCGCTCGTGACGCAAAGCGTGCGCGTGTACGCGCAGAGTGCGGAGGCGAGCGTGCATCACTTTCGCACCGCGCGCGGTCGCCAAGAGGTGGACTTGATTGTGCGCGCACCGGACCATCGCATTGTGGCGATCGAAGTGAAGTTGTCGGCGACCGTGAACGACGACGACGTCAAGCACTTGCACTGGCTGCGCCGGGAGCTAGGAGACGAACTCGCTGATACGATCGTCGTGACTACGGGTCCGACGGCATACCGTCGTGCCGATGGAATTGGCGTCGTACCGGCGGCGTTGCTAGGACCCTAGAGTACACCCTTGCTGCTGTACCGCGGAAGGAAACTTCGGCTTCGTGACTTCCATCCGTCGTTGCTCACGGCACGCTAGTTCGTACCCGCGGTCGCGCGAATCTCCTCGATCGCTACCGGCCGCCGCTCCCGTCGCGACCGCTCACACGCCAACGCCACCAACAACGACTGCTCAGCATCGGCCACCGTACACGGACTCGGCGTGCGGCCTGCCACCACATCCACGAACACGCGCAGCTCCTCGCGATACGCCAGCTCGAAGCGTTCCAAAAAGGTGGGCCACGCGTTGGCCGGCGCGGGAGGCATGCGCGGCTCGATGGAGCGCAACGGCAGGCGCGCATCCCAACCCACCGACACGCTATCCTTGCTGCCGAACAGCTCAAGGCGAATGTCGTAGCCCAGCGGATCGTGCCGCGCTCCCGTGAGCACGCCCAGCGTGCCTCCGCTCATGCGCAGTGTGCCGGCCACGGTGTCCACGTCGTCCTGCCGAGCGAAGAGCTCGTCTACCAACACCGCGCCCTGCATGTACACTTCTTCCACGTCCTGGCCTAACACCCAGCGAATAATGTCGAAGTCGTGAATGTGCAGATCCCGAAAGATTCCGCCGGAGCGCGACACATACGACTCACTTGGCGGGGCGGGATCGTGACCGGCGATGCGGATGTTGTACACACGCCCCAGCGCGCCGCTCTGCACGGCCTCTCGAGCGGCGCGATAGCCCTGATCGAAGCGACGCTGGAATCCGATCTGCACTACACCGTCGTACTCGTGCACGTGCGCTGCCACCCGACGAGTTGAGGCCAGATCGAGCGCGACAGGCTTCTCGCAGAACGTGGCCACGCCCGCGCTCACGGCTTGCATGATCAGTTCGGCGTGCGAGTCGGTAGACGACGCGATGACCACGCCATCAACCTGACTGAGCAGCGCTTCCGCTGACTCGACGACTTTGGCGCCGAGTGTGTCGGCGATGTGTTGCGCGCGATCGCGGTCGGTGTCGGTCACTACGATCGCCTCGACGTCGGCGTGCGCGGCGATGGCCTGCGCATGAAACGGGCCGATCCGACCCGCGCCAATGACGCCGATGCGCATGCTACTTTGCCTTTGCCGCGCCGACCGGTGCAGTGGTTAGTGCAGTGACCGGCGTGCTATCGGGCGCAACGACTTTTTGCTCACGCTTGCGAATCACGAGGCTGAGCCGTTGGCGAGGCAGCTCCCACACGGGGGCTTTCCATCCGCGTCGCTCAACGGGCGATGGCCCGCCACTGGCTGGCCTCAGCGCGTCTTCGAACTCCGCGAACTTGGAGCCCGGATTCCAGAGCGCCCAGCTCTTCACGCCCGCGTCGTACGCGGCCTGAATCTGCAGTCGGACCTCGGCGGCGCCGAACTGCGCCCCACGAATGCTCATCGCTTCAAGCCAACCCATGGTCTCGGCCACCGGTTTACCGGTGGAGTCGCTGACGTGCTTTGAGCGCTCCATCGCATCGGTCAGGGCGAGGCGCACAATCTGGTAGGGATTGGCGATCGGTCGCGAAATGCCGTACAAGCCAGGCGCGTAGTGCGAGGGATACACCATGGGCAGCACGGCATCCGCGACAGAAACGACCGTTTCCCATTGCTGACCGATCTCAACATCGCCTTCAAGATGCGTCACCAACCCAAACACATCGGCCGTGACGGGCACATTGAATTGCTTGAGCTGCTCCTTGGTGTACACAATGAAGTCGCGAATGTTGTCGGCGCGGCTCTTCCCATCGTTTCCGGGATAGCTCATGGTGCCGCGGGCCGTTGCGGTGACATCGGGAAAGCGCACGTAGTCCCACTGCAATTCACTGAATCCCATCTCCATCGCTTCGCGGGCGATGGCGACGTTGTAGTCCCATACCTGTTTATTGTACGGGTTTACCCACGCTAACCCCTTCTTGTCGCGCCACAGCCCGCCTCCCACTCGCTGAATCGCGAGCTCGGGCTTCTTTTCGGCGAGGGCGCGGTCTTTGAACACCACGATGCGTGCGATGGGATAGATGCGGTGGGCGCGAAGCGTATCAATCAACGCCGGCAGCCAGCCAGAGGCGGGCCGTTGATCGGCGCCGATTTCCTTGGCCAACGCGATGGAGGTGTTCTTGTAGGTCAGGAAGGTGTCGGACTCCTTGACGTCCACGATGAACGCATTGATCTCGGTGGAATCAGCGATGCGAATGAGCTCGGCCATACGGGTGCGGGAGCCAGCCGCCCACGCGTTGACGTAGAGGGCGCGAACCGAGTCTGGTCGTGGCACCCGCGCCGGCGCAGCGGGAACGGACGCCGCTGCGACGGGGACGGCCAGCGAATCGGCGGTCTCAGCAACCGCTGGCGGCGCTTTGGCGCGATCACACCCGGCGGAGAGAGTGACCAAGGCGAGGGCAGCGAGTGCGCCTCGCAGGCAGACAGACGTGTAGAGGTTTTTCACATCCGGAAGGTACGCAGGAGATCTGTCTCGGCCAATTGGCCCTACGGCGCGGCACGCCGCAGGTGTGGCGCTAGTTGTGCGGCGAGGTCGGATGTCGGTGGAGACTGACGCACATAGCGCCGTTGATCAGGCGGTCGTCAGCAACTGTTGGATGGCCGCGCGCGTGGCGTGCAAGCAGTTGGAGAGCCCGTCGAGCGTGTGATCGCCCATATGCCCGATGCGAAACGTGCTCTGCTTCAGTTTGCCGTAGCCGCCGCCGATCACGAAACCATGCGCCGCGGCACCTTTCACGATGGCCTCCGCAGAGACGCCGTCTGGTACGGCGATCGCGGTCACGGTCGGTGATCGGTATCCCTCGTCGGCAAAGATCCTGAACGGACGTCCGGTCTCCTGCGCCAGCTGCTGCACCCATGCGTGGGTTTGCGCCGCCATGTCGGCGTGCCGCTGCCAGCGCGCTTCAATCGTTTCTGCCGAGAGGTGCTCGCACTGTGCCGCCGTGGCGTACAGCAACGAGATGGCGGGCGTGTTCGGTGTTTGGTTTTTGTGCACGTACTGCTCGAACTCCACCACGTCGAAGTACAGCCCGCGCGAGACGCCATGCGCGGCGCGCGCCATGTAGGCTTCTGACGCAACGCCAAACGCCAAGCCGGGAGGCAATGCCAATGCTTTCTGCGATCCGGTGAGGACAAAGTCGATATCCCACGCGTCGGTTTCGACCGGTGCTCCGGCGAGTCCGGTCACGGAATCCACGAGCAGCGCCGCGCCATATCGATGCGCGAGCTGCACGAGTGCCGGCAACGGCGTCAGGGCGCCCGTTGATGTTTCTGAGTGCGCGACGGTCACGGCGGCAAATGCGCGCGCCACCAGCACCGACTCCACGATGTCGAGATCGGCGACCGCGCCCCACGGGATCTGCATCACATGCGTCTCGCGATCACACGCTTGCGCGATGTTCGCGAAGCGCTCGCTGAAGGCACCGTTCACCAAACACAACACTGGGCCGGGCGGGGTCCCGCGAATCGCGGCCTCCATCAATCCGGTGGCCGACGAACTCGATACGAATACCGGCCGAGTGGTGCGGAACACCGGCTTGAGTCCCGCTTGAATGCGTGCGAACAGTGCTTCGAATGCCGCGCCGCGATGCGGGAGCATGGGTTGCAGCATCGCTTCGAGTATCGGTCGGCGTACTTCCGTTGGACCGGGTAAGAAGAAGGTTCCGAAGTCGGACGGCGTGCTCATGCGCGGTGTGGTCAATTCCAGGTCAATTGCGGGCCGCGAACAGCAGCGAGTACAGCGCGAGAAAATCGGCGGCTTCGGCGTCGGCGGTCGCCACGACGGATTCGCGACGCACCACGCCCGTGTAGGCGATGAAATGGTCGACCACGCCACGGGTCGCGGCGTCGGTCGAGCCGTCGCCGATCATGACCACTGGACGGGCCAGCGTCAGTTGCGAAAGGATCAATGGCTTCCCGCGCTGCGTGGCCAGTGGCTGGTCACCCGCGAGGTTCACCCATCGTCCGTCGGCGTTTGCCGAGAGGGAGACCGCGTGCACATGATCTGCCGCGATGCTGAGGTGTCGCGCGAGCGGAAGGATTGCTGCACGGAGGCCGCCACTCACCAGGTGCACGGCAACGTCTGCACCGTGCAACGCCGCAATCGTCTCCGCCGCGTTGGGCTGCACGGCGGCGACGTAGGCGTCGGCCAGCGCTGACAGTTCCTGATCGGTCGGTGCGATCGCCCGCAGGCGCTCAAGGTACACCGACTCAATCGGCACCTCACCGGCCATCGCACGCTTCGTCAGCTCGGCACACGTACGCGCCACGATTGGGCCGCGTAGCTCCGCGAGCCAGTCAATTCCCTCAATCGCGGCCAGCGTTGAGTCCACATCAAAGACCACGGTCGCGAAACGCGCACGCGTAATCGGCGCGAGCAGTGTCTTGATCACAACACGTTTCCCGGTGCCATGAGGCCCAGGGGATCCAGCTCCTGTTTGATCGATCGCATCACGCGCTGTTGCAGGGCACTGGCCTGCATGGGGAGCCAACGCCGCTTGAGTTTTCCAATGCCATGTTCGGCGGCAACGGTGCCACCCATCGCCAATACCTCGCGCAAGGTCGCCTGCACCAGCTGTTCGATACGATGCAATTCGTCGGCGTCGCGCGCGATAAAGTTCTGGTGCGGATGGCCGTTGCCGGCGTGACCATAGGCAACGGCTTGCGCGATGTTGTGCGCATCGGCAAGGGCGCGCGCCATGTGCAGCGCTTCGGCAAGTCGCGGGTAGGGCACGGCCCAGTCGGTCGAGACCTTTCGCCCGCCATGAGGACGGAACGCCGCACCGCGCTCGTTCATGGTGGCGGGTATGGCATGACGGATCCGTCGTGCGTCGCGCAGGGCTGCTGGAGAATCGTAGACCCGGATCTCCGCGGTATCGGCGTGGTGCGCTTCCGCGAGGGCGAGCCAAGCCTCAAGCGGCAGCTCGTCGTCACCCGCTTCGTGTGCGCCGGTTTCTTCGACGTACACGAGCGCGTTCGCGGCAGGTGCCCACGAGGGACTGCCATCAGCCGTTCGCGCAATGGCGAAGGCGAGCACGTCGAAGTACTCGAGGCATCGCGGATGCACACGATTGTCACGACGCGCCGCGACCACGAAGGCGAGCGCATCGGCCTCGGTGGCAAACGGCACCGCAAGACCCAGCACCTGCGTGGGCAGTGGATGCAGTACGAGTTCGGCGCTCACCACAACGCCGAGCGTTCCTTCGCTCCCCACAAACCACTCGACCGGATCGTGCGTGATGGGATAGCCAACGGTGTTCTTTTCAAGCTCCGGGCGGCGCAACTCCTGCGTTTCCCCGTTGGCGAGCACCACGGTGAGTGCGCGGACATGTGGTCCTGTTGCGCCATAGCGCAACGATCGCGCCCCGGACGCATTGCAGGCAATCGCGCCGCCGATCGTGCACTCCTCTTCGCTGGTGGGATCGGGCGTGAAGAGCAGGCCTTCCGCTTCTGCGGCGCGCCGAACATCGGCCACCAGCACGCCAGCGTCCACCCGGATGGTGCGCGCTGCACGATCGATATCGTGAATGCGGTCAAGGCGACGCAACGACAACAACAATCCATGATCCACCACCGAAGCGCCGGTGGTGCTGGACTGCGCGCCGGCCGGTGTCACCGCCGTGCGGGTGGACGAGGCGTCGCGAAGCAGCTCCACCACTTCCTGCGTGTCACCCGGTCGCGCGACGGCGTCCGCGACGAGCTCAAGGCCCGAGGCGTCGTGTGCGTACGCACGACGCACATCGAGGTCGTGCGACACTCTCGCGTCGGTGTCAGTCAGCACGGAAGTGCACGATGCTGGCCGAGACGATGTCAGGCAGTTGCAGCAGGGCGAGTCGCGTGGCTTCATCAACCGTGCCGTCCACCGAGATGGCCGCCAGCGCGTCGCCACCTTGCGCCAAGCGTGCCTGATGGTACTCGGCAATGTTCACATGCCGTTCGCCGAGCAGGGTGCCGACGCGACCAATGACACCGGGCACGTCTTGGTTGGTGAGCACCAACAGGGTTTGCTTCGGATTCACGTCAACGTGAAACGATCCAATACGCGTGAGGCGCGGCGTGCTGCCTTCCGGTGCTGTTCCGGTCACGGCAAGTTGTTGCATGCCTCCCGACAGGGCGACTTCGACCGCCCGTGTTGATCCCAGCTCGTTCGATTCACCCACGGAGAGTTCCAGCCCGCGTGCTTCGGCAAGACTGCGCGCGTTGATGAGATTCAATCGATCGGTTTCGATCACGCCTTCCAACACGCCAGCCGCCGCCGCCGCGAGCAATGCGGTTGCCCCGTGCGCGATATCCGGACTGACGCGAATCGCCAGACGGCGGACGGCGCGCATGCCTTGATCGGCGAGGACGGCGCGCGCGACGGCCGCCGCGCGCCGCGCGACGAGCATTGCGCCCTGCAGATCGCTCCAGCCGGCCGCACCGCCGGCCACGTTAATCGAGCGCGAGAGATCGTTGTGCAACAGCGCGTCGCGGACGGCGACGCACACATCGCGCGAAACATTTCGCTGTGCTTCGACGGTGTTGGCGCCGAGGTGTGGCATCAGCACCAGGTTCGGCGCATGGCGGAGCGGATGGTCGGCCGGTGGCGGCTCGGTGACGAACACGTCGAGCACGGCGCCGCGCAATTCCTCCGCCTCAAGCGCCGCAATCAGCGCTGCTTCGTCCACGATGCCGCCGCGCGCCATGTTCACGACAACGGAGCGTGACGGCAGGTGCGAAAGCTCGCGTTTCCCGATCATGCCGCGCGTTTCGTCGGTGAGCGGGACATGCACCGTCAGGATGTTGGTTTCGGCGATCAAGGCGTCGAGCGTCGTGGCGCGGCGCACGCGGAGTGCGGTGAAGCGCTCGTCGGCAATGTACGGATCGTAGGCGACGACCGTCATGCCAAAGGCATGGGCGCGTATGGCCACTTCGCTGCCGATGCGTCCGAGCCCAACGATGCCGAGTGTCTTGCCCATGAGTTCGCGTCCCATGAACGACGCGCGATCCCATCCACCGCTGCTCATCGTTGCGGCGGCTTTGGGCAGCTGGCGTAGCAGTCCGATCACCGACCCGAAGAACAGTTCGGCGACGGCGATGGTGTTGCCCGCCGGTGCGTTGATGATGGCCACGCCGAGTGACGTCGCCACATCCAGCGCGATGTTGTCGACGCCGACGCCGGCGCGACCCACGACCTTGAGTCGTGTGGCGGCCCTTAGGAGTTCCGCCGAGATGCGCGTGGCGCTGCGGCCAACGATCGCGTCATACTCGGGGATACGCCGCAGCAGCTCGTCGCGCGGCAATGTCGCGACTTCATCGACGATCAGCTCTGGCTCTGCCGTGAGCAATATGACGCCTTCAGCGTCAACATCATCTGTGACTAATACTCGAAACGTCATGGGTGCTGCGCGGTGAAAGGGGATACGCGTGTCGGCACTGCAGATGGAACGCTACCGGGTGCTGATCAGCTCCCAAGGTCGTAGCGTGCGAGCACGTGGCGCAGCGCGTCTTGAATGGCGACCAGCGCGTCGTCGCGTGACGCGGGCGAATCCTCGCGGATATTGACTTCAAGGCCATCGGCAATGGGCAACCGTCGCCACGAGGCAATCCCGCCATCGCGCGGGATCAGCGGGTTCATCTGCAGCGACAGCGCGGGCGCGAGTGAGGCGGCGATGCGCCGCTCCAGAGCATCACCGGTCACATCGCGCATTTCGCGTTTGATCGCCTCAAGCGTCTGGCCTTCGCGCTGGCGAATCTTGATCGCGAGCAGCTGCAACAGGTGACGGTACCCGTAGGTTGCTGCGGTGCCGGCGCCTTCAGGACGGTCCAGCAAGCCGTTGGCGACGTAGAAGCGTACGGCGCGCGCACTGGGCGTGGCTCGCGCGGAGGCGTTCGTCGGCTTCATGCCGGCGGAGTCGACCAGCGCAGCCGCATGAGCTGCCAGGCCGCGGGCATTCCACGGAGCGGAGCGCGAATGCGCTCGGAGAAGCGGGACAGGAGAGTCAGCCATCGGACGGGCAATATACGGTGAAAACCGTCCGTCCGCAGAAGGCTGTGCAGACGCAGGACAAATCGTTCGCAGCGATGCGCTACGGCGATGCGCTTACATAGTCGCCTGCTTGTTGTTGCTGTAACCACGCCGAACGAGTCGCCAGGCCGCCCCTGTGACACTCCCCAGTATCACCCACCACCCACCGGAACGACCTGACGATACTCGCTCTGCGTCGGCTACTACCGCGCTTCGACTCGTTGGGCAGTCTCAAACGCAGTGCGAACACCAGCGGTTGATGCATGATTGGCGATGATGGCCAGATCAACCGGCTTCTCTAGAAAGTGGAGCGCGCCCAAGCGGAACGACGCCTGCCGATTCGAATCATCCGGGTAGGCAGTGAGGACAATAACGGTTGCGTCGGGCGACAGCATGCCCGTGAGCGCGAGAACCTGCAGTCCGCCGTCTCGTTTTCCGCCAAGCCGAAGGTCGGTGACCACCAAATCAAACCGCTGCGTACGCAGCTTCTCCAAGGCATCGGGCAACAGCTCGGCAGAATGCACGACGTTCTCGTCGACATCGAACAGCTCAATGAGGACGTCTCGGATCGACTGCTCGTCCTCGACGATCAGGACGACTTTTGGAGTACTGAGGCTTTCGTTCATGACGTTCACACAAGCGAGAAGCGTACCAAGACACGTCATTGATTCGTATAGCGTTACTTCAGAACGACTTACGTACATTCCTGTGCACAAATGTGCTTGCGAGATAGCGACTGATAATCGTACAGATGAAAAAATACGACCGATAATCAGTCACCGCATTTCGGTCAAATAGAGTATTTCTTGATCTTCTCCAGCAGCGTGGAGCGCGCAATACCGAGCTCTCGTGCCGCTTTGCTCCGGTTGCCCTTCGTCCGCTCGAGGGTGCGACGAATCGCCTCGACCTCGAGGTCCAGCATCGACGAGGCACCCGGTGCATTTGCAGCGGCGGCTTCGACCGAGAAAGATAGTTCGTCAGTGGACAATCTCAGGTGCTGCGGAAGAATCCGCTTTCCCTCCGCCAGCAACGCTGCGCGCCAGATGGCGTTCTTCAGTTCACGAATATTTCCAGGCCACCGGTACCGCGTCAGCTCACGCTCCGACTCCTCGGTCAAGGATGCCCCGCGCGGAAGGAACGTGCGGGCCAGCGGCACGATATCGTGCGGCCGATCCCTCAGGGGAGGGAGGGTTAGCGTCAGGACCTGGAGCCGGTAGTACAGGTCAGCGCGAAACCGGCGTTCAGCGACGGCATCGCCCAGTGGCTGATTTGTGGCCACGATCAGTCGGGCGCTGGACCGCAGGGCAATGGTGCCGCCAAGTCGACGGAACGTGCGCTCTTCAAGAACCTTGAGCAGGCGTGGCTGGAGTTCTGCTGCCAACTCGGCGATTTCATCGAGAAACACGGTGCCTTCGCCGGCAATTTCGAGCAGTCCGCGCTTGGCGGTTCGCGCATCGGTGAACGCGCCGCGCTCATGGCCGAACAAGTCACTCTCGAAGAACGTGGCCGACAACGACGCGCAATTGATCTCGACGAAGGGTTTGGCCTGTTGCGTCGAACGGTCGTGGATCATTCGCGCCACGAACCCTTTGCCGGTGCCCGTTTCGCCTTGCAGCAGGACCGGAGCGTCGGTATTTCGCGCCGCAATCTCGATCAGTTGTTCGAGGACCTTATCGAACGTCGGGGTGCCGGCATTCGACGCTGGACGCGCGTGAGCGCGCAGTACCTCGACTTCTTGTCGCAGTCGACCCGGTTGTGCCGCACGCTCGACGGCGGCGGCGAGCAGTTCCAACGCCACGGGCTTCTCAAGCACGTCGACCGCGCCATTCTGCATGGCGTGGACCGCGGTGCGAACGTCCGCATAGCCCGTCAGCAGAATGACCGCGACATCAGGATCATCAGCGCGCAGTGCCTGGAGGGTCAGCAATCCATCGGCGTCGGGTAACCGCAGATCAAGCAAAATGACATCGGCGGCGTGTTCTTGTGCCAAGCGACGTCCTTCTGTCGCGGTCGCGGCGCCACGTGCCGAATAGCCAAGGGTCTCAAAGAACTCGACCAGGGTGTCGCGGATCGACTCGTCATCGTCGATGACCAGCACGGAGAGGGTCATGGCTGTGTGATGATCATGCGCAGGTCATGCTCTGGTCATGATTTGGTCATACGCTGGCGCTGACTGGCAATGACAGCGTCACGGTTGTTCCGCTTTCACTGGTGCTGTCGATCGCAATGGTGCCGCCGTGCTCATCCATGATGCGTTGGCACAGCGCGAGTCCGATCCCCGTGCCGCCGGCTTTCGTCGAATAGAAGAATTCGAACACACGAGGCAGCACGTCCGGGGGAATGGCGGGGCCACCGTTGGTGACCTTGCAGCGCCAGCCTCCAATCGGGGTGAGCTGGGACACGATGTGCACCTCGGACTGTTCGGGCGCGGCGTCACACGCGTTCACCAGCACGTTGCGCATGACTTGACCCATCTGCTCGGCGTCGATCAGACAGCGAGCGGAGGGCTCGGTTCGCGTGCGACACAGGCGGAGCTGCTTGCTGTCCAGCCGAGCGCGCTCGCCATCGAGGATTTCATCCCATACGAGCTCCGGATCGCCGGCCATGAGATGGGTTGCATTGGGTCGACCGAACTCGAGCAGCGAGGTGACCATGCGGTTGAGCCGCTCGACCTCTCGAAGGATGCGGCCCACATTGCGTTCAACGACTGGATCTTCGCGCGACCGCAACTGGAGGAGTTGCGCGGCGGAGGAGATCCCGAAGAGTGGATTGCGGAGCTCATGGGCCACGCCGGCCGCGACTTCGCCAATCGCTTCCAATCGGCGCTTCGATTCCACCCGTCGCACCAGCCATGCTCGTTCGATTGCGACGGCGGTTTGCGCGGCAATCACCGCGAGGACGCGCTCGGCTTCCTCGAGCATCTGCTCGGATTCGATGGGCTCTGCACAGAGGGTGATCGCGCCCAGCACGCCTCCCGAGCTGAGCAGCGGCGCTGTGATCTCCAGGCCCGCATCGGAGTGTTCGCGAACGACACTCCCGTTCGCGAGGGCTTCAAGCCACGTGCGCGTCAGCCGCCGTTCCAACGACTCGGTGCCCTGCATTGGCGCGTCGAACCCTTCGCGGTGGCGGATACGGAACTGCGCGCTGTCGTCTTCCGCCAGGGCGATCACAAATCCCGACGACGGGACGGCGCGACGCACTTGATAGGCGACTTCCGCGAACACCTGCTCGAGTGAAATCGCTTCGGCCAGTGCGATCCCCGTGTTGATCAGCGCTTCGCGTGACCGATGACTCGTGGTGATGTCGACGGTGCAAAAGACGAAACCGGTGACATCCGTGCCGTCCGCAAGCGCGGTGATCTGCATCAGGAACGTGCGCGGCTCGCCGGGAGAATCGCAGGGGAATTCCCAGCGCACGACAGGGACGCGACGTGTTCGCAACATTTGCATCGCCCGCACGATCTGATCGCGGGAGCTTTCGTCGGCCATGCCCTCGAAGATGGAGCAGCCCAACATCGAAGGCTCACTCGCGATCTGCGGCGCCCCGTTTTCCGTGGCGTACTGCGACCACGCGCGATTGGTCGTGGTAATGTTGCCATCAAGGTCAACCGACCAGATCGTCATCGGGAGTGCGTCAAGCACCCGCCGAGCGAATGGCGGTTGGTCGAGGATCAGTGTGTCGCGAAAGTCAGCGTTGTGCACACCATACAAGTTAGGGACCTCACACAACGCGAACAGGGGCGCGGAGATCCGCGCCCCTGTTGCAACCTGAACTCTTGCGTGTTTGGAACGCCGACGTTGCTAGCGCCGGCCGCCCTTCTTCGCGGGAGCCTTTTTCGCTGGCGACGCCTTCTTAGCCGGTGTTGCCTTCTTCGTTGGCATTGCCTTCTTGGCCGGAGCCGCCTTCTTGGCCGGGGCCGCCTTCTTGGCGGGCATTGCCTTCTTGGCTGGGGCCGCCTTCTTCGCGGGCGCTGCCTTCTTGACGGGCGCTGCTTTCTTCGCTGTTGCTGCCTTCTTCACTGGCGCCGCTTTCTTGGCCGGGGCCACCTTCTTCACCGGCGCCGCTTTCTTGGCGGGCGTGGCTTTCTTCGCCGGCGCCGCCTTCTTCGCCGGGGCGGTGGCTTTTTGCGGAGCGGCCGTTTTTGCGACTGCGACG
Source organism: Gemmatimonadaceae bacterium (assembly GCA_031421995.1). Classification (GTDB taxonomy): domain Bacteria; phylum Gemmatimonadota; class Gemmatimonadetes; order Gemmatimonadales; family Gemmatimonadaceae; genus Gemmatimonas. Next base: position 58,443 of record JANOPS010000215.1, read on the forward strand.
GGCTTCGCTGGTGCTACGGCCTTTTTCGGAGCAGGCGCCTTCGGGGCCGCTGGAGCCTCCGCCTTCGGGGCCGCTGGAGCCTTTGGAGCAGCGGGTGCCTTCGGAGCTGCGGGTGCCTTCGGTGCCTTCGGTGGTGCCGGTGGCTTTGGTGGCTTCGGTGCGGGTGTCTCTACGACTGCTGCCGGAGCGGCCTCCTCGACTTTCGGGACCATAACGGCTTTGAGCTTTGGCGCAGGCTTCGACGCGCCGGGGTTCTTGGGCGGACGACCCGGGCCACGGCGAATCGTCGGACGACCGAAAAGGTCGTCTTCGTCGTCTTCGTCGTCGACCGCCTCCTCCTCGAAGCTGTCGTCATCCTCGTCATCGTCATCGTCGTCGTCATCGTCGTCAGCACTATCCCACAGGCTGTCGCTGTCGTCGGACGGCGCCCCATATCCGTCGTCTTCCTCCTCGTCGTCGTACCCGCCGAGATTCATCATCTCTACGTCTCGTTCGTTGACCCTGAGTTCTTCTGACATCTCGTCGCCACGCGGCATCGCTGCCTCCTCCACTGGTATAGTCCTGAGTTCCACATCGGCATGCGGCAAACGGCCCACCAATGGGCCCCTGCGCAACCGTCCGGCCCTTTCGCAGGCCGTCCGGTCCGGTGTGTGAAACGGTCGCTAGGGGCAGACGCCAATAGCGGTGCACATACAGTTACTCCTAGTACATGGAGTTCCGCTCCACGTCAAGCGCTGCGCGCAGAATTGTACGCAGTAGTACTGGTCCACCGTCAGTTTGGTCGGCGCGCCTCGGCAACCGCGCGGTCGATCTCGGCGCGATGCATTTCGTACTCCTCAGTGCGTGTGGCCAATTCCGATTCGAGGGCGGCCAGCAGACGCTTCTCGAACGC
>JANOPS010000216.1:0-7777 GCA_031421995.1 Gemmatimonadaceae bacterium
TACGCGCAGCGTGCTGACGGTGCCGACGGTCGACATCGCGTCGCGCCGAGTGCGCCGGCTGGGCGTGTTGCGCTCTGCCAACCTTGTTGGAAGCGATACCGATCGTGTGGTCCACGCGCGCACGATTCCCGACGGCACGTATAAATGGATCCTGCTGCCGGGAACGGTGCTCGAGATCACCGGAAAGCAAGCTGGTAGCACGCGCGTGCGGCTCGATGACGGGCTCGATGTCTGGGTGGCGAACGAGGATGTGGTGGCGCTGCCCGACGGCAGTGCCGCGCCGCGCCGCGTCAGCGGTGGGATTCGCCTCACGCCAGCCGGCGAGTGGGTGGATGTCGTGATCGGCACGGGCGAGCGCCCAGCGTTTCTGGTTGAGCCTGACGGCCGGTCGTTGGTGTTAACACTCTATGGTGTCCAGGTGAATCCGGAAATTTCACCGATCCTTGGCAACGATACGTTGGTGCGCCGGATGAGTTGGGATCAGGTGGGCAGCAATCGCGCGCGTCTCACGTTCACCTTGTCGGAATCCGTGTTTGGCTGGCTGGCGCTGTGGGATGAGAGCCGCCGTGCGCTGGTGCTGCGTATTCGACGCCAACCGCGTATTGATGCGGTGAGTCCGCTCAAAGGACTCACGATCGCCGTCGATCCGGGACATCCGCCTGCCGGTGCGACTGGTCCGACCGGTTTGTATGAAGGGGACGCGGTCCTGCCGGTCGGGAAAGTGTTGATTGAGCTTTTGCTCGCTCGCGGTGCCAACCCGGTGCTCACGCGTGAAACACTGGTGGCGGTGGGCTTAACGGAACGTGGCGTGGCGGCGCGCCGCGCGAATGCGCACGCTTTCGTTTCGGTACATCTCAACGCGCTGCCGGATGGCGTGAACCCGTTTCTCGCCAATGGCACGAGTACCTTGTTCTTTCATCAACACAGCGAGCCGCTCGCGCGTCCGGTGCAAGCGGCGATGGTGCGTGCGTTTGGCATTCGGGATCTCGGCGTGCACTATCAAAATCTGGCGGTCGCACGCCCAACGTGGTATCCGTCCATCCTGACTGAGGGGTTGTTCCTGATGATGCCTGAACAGGAGTCCGCCATGCGTGATGTGGGTTTTCAACGGCGGTACGCGCAGGCGATTGTGGACGGACTCGAATCATACTTTCGCGCGCTCCGCCAATGAGCAGCGCGTCCCGTGTCTTGATACGCCTCGTGGCCACGATGGCGTGCGCGTTGTGGCAGAGCATCGCAGCGCCCACGCTTCACGCGCAGGTCGATCCACGCGGATCGATGCGCACCATCAGCACTACGCATCTGCGCATTCATGTGCGGCGTGGGCAAGAACCGCTCGCTCGGCGCGCCGCCGTCATTGCCGAACGCGCCTACGCGCAACTGGCCGCCGAGCTGGCACCGCCTGCCGGACCGATCGACATGGTGATTGCCGACAACGTCGACTACAGCAATGGCTACGCCCAGGTGCTTCCCACGAACCGCGTCGTGATCTTTGCCGTGCCTCCCGTGGGGTCTACGGAACTGCGCTTTCATGATGACTGGCTGCAGCTCGTCATCACGCACGAGCTGGCGCACATCTTTCACCTGGATCGGGCGCGCGGGCTCTGGCGCGCGGGGCGATTTGTCTTTGGGCGCGGCCCGATGGCCTTTCCCAACGCGCTCACCCCCAGCTGGGTGAAAGAGGGCCTCGCGGTGCACTATGAATCACGGTTTACGGGGAGCGGTCGTTTGGTGAGCACCGAGTCGCGAACCGTGGCGAGAACGGCCGCGCGCGACGACGTCGTGCCGCCGCTGGGCCGATGGAGCTTGGCCACGTCGCGTTTTCCGCAGGGGCAAACCGCGTACGGATACGGCGCGCTGCTCATGGATCGCTCAGCACAGGTTGGTGGCGATACCAGTATGCGACGCTTTGTGGATCGCACGGCGGTGATGCCGCCGTTCCTGCTCAATCGCGCCTCGCACTTTGCGTTTGGCGCGAGCTTCCGGGATCAGGTGGCGACCATGCGTGATTCACTGCGCTCGATGGCGGTGGCGCTCGATCGTTCCGGGGATTCTGTCTGGCAGGCGATCACGCCCGACGGCTGGTACGCCGAGTCGCCGCGCTGGCGCTCTCGCGATTCGGTGATGTGGGTGGCGAGTAACGGACGCGACGTGACTGGGGTCTTTGTAGCATCGGTGCGAGGGGCGCTCACTCGCGCGCCCGATGCCCGGGTCGCGCCGCCGCGCCGGATCGCGCGACGGAACGGCCTTGACGTGAACGCGCCCTTTGGTGGCGATTCGATGGTGTTTGCGCAGATCAACTATCGTGGTCCGTATGAGGTGCGCAGTGATCTGTATATCGGCGTGGGAGACGACGAAACACAGATCACGAACGGCGCGCGCGTGTCGCAGCCGGATGTGCGCCGCGACGGCGCCATCGTGGCGATCAGGCTGTCGGCCGCGTCTACGGAGTTGGTGCGCGTGACACGCAGCGGCGTCGTGACGCCGCTGCGTGGTGAGGGGGTGTGGGCCGATCCGCGATGGTCGCCCGATGGCACGCGCGTGGTGGCGATTGAGTTCTTGCCAACTGGCGAGGAGCGTGTGGTGGTGATGGACACGGTGGGCGTGGTGCAGGACATCGTGGCCGGCGGACGCGCCGTGTTTGCCTCGCCCTCCTTCACGCCAGACGGGCGTCGTGTGGTGTACAGCAGCGATCGGAGCGGCCGCATGCAGGTGGAGTTGGCGCCGGTTGCCGGGCGCGCGACTGCCGACGGCGCGATTGGCGAGCGCACGATTGCTGGCAGCGCGGTGGCGGACACTGTGCGATGGCGCGAACCACGGGAATCGGTGCGCGTCATCAGTCGCGTGAGTTCCGGCGTGTATCAACCCAGTGTGTCGCCGGATGGTTTGATGATTGTTGCGCTGGTGGCGCGCAATGATGGTTTCGTGGTGTCGGTGGCGCCGCTCGACACGGTTGGTGAGGTGGCGCGTGGAACGTGGTATGCGGCGACGAATGCGCTGAACGCGGTGTCGAATGGTGGGTCGAGTGGTGTGTTGGCCGGTGCTTCGAACAGCCCCGACGCGCGCGCCGGCGCGAGTGCAGTGGCCGCCTCGGCAACCGGTGAGGCTGGAGGTATGGATACCACGTTCAGACGGTACAATCCCCTTCGCCAACTGTTGCCACGCTATTGGTTGCCACAGATCGGTACGTCGCGATTGGGCCAGTCTGCGTATGGGCTGTCGACCAGTAGCTCGGACATTCTTGAACGGCATGCGTGGTCGGCGAGCGTGACGCGCGAGTTCGCGAGTGGCGAGACGGATGGTGTGGCGCAGTATCGTTACCGTGGGTTTGGTGTTCCGGTGATCAATCTGTCGTGGGCGCAGTCGTGGGACGCCACGTTTCGTGCCACCGACACCGCGGGTGTGGTGCTCGGAGATATTGCCCGTCGTCGGCGCTTTGCGACGGTGTCGACCTCGTGGGCCGCTCCGAGTATTCGGACGTCGCTGAATGGCACGTTTGGTGCGCAGTACGAGATGCGCGATTTCTTTTCCGACGTCGATTCGCTGTTGACGCGCCGAGATATTCTGGCGCGACCGCGCACGCGCTATCCCTCGTTCTTTTCCAACGCGACGCTCAGCACTGTGCGATTGGGCAATCGGGGGATCTCGATCGAAGAAGGGATCGCGGTGTCTGTGGCCAACAGTTACCGGTGGCGCGAGGACATGCCGTCGCTGAGATCGTGGCGCCACAGCGCCACCATGCGTGGGTATTTGCCGCTCAATTTGCCGGGGTTCGCGCGGCACGTGCTGGCAGGCAGAGTGGCCGGTGCGATCACCGACAAGAATGCGCAGACGGAGCTGAACGTGGGTGGGGTGAGTGGTGTGTCGAGCGAGCTGTTGCCGGGTGTGGTGTTTGGCGATCCCGGTCGCACGTTTCCGGTGCGTGGTGTCGCCGCTGCCGTGCAGCGCGGTTCGCGCGCGCTTGGCGGCAGCGTGGAGTATCGCGCGCCGTTGCATTGGTTTCGCACGGCGGCTTCGCCGTTCACGGTGATGTTGGATCGCACGTCGCTGACGCTGTTTACGGATGCCGCGCGCGCGTGGTGTCCAGGCGCGTTGGTGGCGCAGCGTGCGGTGGTGTGCGAGCGACGGGGTGTGCGCGACGGATGGATTGCGTCGGCTGGTGCGGAGTTGGTGGTGGATATTGCGGTGCAGTACGACGTGCCGTATCGCCTGCGCATTGGAGCTGCTGCGCCCTATGCCGCGCCAGCGGGTATTGCGCGTGGCGGGTCGATGTACGTGACGCTGGGCTCGCTTTTCTAAACCCTGTTCGCGATCTCCTGGCGCTCGTCTGGTGCTCTATTCGCGCGCTGCTCGCGTTGTTTGTCGCGCTCGTTTCACAATCTTTTCGCGCGTTTAGCGCAGGCTGAAGACCGATGGCAGAGGCATGGATTCATGACACGGCGATCGTGGTTGGGCGCGTGGTGCTTGGCGAGGACGTGTCGGTGTGGCCCACGGCGGTGATTCGTGGTGATGTGGAGCAGATCACGATTGGTGCGCGCAGTAACGTGCAGGATGGTGCGGTGATTCACGCCGACGATGGCGTCCCGACCACCATTGGCGAGGATTGTGTGGTGGGACATCGCGCGATCGTGCACGGCACGGTGCTTGAGGATGGGGTGTTGGTGGGGATGGGCGCGATCGTGCTGAATCGGGTGCACGTGGGGCGCGGTTCGATTATCGGGGCGGGGGCGGTCGTGACGGAGGGCATGCAGATCCCCGCGGGCTCGCTGGTGCTTGGCGTTCCGGCGAAGGTCGTGCGGCAGCTCGACGAGGCGCAGCAGGCGCGCACGCTTGCGAATGCACAGCGGTATGTGGTTTTGGCCGGGCGATATCGGGACGGCGAGTTTCCGCGTCGGTAGCCCGAATTGCGGCCACTCACGTGGGGCGCAAAAACGGCGGAGAGTGCGTGAATGCAGGCAAAGGGGTATCCGCCGGCGTGTAAGCAGGCAAGTTGACCGCATCGCGCCGCACAATTCGTGATTGATGGCGTCGTTTGGGACCTGAGCGTCGTGCCGCCCTTGTGATGCCATGGTGTCGTCTGCCCATGCGAACGTGACAACCTAACCATTTCAAAACAAACGCTTTAGAAGACTGTCAATGGCCTTCCTTCGCGAGATTGTGGGGTAGGGATGCCAGATCGGCGGTCGTTCTCCCGTTGAGCGGTGTATCACAGAATGTTCTGAGTGGAAAACCGGCGCCCGTCCGCAGTTCCGTGATCTGCCCTGCGTAAGGCGTTGCGAGGCATGCGTTTGAGCAATCACTTGCGCGGCTTCACGAACGGGAGCACCATTCGCCCCCGCTGAAGTCCCCGGCGCCGTTCGCCTGTGTACCAAATCGCCGAACGGCGTAGCAAAAAATCGCCTGCCTCACGCCACTACCGCTGGAGCCCCGAATGCCATTTTCCGCACACCCCCCGGAAGGTCTTGTCACGCTGTCTGCCAATGCGCGGACGGTTCTTGAAAAGCGCTACATGGTGAAAGACAAGACGGGGAAGCCTGTGGAGAAGCCGGAAGACATGTTCTGGCGCGTGGCGACCGTGGTCGCTGAGGCGGACCGCCGCTACGGCGCGAGCGACGGGGCGGTGCAGGCACTGGCCGAGGAGTTTTACTTCCTTATGACGCAGCGTCGGTTCGAGCCAAACTCGCCGACCCTCATGAACGCCGGTCGCCCACTCGGCCAGCTCTCGGCCTGCTTCGTGCTGCCGGTTGAGGATGCGCTGTCCAACGGGCAGAGCGGCATTTACGACACGCTGCGCAGCATGGCGTTGATTCATCAGTCGGGCGGCGGCACGGGCTTTTCGTTTTCGCGGTTGCGGTCGCGAGGCGCGATGGTGCGCAGCACGACGGGCGTGGCGTCCGGACCGGTCTCGTTCATGCAGTTGTATGATGCCAGCACCGACGCGGTGAAGCAGGGCGGCACGCGTCGCGGGGCGAACATGGGCATCTTGCGCGTTGATCATCCCGACGTGATGGAGTTCATCGCGTGCAAAGAAGACCTCACCAAGATCACCAACTTCAATATCTCTGTCGGCATCACGACGAAGTTCATGGAGGCGGTGAAGGCCGACGGCATGTACGACCTGTTCGACGAAAGCACCAAGCAGGTAACCGGTCAGCTTCGCGCGCGCGAAGTGTGGGATAAGATGATCGTGGGGGCGTGGCGCACGGGCGAGCCGGGTGTGTTTTTCATTGACGAGGCCAATCGCTACAACCCCGTGCCACACATGGGCGCGTACGAGGCCACCAATCCCTGCGGTGAGCAGCCGTTGTTGCCGTACGACGTGTGCAACCTGGGTTCGGTGAACGTTGGCTACTATGTCATGAACGGCGTGATGGACTGGGGCGCGTTCAAGCGTGACGTGGCGCTCAGCACGCACTTCCTCGACAACATTATCGACGTCAACAAGTATCCGCTGCCAGAGATCGACGCGTTGTCCAAGCGCATTCGTCGCATTGGGCTGGGCGTGATGGGCTTTGCGGATATGTTGGTGCGGTTGGGCATTCCGTACGACAGCGCTGAAGGCATCGAGATGGGCCGCACCGTCATGGAGTTCTTGGACGTTGAGGGCAAGAAGGAAAGCGAGCGGTTGGCCAACGAGCGCGGCGCGTTCCCGGAGTGGGCGCAGTCGATCTTTGGCCCCGATGCCACGTGCGCGCGCGACGAGCAGGGCGAGCGTATTCGCCCCATGCAGCTGCTCCGCAACTGTAACGTGACTACTGTCGCGCCCACCGGCACGATCTCCATCATCGCCGGCTGTTCGTCGGGTCTTGAGCCGCTCTTTGCCGTGGCGTTCATGCGCAATCAGGCGGGTGTGCGCATGCCCGACGTGAACGAGGACTTCGTGTCCATCGCGAGAAAAGAAGGATGGTACAGCGAAGAGCTCATGGAGCGCATCGCGCTCACCGGGACCGTGAAACATCCCGAAGTGCCGCTCAATTGGCAGGCGGTGTTCAACACGGCCAACAACATCTCGCCCGAGTACCACATCCGCATGCAGGCGGCGTTTCAGCAGCATTGCGATTCGGCGATTTCCAAAACCACCAACTTTGGTTTTGCGGCGACCATCGAAGACGTGCGCGCGATCTACGAGATGGCGTACGACATGAAGTGCAAGGGCGTCACGGTGTATCGCGATGGCTCGCGCGACAACCAGGTGTTGAGCACCGGTGCCACCACCGATGCGGCCGCCAAGCGTGAAGACGCCAAGACGGCGCAGGCCACTGGTGTGGCAATGGCGCCTGATGCGCCCAAGGCCGATGGCAAGACCGACAAGGATGTGATTGCGCTCAAGCGTGAAGTTGGTGAGTTGCAGGGCACCATGGCCGAGCTGCAGAACGAGCTCGATCGTACGAAGAAGGCGTTGTTCAGCGCCGAGGCGGAGAATTCGCAGCGTCGTGCGAAGCGTGCGCGTCCGGAAGTGATGCGCGGCACCACCATTCGTAAAGAGACGCCGCTCGGTGTGATGTTCGTGAACATCACCGAAGACGAGAAGGGGCAGCCGTTCGAACTGTTCCTCAACCTTGGCAAGGCCGGTGGCAGTGCAATGGCCGACGCGGAAGCGATTGGTCGGTTGGTGTCGCTCGCACTGCGCTCGGGCATCCCGATGATGGAGATCCATCGCCAGTTGCGCGGCATCTCGTCTGATCGCGCCGTGGGATTGGGTCCCAACAAGGTGCTGTCCATGCCCGACGCCGTCGGTATTGCGTTGGAGCAGTGGTGGAGAGACAAGCAGGGCGTG
>JANOPS010000217.1:0-2122 GCA_031421995.1 Gemmatimonadaceae bacterium
CCGCACGGCGCGATGTCATGGCTTGGTGTTACTGGCACCCGCGCTCTGTAACAAGGTCGCACTCCAACCGCGAAGCCGAAGTTGACAGAGCCCGCAGAAATACGTTCGTGGTCGTTTGTACGACATGGTGCAGAGGTCGTCTACGGCATCGTGCCGGTTGGCCTGTGAGCCGCCCGGCGGGCTGGCCGCAGGGAACGGTGCGTGCGGAAGGAACAGGTGATGTCCGACCTCATGCACAAACGTGTCGGTGAAGGTCTCGGTAAAGAAGAACAGGCACCGGTTGCGCGTGGCATCGGCCACGTCGATCGCGGCGCCGAGAATCATGTTGGGGTTCTCACCGTTGGCGAGGGATTCGGCCACTCCGCTGAAGAGGTGATCGAAGTGCACCACCGTGATGCCGTCGCTCGCCGCACCGTTGCCATTGCCGCCACTCAGGAGCTGCAGGTCTCCCAGCAATCCTTCGAGCGGTGTAATGAACTTGAAGCGGAGCGCGATGACCCAAGCCAGGCGCGTGGAATAGCTGCCGTTCACCAGCCACGTTTTAGTGGCATTGAGCCTGGTGTTGCGCGCAGCCACAGCGCCTGCCGCGCCAGCGGGAATGACTTGAGTCCCGAGGCCAAGCGCCACGGCGGTCGCCGTGCTGCCCAGGTCCGTCGCCATACTCGCAAAGTCTGCGACATCAGCGGGAGTGTGCAGCCTCTTGTGCGCCTCCTGCACGAAGTCCTGGTACAGTCGTGTGCGAAATGCGGCGGCATCGGCGCCATGGTTCGCGGCAGCATCCTGCACCAGATGTGACGTGAACAGGGCATTTCCCGTGGCGACCAGCCGTGCTTCGGCCAGCGCATTGTATGCCGGGACCGCCCCGTTCGCGAGCCGGTGCGCGCTGTACAGGTACTTCTGGCCGCCGATGCCGTTCACCATTTCCATGAAGGCCGGTCGATAGTACGCCTGCGCGGCGCCGAAACTGCCAGTCCAGTCGGTGACTGTGGCATCTTTGCGCACGTATCGCACGACGTGAATGCGGCGCCACACGACCCACGTGCCGGTATGCGCCACGACCGCGGCCGGTACCGAGAGCGGCTCGGTCTTGACGTCGACCACCGGCTTGTCCTTCGCCGTGCGATCGTAGTCCAGATACAGGTAGATCTTGTAGTTGTCACCACCCATGCGCGATGGACGGAACACCGCACCGGTCTTCCCCTTGAGCAGTCCCGTGGTCCAGCCGCGACTGAACGAGGCCCACTTCCGCGTTTCGCATTTCTTCACTTCGAACGGAAACGCGCCGGCGGTCAACGCATCAGCCGCCGCGTAACCAACCTGCTCGTCGAACACGAGCTTAGCGTTGGGCCCCCGTTTGCCGCCGTGATCCACGTGACAATTGTCGCCCTTGGGGTACGTGTGGTCGGCCGCGGCGCGCGTGGCATCGGTTCCGGCTTTGTAGTACTTGATGGCCGCCGCGAGGAACGCCTGCGGCTTCGCAGGTTGCGCCGAGACAACCTCGTCGGGATCCCGCCAGTCCCACAGGAACCGCGCCTTGCCGAGCGCGAGTCCGTTGTTGTCGTCTTCAAGCTTGACTTCGGCGTCGGCGGAATCGGCGATGCGGATCTTGGCGACAATCGGAATGTTAGGCCCCTCCTTCCACAACTTTTCGTATTCGGTGTAGGCGGTGTTGTCGTTCATCTCCGAGGGGGGATTCACGACTCCGGCGGGCGACGTCTTGTAGACGTTGCTGCGCAGCCAGACCTTGCGCGTGCCGCCGTCGGCCGGCACGCCACCGGCGTCTTCGACGGACTTGCGCACCTGCTTGTCACGAGCCAAGCGCGCATCACTCCCGACCTTGGGAATCATGTCGTCGGTGCCCAGCTCGAATTCGATCTTCTTGATGAGGATGTGCGCGTAGGTCCACGCCACGGCAGGCTGCTTCGGCGCTGCCTTGCTGGTCAGTGTGAGGCGCAACTTGTAGGGTGGGTGCTCGAGTGTCAGGTACCCGTCAGGAAGCGGACCATCGGGGTCCTTGACCGGATCGAACGCGGTGAGGTCGTGCGTGAGGTCGTCGCCTTGCTCCGTGGCCTTTTGTTCGGCCTCGGCCACCACACGGCCATCCCACTTGACGATATGCAGG
>JANOPS010000218.1:0-25187 GCA_031421995.1 Gemmatimonadaceae bacterium
CCTTGATGCCGTCGGGCCATCCACCGCCCTTCACTTCGCTCCACGTCGTGCCGCCGTCCGCGCTCTTCCACAACGCCGAACCCGGACCACCGCTCTTAAGCGAATACGGCGTGCGATACCGCTCCCAGCTGGACGCAAACAGAATGTTCGGATCCTTCTGGTTGATCGCGACGTCAATAAATCCCGCCTTGTCGCTCACGAACTTCACCAGCTGCCACGTGGTCCCACCGTCGGTCGTGCGATACAACCCACGCTCGGCGTTGCTCCGCCACGTCGCACCAAGCGCCGCCACAAACACGGTATTGGGATTGGTGGGATGCACCACGATACGACCAATGGCTTCGGTCTTCTCGAGTCCCTTGAGCGTCCACGTGATACCGCCGTCCGTCGACTTATAAATGCCGCCACCCGGTTCAATCGAGTTGCGCGAATTGGGTTCGCCGGTGCCCGCCCACACCTGCTGCGTATCGGTTGGCGCGATCGCCAACATGCCCATCGAGATCACGCGCTTGTCGTCAAACACGGGACGCCACGTGATGCCGTTGTTGGTGGTCTTCCAGATTCCACCAGCCGCCGCGGCGACAAACAGCGTCTTGGACGGACTGGGGATACCCACCACATCAGACATGCGCCCCATGAAGTTGGCAGGGCCCACGGTTCGCCAACGCATGCCGGCGATAGTCAGGGAGTCGAGCGACTGACCACCCGCTACCGACAGAGCAGAAGACGAGGCAAGCACAACCGCGAGTCCGCTTGCGACAAACTGTCGGAGCGGGAAAGAACGGAGAGGAGGCATAGATCAGGGTGTTAAAGGACCAATGAGCGGGAACACCTACACAACGGCGTCCCCCCCCGCGACGTTTAGCAATGACCAATTCTACCTCGCTTACCGTCCGCGGCATTGCTGCCCACAGCGCCACGACGCCCCTTGCCCCCTGGAACTTCGACCGCCGCCTGCCGGGCCCGCGCGATGTCCAGATCGAAATCCTCTTCTGCGGCATCTGTCACTCCGACCTGCACACGGTCCGCGGCGAGTGGGGCCCGATCAGCTATCCGCAGGTGCCGGGACACGAAATCGTGGGGCGCGTGGTCGCCACGGGAGCGGACGTCACCCGCTACACGGTCGGCGACACGGTCGGCGTGGGCTGCCTGGTACACAGCTGCAAAGCCTGCCCGCCCTGCAACGAAGGGCTGGAGCAGTACTGCGACCGCGGCATGAGCGGCGGCACGTACGGCGGCACCGAGAAGGAGACGGGCAAGCCCACGCAGGGCGGCTACTCCAGCGCCATCGTGGTAAACGAAGAGTTCGTACTGCGCATTCCCGACGGCATGGATCTCGCCGCAGCCGCACCGCTCCTCTGCGCCGGCATCACCACGTACTCCCCGCTTCGCCATTGGAAAGCCGGACCGGGCAAGCGCGTGGCCGTCGTGGGCATCGGCGGGCTTGGCCACATGGCGGTCAAACTTGCCCGGGCGATGGGCGCTCATGTCGTTGTCATCACTACCTCCAAAAGCAAAAGGGCCGACGCCCTTCGACTCGGCGCGCACGATGTCGTCTTGTCGACCAACGACGAGGCCATGCAGCAGCTGAACGGTTCGCTGGATATCATCATCGACACGGTCGGGACGCCACACAATATCGAGGCCGAACTGCACATGCTTCGTCTTGATGGCGCGCTGGTGTTGTTGGGCGGATCCCCCGCGCCCCATCCGGCCCCGTCTGCTTTCAGTTTGATCCTGAAGCGCCGCACGCTGTCAGGCTCGCTCATCGGCGGTATTGCCGAAACGCAGGAGATGCTGGATTTCTGCGCGCAGCACGGCATTGTGTCCGATATCGAAACCATCGGCGTTGATCAGATCAACGACGCCTATGAGCGCATGCTCAAGAGCGACGTACGCTATCGCTTCGTTATCGACCTCTCGACGTTGCAATAGCCGAGCGCACGTCGACGTTGCCCAGGATACAGCGTCCGGTCAGTCGCACGATCGGCGCTGTGCCCACCATGGGCATGGTGCCCGGGGCTACGTTGGAGCCAAATGAGCCGAGGATGCCTTCGCCATCGTTCTCGATGCGGACCCCGAGGGGCAGCACAATCTCGACGTTCCCCAATACCGAGCGAATGGCAATCTCGGTGAACGGGCCGAAGGAGGCGTCTCGCAGATCCAACTCCACGTTGCCCAGTGTGGCGCGAATCTCGAGTAATGACGGAACGTCCATGAGTCCGCCACGCTCCACATTCCCCAGCGTGGCCGTAATCCGTTGAAGGGAATCACTACGCCCAACACGCGCGGTCGGCAGATTCACGATCGGCGGCAAGTCAGCGACGATCGCCGCCAACGCCTGTGGTGACGGGGCGTTGTACACCAGGTCCAGACGACGCTCCAACTCATCAAGGCTGATCCGATCGGCCGCGAAATGTTCCGACAGCTGCTTGACCACGTAGTCTGTGTCTTCCATCAGGTCATCGGGCGGCAGTCGCGGATGATGTATTTGTCGACGTCTTTCGGCTTTGAGAGAATGGCGTAGAAATCGTCGAAGTAGGCGAGCGTCTGCTTCACGATGCCCGGCTCCAGCAGCGCGCCGATCGTGTCGGTGTACAACGCATAGATCGCCGCCTTTTGCGCCTCAAATTTCTTGATGGCCTCTGGCACCTGCGCATTGTAGGCGCAGGCGCCGCGATACAATCGATCCCGCACGCGTTTGATCGGCAGCGACGGATCCGGCGTCGCGTACGGCGCGTTGATTGCGCCGGCGAAATCGAAGTCGTAGGCGATCGGCAGATGGATGCCCATGGCGATCCCGATCAACTCCGCATTGTGGAGCCCGGTGACGGAAAAGTCGGTGTTGCCGATCATGTACTGAAACAGGAAGGCGAGCGTGGCCGCCATCGGATCAAGGTCGTCGACGCCAGCGCCCTTGAGCTTGACGATCTTGCCGCCTGCGGCCATGGCCACGTGGGCAGGATCCTCCACGATGAACGCATAGCGCGTCTGATCAACCTTCCCCGTGGCGCTATCGGCGTAGCTCATGCGCAGCAATCGCACGCGATGACTGGCGGGCGTGATGAATCGATAGATGCGATAGAGCTGATACTCCTGCAGGACGAACTGCTCGTACATACTCGTCGCTCGGCAATAGCTCACCAGCTTCGGCTCATCGAGATCGCGCCAGAGCGTACCCTTGGTCTCCTTGTTGACGAAGTTCAGGCGCACCGGCGGAAATTCGCAATTCCGAAGCCGCCAGATGCCTCGTGTGCGGGCGCGAACCGGCACAATACGCTGACCATTGGGCGCCCCGGTGTCGCTATACGCGAGCGTGGCCGCATGCCATGGCGCCTGATCGCCTTTATCCTTGCGAAGGGCTTTGAGGTTGGTGGAGAAGGTCACCGCCACGACGTCTTCGTTGCGGAACAAGCGCGAATCCGGATCCTTGGGCACGTTCGCGGTCGTGTCCTCCGCCTTGGGCTTCTTGGGTTTCTTGGTCGTATCGGCCTTCGCCGCGTCTTTTGCCGTGGCCTTCTCCTTCTTGGGCGGCGGCGTCTGCGCGGCGAGGCGGACAGCAACGCTCGACGCAACACTGATCATCAGCGCCGAGGACAGCACCAAGTGCTGGGCACTACGGAGTAGTCTGGACATCAGGTGAGCTCCACGTCGGTAACGGTGTTGGAACCAGCGGTACGAACGAGCGTGAGTAGTTCATCAGGCGTCGTTTTCTTGCGCAGTTGTACGTGGTACTCCACGACCGTGACGCCATCATCGTGCGCAATAGAGCCAACGCGCCACTGTTTGGTGTACTCCTGCAAGCGCGACTCGACGGCGCGACGCATGGCCGCCTGATCCGTCGTGGATATCCGCAACCGCAACTCCGGTTGCACGGCCGTCGGAGACTCCTCGGTCGCATTCGCGCGCTTCCATGCGCGCTCCGCAACGCCTTCCAGTTGCTCACGCGACATGTTGCGCAGTACTTCGTCGTCGACCAGCGCCACGAATGTGCCGGTGCGCGCAAGATCCTTGGCGCGTTTCAGTCGCTTCTCCGCGATCCGGCCATCGAGTTCGACGGGCGCGCTTCCAAAGTCGGTGAACCACAAGGCCAGCGAGACCATATTGAAGCCGATCGACATCACGGTCGCGACCGGCAGATTGACCGCCGACGCCAAGCCGATCGCCGTCGCGAGAAAAACGTAGACCGCGTCCTTGCTGTCGTCGAGCGTGTTCCGGAAGCGCACCGCGGCCACGATACCCGCCAGACTGAAGGCCAAGGCGACGCTGTATTTCACCAACAAGACGATACCGGCCACCACGGCGGGCAAGACGACCAACAGTTGGACGACCGACTGCTGGTAGCCGCGCTTGGCGCGCGTGAGCTGGTACACCCACGCCACCGGCAGCGAGAGCAACACCGCCGCAAGGATGGCCACCGCAACGCTGATGGCGAGGCTGCCCTCGTCGAGCTGCACGACGGGGATCCCGCGCGCCGTGACCTCCTCAGTACCGCCAAGCAGCGCCTCAAGAGAGGCGGGGATCGCTGCGCTGTTGCGGGGTATGTATTTCCAGGCCAGCGTGGTGATGCCCACGAGGACGAGGTAATACACCACCGAACGCAGGATTATCCGGGTCGCGGCACTCCGTTGTGGAGTCGAGTTCGTCACCACCTATCTCCTTCAGAAGCTTGGGACCTTTCGTTGCAGCGCCCATGGACGCAGAACACGCGTCATCGGAACTTCGACAAGTATCGTGGCCCCGCACGCTTCCCGCCACATGCCGTGCCCATTCCGCCTTGCCCACTTCGTGGCGGTTCGCCAACTTCGGCCTATGACCCAACTGTTTGTCCACCCGGTGCGCCGGAGACCCATGCGACCGATGGTCCGACCCTCGTCGCTTGTCATGCTCGCGTCGCTCGCCTTGGCCTGTGCCGCACGTCCCCCCGCGGTCGCCGCGAGCGAGACCATCAACACCCCGACGGGCTCGTCGAGAGATTCGGCGATGGTGCCGCGCCAGGCCGCCGCGCCGTCGCTGGTCGTTCTGATTACCATCGATCAGTTCGCTGCGCAGTACTTGCAACGATTCGGCCCGCAGATGAAGGGTGGCCTCGCCCGTCTCACGCGCAGCGGAGCGTGGTTTACCGAGGCCCATCACGACCACGCGATTACCGAGACCGCACCGGGGCACGCCACGCTGCTCTCCGGCCGCTTTCCCCGGTCGACCGGCATCATGATGAACAGCATCGGCGTGGACGATGACAATGCGCCGCTGTTGGCCAATGGCTATGGGCCAGGTGCCTCGCCGAAGCGCTTTCAAGGCACCACACTTGGCGACTGGATGCGCAAGGCCGATGGCAAGACGCGCACGCTGTCCGTTTCCATGAAGGACCGCGGGGCCATCCTGCCAAGCGGCAGGGCCCCTGGCGAGGTGTATTGGTACTCACCGGATGGTCGCTTCGTGACCAGCAGTTACTTCGCGAAAGCGCTGCCCTCGTGGGTAAAGGCCTTTAACGACCGCCAGTTTCCGGCCACGTTCGCCGGCAAAGCGTGGTCGCTGATGCTTCCCGACAGCGCGTACACTGAGCCGGACAGCGTGCCCATCGAGAACAGCGGGCGGAGCTTCCTGTTTCCGCATCCGTTGCCCGAGGATGCGTTCGATGCGGTCAACCTCGTGCGCGCCACGCCGTTCATGGATGATATCGTGGCCATGTTCGCCATCAGTGGCATTCGTGCCCTGGAACTTGGCGCGACGGCGCGCACCGATTTGGTGGCCCTGTCACTCTCCGCCACCGATGTCGTGGGGCACGGGTTCGGCCCGGATTCGCGCGAGATTCACGATCAGGTGCTGCAGGTGGATCGCGTGATCGGCACGTTTCTCGATTCACTCTACGCGATCCGGGACTCGTCGCGCGTCACGGTCGTGCTCACCTCTGACCATGGGGTGGGTCGCATCCCGGAGCTCGCGGCGTTGACGATGAAGCCCAGTCCGGTCCGCGCGTCGCTCGCGAAAGTGATGCCGGCCGTGCGCGAAAAGATGCGTGCGGGGGGCGTTGACACGAACGCGTTCGTTATGGACCAAGCGATCGTCCTGCTCAACCGCGCGGCGTTTCGCGGGAAAAAACTGGACCCCGACTCGCTCCTGTCGTTCTTCGCCGTCCTCGCGCGGCAAGAGCCGGGCGTGGCGCGCGTCGACCGGTTTCGCGACCTGTTGGCGGACTCCACGCGTGATGAGGTGGCCCGTCGGTGGACGCATCAGTTCCCGGCCAACGTCAACGTCGAGATGATCATTACCCTCACACGGTTCAGCACGTGGGGCGGCAACGTGGCCTCACACGGCTCCGTGTACGACTACGACTCCCACGTGCCGCTGATCTTTTCAGGGTTTGGGATCAAGCCCGGAAAAATCGACGAGCCGGTGCGCACGGTCGACATCGCTCCGACGCTCGCCGCGCTGCTGGGTATCAAGCCACTTGAGGCGCTGGACGGCGTGGTGCTTCGCAGTGCACTACGCGCCGGGTCTGCTCCGTAGACTGCCGTTCCGAGCGCGTGTACCCATCACCCGTCCGCTTCAGTTAGGGACGATCAGCGCCTTCACCACGCTCCGATCGGCCACCGCCGCCAACGCCTCATTTGCCTGACTCAAGCTGTAGCGCGCCGACAGCGCATCAAGCCACGGCAATCGCGAGCCCTGATGCGCGAGGAACTGCACGGCGCGATGGAAGTGCGAGTAGTCGCATCCCCAGCAGCCACGAATCTGGGCGTGCTTCTTGTTGATCTGCAGGTGCGGATTGATGGTTACGGCACCGGCGTCTGTGTACTGGCCGGCCACCACCACCACACCGCCATCACGCACCAGGTCCAGCGCTTGGACAACGGCCGAGGGGTCGCCAGCGACTTCAATCACGACATCAACGCCTCGCCCGCCATTGGCGGCACGCACCGCGCTCACGCGCTCGGCCTCCGGCAGATCGAGCGACACCACGTGCGTCGCGCCCATCCGGGTCGCGAAGTCCAACCGCGCGGCCGGCCCGCCCACCGCGATCACAGATTGCGCACCGGCCATCGCGGCGAGGGCGATCGTGGCCTGACCCACCGGGCCGACACCAAGTACGGCAACCGTCGAGCCCAACCGCACGTCGCCCCGCTCCACCGCGTGCATCGCCGTCACCAGCCCGCACCCGCCGGCGATAAACTGCGCGGGGTCGACCGAGGGCGGAATGCGCAACAGCTTGACGCCCGGCTTCATCCAAATGTGGTCGGCCCAGCCACCCAAGGGGCCGTCAGCAACCCCGTAGGTAATACCGTACACGCGCCGATGCGGACAGCGCGTGGTTTGCTTCGTGACCAGACACTCGTAGCAGGCGCCACACGTCTCATGCACGTCGAGAAACGTGACGAGATCGCCTTCCGCAAACGGCTCGCCATCGATGTCCGTGATCGTGCCCCGGATCTCCGCGAGATGGCCGATCGACACGTGTCCAGGGACGATCGGATACGGCACGCCGGCCAGTCGTCCATGGTGCAGGTGCACATCGGTCCCACACACCTCCGAGTACAGGGTGCGCAGCATCGCACTCCCTTCCGTGAGCGTTGGCCACGGCAACTCGCGGAGTGAAATGGGTTCGTGTGGGGCGGTCATTATTGCCGCGTGCACGCGCTTGGTCATGCGATTCGGTGATGCATGGCACGATTTTGTCGCGCTGCACACCTCGGCACAAGTGAAGCGCAAGAAAACTGGGAACCAGCTAGTGCATATCTCGGTACAGTGTATTAGATATGCAACGATTCAACGGCCTGCCTCCCTCCCGCACTTCGTTCGTGAACGCTCCGCGACTGCCGCGACTCGCGTACCTCAAAACTCTTGTCTTGGCCACCATCCCCGTGATGCTGGCCGCCCTTACGGTCCTCATCGTGCGCGACGCACTGGCAGACGGGACCCGTCGAAATCCAGCGGCGACGACTCATGAGTTGTCGCCGTTGTCCGTGAGACCCTAGGGCATTCTGCTGATTGTCCCGTCGCCGCTCGCCTTGTCCCGGCGGGCTTTTTTGTTGCCGCTCGTCAACGCGACAACCACTCACCCCACGCGCAGTCGTCGCTTGCGACGGCTGGAAGGCGGCTAGAAGGCGATCCGCACCATTGGCACGTTGCGGATCGTGGGACGTTCGGTGATCGGCACCCGAGCGTCACCTCGACGCTGGGCGTGCAACAGCAACGTGGTCGCCCCAGGAACGACCGACAAGGAGAGACGGGACGCCTTGGTCTCTGAGCCGCTCCCGGTACGTAGCACACCACGCTTTGGTCCGGCGTCACGAGCCGGACGCACAAAGGCGTCAGCCAGCGCCAACCCGGCGAATCCGCCAACCGCGACGAGGCCTGCCGCTGCCTGCTCTTCCGCGTCGGCCATGACGGCAAATCCGCCACCCATCAGCGCTCCGGCGATGGCACCTAATTGCACCAACGTGCCATCGGACGACGTGCGGTCTGCGTGCCGCACCTTGCTCCAATCGGCGGCCAGCGCACCGAGGATCAGCCCACCGGTCGAAACGGCCATGCGTCCCTCCCCACTGATAGACGAAGAGACCACGGCGTTCGCCAGCGTCGCACCGAGTAACGCGCTCGTCAACGCGACATCGACATCGCCGGCCGTCACGTTGTACGCCGATCGGCGAGCGTAGCGCGGGCCAATCGCATATCCGGCCAGCCCCGAGCCGATAGCAAGTCCCAGCGCAACCCTGGTACGTGTTGGCGGTCCCGGATCTGCGCGCTGGAAACCATTCACAAACACGACTTCATCGTCCTTGAATGCGCCAAACGCGCCCGCGATACCAAGCGTCGTGAGCGCACTGATATCGGCCACGAATCCGGATGACGCAGCTTCGCCGTCACTGAAACCCCGTGCACGGCTGAATCCAGCAACGGTGCCACCGAGCGCACCGGCAAGAATCGGCAGGCCTCGGCCTACCCCACCCTCCGCGTCGATGATGGTCGCGACCGCCGCACCGACGGCCGAACCACGGGTGCCGCCGTGGAACGAGAGGATCGTTTGTGCTCTCGTGATCGAGCGACTGCGCACCATGTTCGCGGCGACAAAGAACGAAGTCCCCGCTGCGACGAGATAGCCGCCGAAGGCAGCCTGCCCACTGCTCTCACTGAGCATATACGAGGTGGCCGGGCCGTAGGCGATCAGTCCAAGCGTTGTCTGATTGCGAACGAAGGCGTTGCCCGCAGGTTCGGAGAGCACCATGCTCGTGCCGCCGCGAGCATCCGCTGCCCCTGCCCCCTGCGCGAGCAACGCCTCGGTCACCGCACGTTGCAGGCGCGATAGGCCATCCGCGCTGAGGACGTATCGCGCCACCGCACCGTCCACACGGTGTGCGACGAGTACAGCGGGACTGCTTGCCGTAGTATCCAACTGGAATAACCGTGCTTCAGTCCAGTCACCGCCCAGCGGCCAATCCGGCGCGGACAGCTTCAGGCGCGCCGCCAACGTGGGGGTCAACACGAAGAGTCGTTGCGCCGCATCGAACGACATGGGTCTTTCGATCTGCACCACCGGACTGATCGTTGACGCTTGTGCGCCGAGGGCGGCCACGCTGCCAAAGGCCGTGAGCAACACACACGGCACCAACGCAATCGCCCGCACCGTCGTAAGAACACATCGACTGGTCATAGCCCGCCTCCGCTACGGCCACGGCAGCGTGATCACGGCGTAGCGCGGACGCAGCGCCGGCTCGTCATCCCCAGCAAGGAAGCGGGCAATATCGCGTCGGGCCGAGGCACTGTGCGCGCGCGCGGCCGGTTCGGTGCCCGGCGCAGCCGCCAGCCGTTGATCCAGCTGGCGAATGTGCATCAGCATCTGCGCACGCACATCAGGCAAGGCCGCCTTATCGCCGGCGAGATCCAGCATCGCATCAACGACCGCCCGCTGTGTTGCACGCAACACGGCACGCTCGGCCGACACAGCCGGCGTGGGCGCACCCCACGTGCGCTTGATGATGGTGCCCAAGACCTCGTCGAGCCCCAGCGCGTTGGCGTCGCGCGCCTGAAACAGCACCAACCGCGCGGCGCGCTCACGATGCAACAGATAGCCTACCACTTCGGTGGCCAGGCCACCGGCCAGCGTGACCGCGTCGAACGCGGTGCCACCGTAACCGTCGATCCATGTCATGTCGGTATTGAAGCCCGGCGGCGGCGGCGGAATCATCGCTTGCACGCGCTCTGGTACGGTCAGTTCGGACGGTCGCAATGCATCGAGTGACATGTTCAGTGCCTTGCGTTGATCGGCGGCAGCCAACACGTGCGTAGGCACCTGCCCGTCGCCGCGCAGCGTGAACGTGAAATCCATGCCGCCGACGTATTTGGCCAAGCCCTCCAGCGAGTACCGATGATGCAAGTAGACGTGCGCGAAACGCATGTTCAACAGATGCATCGGCTCGCCCGGCTTGATGGCACGCTCGTCAAACTTGTCGATCAGAATGCGGCGCACGCGCGACGTGCGGGTCACCGCGTCAAACATCGTCGTGCCTTCATCCCACCGCGTCACTTCGGGAATCGATCCTTCGGCACCCGCATAGGTGTCATTGATAAACCGCACCTTGCGCGCAAAGCCGTCTTTCATGATCGCGTCAAGCCCGGCACGTTCAGCCGCGGCATCCGGGTACCACGTGTAGCCCAAGCGAATCGACAGCGAATCCCACGCACCCGGACCCGTGCGGAACGCGTCGCGCAAATCAATTTCACCGGTGGCGGTGGCCGTGATGAGGGGCACCGGATAGTCCATCACCGAACTCCGACCTTGCGACGAGGCGATGTAGTTGTGGCTGAGCCCGAGCGTGTGGCCGATTTCGTGCGCCGCATGCTGGCGACGGCGCGCCATGGTGAACGCTTCGGCGCTCACATTCGGACCGTTCGGCCCCGACGCCGGCACGGTGCCCGCCCAGATGTTGTAGTCGATGAGCGATCGCCACGCGTCCATGCGCACCACGGCACGCACAATTTCTCCTGTGCGGGGATCGCTATAACTTGGCCCAACCGACGGGCCGGGTCCGTTGCGATGCACCCACATCAGCATGTTGTAGCGCGCGTCCATGGGGTCGGCGCCAGCAGGCAGATCGAGCACGCGAAATGCATTTCGAAAACCAGCCGCTTCAAACACCTTCGCCCACCAGTTGCCACCCTCGCGTAACGCCTCGCGATATGGTGCGGGGATACCAGGGTCGAGGTAGTACGTAATGGGCGTGATCGGATCCACCACTTCGCCACGCCGATACGCCGCAGGATCACGCGGAACCAAGCGCCATCGGTTGATGAACCCATCGCGATAGGTCCCGTCGAAACCCTGCGACAGATCGGCAAACTGCGTCCCGCCGTAGCCAAAGCGGGGATCATACGCGCGGGCGCGAAACTCCGTGCGATCGGGCAGCATCACCAGTGAGTGGTGCTCCTCGAACGTCATGGCCTTGGCATCGATGGACGAGCGACGCGCGGCCGGTCCAGGTGCGTCGGTCACGAACGTCAGCACGGCATGCACCTCCGCATTGCGTGGAAATGATCTCGTGCGCGCCGTATCCAGCCAGCTGCGATTCACGTCCACGCGATACGCGCCCGCCTGCGATCCACGGAGTGCATCGGCCACACCGTAGGCGTCGGCGAGAAACAGCGAACTCGCATCAACGGTCAGCACGCCGTCCTTTTCGCCATCGACCGCGAACGAGGCCACCACGGAGCGCGGAAAGGCATCCGACGCCGCCTGTTGATTGGCGGCGTCGCCATTGGGCGCGCGCACCCCCCAATTGTCGCGCACGACCAGAATACGGTTGCCACGACGCTCCAAACGCACAATCGCGTTCGAACCCGTTTGCCCACGATCCAGCGAACCCGTACCGAGGCCTGTCGTAAGCGTGACCTGATGGAAAAAGTCCTTGTCGAGCTGCGAGAGCGGAATCTCCAACATGGCGCGATTGCGCGCCTCGTCGACGCGGACCTTGAGAAAGGGCGCATCATTTGCTTGCGCGCTCGCTGACGCGGTATACGCCGCGCCAGACAAAAAGGACGTCGCCAACAATCGAGAAAACACAGTCATCGCCAACCGGGCGAACGATCGTCGGGTGCGGATCAGGGGGGTACCAAGCATGAGGCCGTCTCCAAAAGGTGAATAGCTGTCGACCGATTGTAGCACTTCGGACGATCGCTATCCAGCATTCGGCGGCGTCAGGATGGCTTGAGCAGGAGCATCGCCAGGCTGCACACGGTACCAGCAACGGTCATTCCCGTTCGCACGCGCGCATTCCACGACGGCAATAAGCGGCTCCGCGACGCGCTCACATCCCACAGCAGCTGCCACATGCCACACGCCATCAAGAGCACGATGGACTGTGTGCTGGTCAGGTACGGCAGTAGCGCGGCGAGCCCCACAACCGACGGGACCGCGGCCGCAACCAGCCGAGGCAACGAGGGAGCACGCGGGACGCGGACCAGCTCGGCACCCCACCTAGCACCGCCAAGGAAGGACAGGGTGAGCGCCGCATAGGCGATAAAGGCCTGCACCGCTCGCGCTGCCAGTTCCGGAGAGGCGTACAACAACCCGATACAGGTGAGAAATGGCAAGATGCCTGAGCCTGCAAGGACCCAGACCCCGCGCGGAACCGGTTCGGTCGTTCCACTACTCCCCATCGTTGCTCCTTTGCGAGTGATCATCAGTCGACGATCGCGAGCATCGTCTGCTGTACCGTCGCCCCATCACCGCACCACGTCAAGCGCTGACTATGCGCACGGTCACTCTTCGCGAAACACCCTGCGCGTAGGACGGTGGCCAAGCGGTGCGTAACGAGCGATCGTTGTTTGATGCCTTCCCGCCACGTTCTACGATCCCGACTCGGCTTGTTGCTCTCCGTTGTGACGATGGGTCTCGCCATGTGGATCGTGATTCCAGCGCCGAATCGCGCGCTGCTCACGCTTGGCGTGGGCGCGCCGGAAGTGAGCGTCTGGTTTAGCGTCCTCGCTACCGGGGCGTTCGCCTTGGCGCTGCGCGATGCGCGAACGCTCTGGACGTCGCGATGCGCCGCGGTCCTCGCGCTCGCTGCGTTGGTCCTGTCAGCCCTGCCATTTGTCCGGTTTAGCGCCCAGGCGCAGTTGGCCGAGACATCGTTGCGCGCCGCGCTCGGTGATCAGTACGCGACCAGGTTCTCGCCCACCCAACGGGCGCTGTTCCGCGCCAAGCCCTTAGTCGTGGCTGATCTCTTTCGTGGCCTGCGCGACCCGGTGGAAGGCGTTCGGATCACCCGCAACGTGGCTGTGGTCGCGCCCACCGGGCAGCAGTTGAGACTGGATGTCTACCAGCCACCGACCGTGGGCCTTTATCCGGTGGTGGTGCAAGTGTACGGCGGTGCCTGGCAGCGCGGCGAGCCCGCGAATAACGCGGAGTTTGCGAGCTACATCGCAGCGCAGGGCTATGTGGTGTTCGCCATCGACTATCGGCACGCCCCCGCCTTCGTGTTTCCTGCACCGGTGCAGGATGTGCAGTTCATGCTGTCCTGGATCGGTGCGCACGCCAGTGAATGGGAGAGCGACACTTCGCGACTGGCGCTCATTGGCCGCTCCGCGGGCGCGCATCTGGCCATGATGGCAGCCTATGCCGTCGGCGCACCGCGAATCCGTGCGGTGATCGACTACTACGGCCCCGTCGATTTGACGGAAGGGTATCGGCATCCGCCGCGCCCCGATCCGTTGCAGGTGCGCGCGATTGAGGAGGCGTTCCTTGGTGGGACACCCGATCAGATGCCGGATCGCTATCGACAGGCATCGCCGATTGCGCTCGTGACGCGGCAGATGCCGCCCACGCTGCTGGTGTACGGCGGTCGGGACCACATTGTCGAACCGCGCTTCGGGTCGATGCTCGCGGCACGCTTGCGTGCCGCGGGCACCACTGTCGTCCACCTCGAGATTCCGTGGGCGGAACATGCCTTCGACGCGGTGCCCCATGGACCCAGCAATCAGCTCGCGCTCTATGTGACGGAGCGATTTCTCGCGTGGGCGATGCACGCGCCGTGAAGGGCGTTCCTGCGCGTTGCTGGGAGTTGCTTACGACCGCTTGAGGCTGGCCATCGCGGCCGCCAAATCGGTTTCATGGGTGGTGCCCATCACCGTGCCACCGGCTTGCACGATGACTTCGCCGGCCCGTGTTACTCCCGAATCCTCGACGAGCGCCACGAGCATCGACGAGTCTGCGGTCAGCCCCTCGCCCATCTGCTTGAGCAAGGCATCGGGGAACCCAAGGTCGATGAAGTACGCCGCCAACGCGCCGCCTGCGGCCATCGTGATGCTGCCGACGCCCGGCAACAGCAGGCCCGCAATGGCGCCGACCAAGGCGCTTTTTCCAACACCCCAATCGGCGGATTCGGTAAACTCGACCTTGCCAGTCGCGTCCCGTGTCACCAGCGCGGTATTGCCAAGACTCACCGACGATCCTTTCAGTAAATCGAGCGCGTTGGACGCGCCAGCGGGCGTGGCGAAATTCGCAATGAGAATCTGACGCGCGATCGGTTCGGGCATGGGAACTCCAGGAAGAGGGGGGGACAGACCTGAGAAGAATGTGGTGAAACCACCGTGTCGGCAATCGACCATGCGGGCGAGTCCGGCGTGACTACGACGAAGCCGACGTGGCTACCCGATCGGCATCGATGGCGGAACGAACAGCGGTCAGTAGTTGTGTCGCTGTCCACGGCTTTTGTAGCACGGGAGCATCGGATGGCGCCCGCATCCGCCAATCGCCAGTCTCGTCTCCCGCGTAGCCAGTGACCCACAGGAGGCGCGTGGGAAGGGCGTTCTCATTGAGCGCATCGAAGACACGCGCGCCGCCGCCATTCGGCATGACGACATCCGAGACCACAAGCGCAAACGGCGTGGCGCCCGAGATCTTGCGATCATGCAGACACCTCGCAGCAACGTCACCGTCGCCCGCCTCTGTGACCTGATAGCCGCCGCGCTGCAGGATGCGCGTCGCCAGCGCGCGAATCGCGTCATCATCCTCCACGAGCAGTACGTCCTCGCCGGTGGTGTCAGCGGTTTTTCTCGGGGTGCCTGCGTCGTTTGCGTCACGCGCCGTGCCGTCTTCGCGTGTCTGTCTGACGAGCGGAAAATGCATCGTCACCTGAGTCCCCTCGCCCGGCCGACTCGCGACCAGAATCTGGCCGTGCATCTGCTCCATGAGACCGTACACCATCGACATGCCGAGGCCCGTCCCCTCGCCGACCGCTTTCGTCGTGAAGAAGGGCTCGAAGATGCGGGCTCGTGTTTCCTCCGACATGCCAAGCCCGGTGTCGCTGACGGTCAGCGTCACGTGATCGGGGTGCGACTGGACCTCAAAGCGTAGCGCGCCCCCGTGTGATGGCATCGCGTCCCGTGCGTTCGTCGCCAGATTGAAGAGAATCTGTTGCACGGCGGCGGCGTCGACGAGCGCGGCCGGAACATCAGGGGCCGCGGAGTACAGCACCGCCACGGTCTCCGGCACAAGCCGCCGCAGCAGCGACGTCACCTCAAGCACCAGACTTTCCAGCTGCACTGGTTCGAGACGGAGTCGCTCCTGGCGGCTAAACGCGGTCAGTTTCCGGACCATGTCCGCGCCGCGATGCGACGCGCGGAGGATTTCCTGCATACTCTCGCGCGCATCATCGCTCAGTCGGCTCACGTCGTCCAGCAAATAGTCGGCATGTCCAACAACGACCGTCAACAAATTGTTGAAGTCGTGCGCGATGCCGCCGGCGAGCTGGCCGATCGCTTGCAGCTTCTGGGCTTGCCGAAGCTGGCCCTCCATCTGACGTGCCGCCGTGATATCGCGGAGCTGCGCGACGTGTCGACCGGGCACGAAATTCGCGCGCGCAACATACTCGAGGTCGATCACGCTGCCGTCGGGGCGCGTCACGCTAAAAATGCCGCGTTGCGAGCCTGTGCGAAGCAATTCCGCGTGCTGCGCGCGAACATTCTCCGCCTGCTCGGCATTCAGCACGTTCGTGAGGCGTCGGTCGTAAAGTTCGTCCTGCGGGCGGCCAAGCATGCGCTCAACGGCTGGGTTGCCATTCACAAAGCGCAAGTCGTCGGTGAAGATCACGATGCCGTCGATTGCCGTTTCGAACACCGCCTTGAAGTGCGCGAGCGCGTCCACGCGCGCTTCGAGTTGCCGATGCGTTTCTGTGGTCTCCAAGTGCTGGATCAGCGCGCCCGACTGCCCTGCCGCACCGGTGATCACCACGCGAAACCAACGCCGTACGCCTCGGAGCCAGACGGGCGTCTCATGCTCAAACGCAAGGACCCGCTGCGCCAAGACGTCAGCCAAGCCGCGCTCGACCTGCTCGCGGTCCGACGGCTTGACACTGAGCACCGAGTCGAGCACTGGTATGTAGGCATGGCCAATCCCGGTATCGGGCAGCCGCACTTGCAGTGCAGTGGCCGACCGCCGCCATGCGTCGTTGCCGTACACGATCGTCGCTGCACCATCGACCGCCAGCACACTGAACGGCAGTGCATTGACGGCGCCCTCGAACAGGCTTGCGCGAGACTCTGAAATCATCGTGTCAATCTGCGTCTTCGCACCCCGTCCATCAACACCGGCTACGCACTTGTTCTCCGTGGGGATCGAAGGGAGTTTATCCCATGCGCACGCGCCGCCGTCAACGTGAAACCTGGGTGCAACGCGCCGTTCAAGACCGCCCCTCCAACCATCCCCCCATGCGCCTGACAGCCTGCGCCATCGCCCTTGCTGTTACTCCGCTTCTTCCGTCGCTCAGCGCGCAGAGCAAGCCCCCCGTGCTCGCCAAGGACCTGCCCAAATGGGAGGCCCTCGGTGCAACCCGCCTCTCCCCGAACGGAGCGTGGCTCTCGTACGGGATCGCGCGGGGAAACGAGGAGAATGACCTGCGCCTCCGGGGCGGCGCGCGCGACACGACGATCGTGGTGCCATTCGGTACGGCACCGGTCTTCTCGGCCGACTCGCGCTGGGTCGGCTATTTCGTGGGCGTCTCGCCTAGCGAGCGCGACCGCCTGGTGAAGGACAAGAAGCCGGTACGATCGAGCGTTACCCTGCGCAATCTCGCAACGGGCGAAACTACATCGATTGCTGACGCGACGGCCTTCACCTTCAATCCCAGTGGCGGCTTTGTCTCGGTGACGAAGGCGGCAATGGACGGAAAGCGGACGAGTGATGTCGTGGTGCTCGATCTGGTAAAGGGGACACGCGTGGTGTTTGACAATGTCAACGAGCAATTGTGGAGCGACGCGGCGCCGCTGTTCGCGTTTGGCGTGTCCGTGGATGGCGGCAGCGGCAATGGCATTCAGGTGTTTGACGGCACCACCGGTACGGTGCGTGTGCTGGAGTCGTCGTCGTCGGTATATCGCGCCTTTGCCTGGCGGGCCGCATCGAACGACCTTGCGGTGCTGCGAACCGCCGTCGACAAAGCGTTTGCCGACACCACGCATGTCGTGCTCACGTGGACCGACGTAGTGAAGAGCACGACGCCACTCCGCGCGCTCGATCCTTCCACGATGGCCGGCTTTCCCACCGGCATGCGCATAACCGACTACCGACGGCCGACGTGGGCGAAGAGCGGTCGCGCCCTGTACTTCGGCCTACGGCCTCGCGAACCCGTCGCCGACCCGTCCACGAAGAGCACCGAAAAGGTATCAGATGTCGAGATCTGGCATACCAACGATGTTCGCGCGATCACGGAGCAGCGGTCGTCCGAGTCGCGGGACTTGCGCAGTACCATGCTGGCGGTGTGGCACTTCGCCGAAGAAAAGGTCGTGTCGATTGGCAGCGATCCGTACGAGACGACGGCGATCCTTGACGGGGATGTGCGGGCCACCGAAACAGACCGTACGCCGTACGCCTGGGGACAGAAGTTCGGGCGCCCGGATCAGGATCTCTGGACGATTGACCTCACCACCGGCGCACGCAGCAAGTTGCTGACCAAAGCACGATACGTGTTCTCCACCGATCCCGCGGGAGTACGCATTCCATTCTTTGACGGACGCGACTACTGGGTGGTCGCGGCGGCGACTGGCGTGCGCACGAATCTCACGGCCCGACTCCGCGCTGCACGCGGTGTGGACTTTGTGGATCGGGACGATGATCATCCCGTGGACGTGCCCACACCGATTGGTGCTCCCACGTGGGCCAAGGACGGCACGACGTTGTTGGTCAACAGCGCGTACGACGTGTGGGCGCTCGCACTCGATGGGACCGGTGGACGCCGGGTGACCGACGGGGCGCGTGACGGCGTCGTGCATCGCCTGGTGTCGCTTGCGCCGTTTGGCGCTCCCGCTGCCGAGCGGGCCGTGGACCTATCGAAGCCGGTTTATTTGTCGCTCTATGGCAAGCGGACCAAGCAGAGCGGATACGCGCGGCTGTCACCGGCAGGCGCGGTGCAGCGATTGGTGTTCGACGACGCGTCGATTTCGAGTCTTGCGAAAGCCGATAGTGCCGACCGGTACACGTTCGTGCGACAAACCTTTGTGGAATCACCGAACGTCTACGTGGCTGGCGGGGACCTCGCCAATGCCCAGATCAAGAGTGAGACCAACGCGTTCCAGAAAGACTACGCGTGGGGCAAAGCCGAATTGATGAACTTCACCAGCACGGTCGGCACACCCCTGCAAGCCATTCTCTATTACCCGGCGAACTACGATCCTGCGAAACAATACCCGATGATTGTCTACACCTACGAGTTGCTGTCGCAGGGGCTGCACCGCTACATCGTCCCGCGCGAGAACGACTACTACAACGCCAATGTGTTCACCCAGAATGGCTATTTCGTGCTCATGCCGGATATTGTGTTTCGACCGCGCGAACCCGGCATCGCCGTGCTGCACAGTGTAGAGCCCGCGGTGCGCAAAGTGATTGCCCGCGGACTCGTTGATCCCGCCAACATCGGCCATAGTGGCCATTCACAGGGCGGCTACGAAGCGTACTATCTCGCGACGCACAGCACGTTGTTCAAGACGGCGGTTGCCGGGGCGGGCATCAGCGATATGCTCAGCTTTGCCGGGCAGATGCACTGGAACTCCGTGCCGGAGTTCAGTCACTGGGAGACCGGTCAGTTTCGCATGCAGGTGCCGCCCTGGGAGGATATGAATGCGATGCTTCGCAACTCGCCGCTCAATAAAGTGCACGTCATGCCTGCCAAGAGCATCCTGATCGAAATCGGCGGCGAAGATCCAACCGTGGATATGCGCCAAGGGGTGCTGTTCTGGAACTACGCGCGACGGGCTGGCAAAGAGGCGGTGATGCTGCTCTACCCCGGCGAAGGGCATGGGTTGGGCAAGAAGGAAAACGCGGTCGACTATGAGCGGCGCATTCTCCAGTGGTTTGGCCACTACCTGAAGGGCGAAGCGCCCGCTGCGTGGATCACCGACGGGCAGAGCTGGCTGCAGCGGAAGGCGATCCTGGACGCGAACAAATAGCGACGGGCGAGCGATGGGCGAGCGATGGGCGAGCGACGGGCGAACACCGAACTGCTACGGACGATGCGCAATGCGGAGCAGCACGTCACTGCGACGGCGAACGTTCGGCGCTGCGTTTCGATGTGCGTGGTGCGGAGGGAGCGAGCGAGAGCCAATCCCAGACGATCCGCGAACAATCGGCGATCAAGCGATCTGCCACAGCGCCGTCGGGAATCGCACGCGTAAGGATGGCAATCGCGTACGGCGCGCGCGGCGCGCGATACACGAGCCCGGCATCGTGCCAAGTGGCGGTGATCGCGCCCGTCTTGTGCGCTACGCGCGTGCCGGCTGGCAAGCCGGCCGGTATCTGTTCGTTGAAGGCCTGCGCCTCAAGAATGGCCAACATCTCACGCGTGCCAGCAGCGGTGGCCACCTTGCCGCGCTGCAGTGCCGTAAACAGCGCGACCAGATCGTTGGCCGTGGTGGTGTTATTCAGGCCGGCGCGAAACGCCACGTTGTCCTCGACCCCGCGGCGCACCACCATCGACGTGGCGCCAAAGCCGCGTGTCAGCGCCGTGATGCGCACCGGGTCCAGTCGCGTGATCAACGCGTTGGTCGCCAAGTTGCTGGAATGCGTGATCATGCGCGACGCCAGCAGTCGAAGCGGGACGTCGGTGCCGATCATCGCGTAGACGGTACTGTCACTGTCGTCCGACGGATTCAGTGCGTAGGGCGATCCGTCGACGATGGAGGCGAAGCGATTCTCCAGACGCATGGTTGCGTTCGGGCGAATCCTGCCACGCTCAAATTCCCGGAACAGCGCGAACATCACCGGCACCTTCATGGTGCTGGCCGCGTGAAACACGGTGTCGCCATGGATCGCCAATCGACGCCCGGTGGCGAGGTCGTAAACGGCGAGAGCCACCTGTGCCCCAGGAACCTGCGCAATGCGCGCCGCCAGTGCATCTCGCGTAGCATCTCGTGTACCATCGCGCGTCATATTGCGCGCGCCCGTTCCGCGCTGCGCGACGGACTCGTGTGCGAAGAGCATAATCAGGGCAGCAACCGCCAGCGCCGTCTTGACTCCCCACGCGCGCGACGTCACCGACCGCCCGCGCGCTGCAGACCGCTCGGCTGACCCGACCGGCGCAACGCGTTAACGACCGCTTGGATCAGTTGCTCGTGCTGCGCCTCGCGCGTTATGCCCGCAAAGTGGTCCAGCGGCTGAAATCCGTACCAGCCGAACTGTGAATGATTGCCACCTTTGATGCGCACCCAGTGGGTTGCCGCCGGCAATAACGCGCGATTCGCGTCCACAGTCGTGATCGGCGCGATGCCGTCGTTTGTGCCTACCACTTTGGTCACTGGCCACTTGAGCGTGGAGAGATCCACATCGCGCGGATGGGTCGTTCCCACCAACAGCAAACCCGCCACATTCCCGGCGCCAAGAACGGAGAGCTCGGACACCATGCGCGTGGCGACCACGGCGCCCTTGGAATGTCCGCCGATGAGCCACCGCGTCGCCCGTTCATCGTCCTGCATGGCACTCAACGTCGTATGCAGCACATCGGCAGAGTTGGCCGCACCAAACGCGCCACGACGCGGAAGCGGGACCAGAATCGCCGGATAGCCCGCCACGGCGACCGCGCGCAGCAGCGGCGCATACGCCACCGGATCCACCATGGATCCGGCAAAAAACACCAGCCCGACCGCCGCCTGTCCCGATTGCGCCGTGGGCGTAAAGTCGATGACACCGTTCACCTGCGACACCGTGACCCGCGCGTCGCTCCGCATCGCCGCCGTTGCCTCCGCGGTGGCACGAAACGCAAGCAGCGACCACGCAGCAAAAACGACCGTGGCGAGCACCCCCGAGATCATCCACACGCGACGAATGCGCGCCCACCGCGTGCCTCTACTCACGGTGCTACAGCAACCCGAGATGCTTCAGGACAGAGGCCGGCGGCGGATCCCACTTCGGCAACGCCACGTTCCCGACGTACCCCAGATCCTTCATGCCTTCGTCCGTCGTATAGAACGCGGTCGACGACAGATCACGCACCAGATCAAAAAAGCGCGCACCTTGGACAAACTCCGGCTTGGCCTTCGGCACAAAACAGATGTCGTCGCAAATCTGGCTCTTCTCGGCCATCGAGAGTTTGGCAAACCCCTTCGAAAAACGTTTGTTGCTTTCAAGATTGAGCCACGAGACGCCACCACGGATACGCACCAGATCGCGCGCGTTGCCGTCGTACGGCGCGCTCACATGCTCGTTGATGTACGCTGGCACGCCAACCGCCGATGCACTTGGCGACTTCGCGTCGGCAGGAATGATCATGTCGCACAACGCCGACAAGGTCACCAGCTCGGACGCCAGCAACTTGCGCTTCCAGTCCTTTTTGGGCCGAAGCAGGTCGGGATCGCTCGCCGTGCCGCGTGGTCCCGACAGCAAACTCGCCGGTCGCGCCGGCGCCGACGCGGTTGCCGGCTGCGCCTGGGCATCCGCCTCGTACATCGGCAGTGATCCCAGTATGGGAAGACTGGCTGCGACGGCCATCGTCTTGAGCGCGTCTCGTCGATTCACTCCCCCGTCGTCAAGCGTACTCCCTTCATCAGTTGACGTACGCCCGACTCCCGTTTCTCCACTCCCGTCTGTCATCAGATCTCCCTCTTGGCAAGCTGATCCAGCACATAATCCGTGGTGCGCCACGCCAGCGCCAGAATCGAGAGCGTTGGATTCTTGTCGGCGTTGGAGACGAACGGCGCCCCGTCGGTCACGAACAGATTCTTCACGTCCCACGACTGACAGTACGGATTGAGGACCGACGTTTTCCGATCGTCCCCCATGCGACACGTCCCGACTTCGTGGATGATCGAACCGCCACGGGCGATGGCGCGGTTGCCGTCTGTTTGCACGGTCCCCTGCAGCTTGCCTCCCATCGACTCGATGATCTGCCCAAACGTCTGCTGCATGTGCACCGCTTGCTTCAGTTCATGATCGGACCACTTCCAATGAAAGCGCAGCACCGGAATGCCCCACTGATCCACCACCTCGGGATCGATCTCGCAGTAACTGTCTTCGTTGGGAATCATCTCGCCACGGCCGTCGAAATACATGAACGAGCCGTAGTAGCGACGCGCGTCTTCTTTGAACTTCTTGCCATAGGAGCCGCCGGTAAACGACTCCAGACCGTTGAAGATTCCGCCGCCGGGCATACCACGACCACCGCCGAACTCCACGTGATACCCGCGCGCAAAACCCAACTTGCCTTCGAGTTGCTCTTTGTACTTCCACCAAGGGATATACATATGCATCCCCGACGCACCATCGGTGTTGTGCGCCGGCAAGTTCTCCAGCGCGGGGATCTGTCCGCCAATGCCCGCACCAACGGTGTCCATCAGGTACTTGCCCACCAGCCCGCTGCTGTTTGAGAGCCCCGTGGGAAACATGCTGCTCTTGCTATTCAGCAAGATGCGTGCGGTTTCGCAGGCACTGGCCGCCAAGACCACCACACGCGCCTGCACATGGCGATCGGTCCGCGTGTTTTTGTCGATGTAGTGCACACCCGTCGCCTTGCCCTGCGCATCCACCGAGACCGCGCGTACCATCGCGTCCGGAACGATGTCCACGTTTCCCGTCGCGAGCGCCGGCGGCAACAACACCGTCGTGGACTGGAAGTTCGCCTTGATAGAGCATCCGTTGCCGCACGGCGTCGCCCAGAAGCAGGCCTGCCGACTGAGCATCGATTCGCGCAATACGCGCTGCGCCAGCTTGTTGTCCGGATGAATGAGCTGCGGCAGCGTGTTCGCGTTCTGACGCTGCGTCATGATCGCGAGGTGCGCGGGAATCACCGGGATCCCCATCGGCGCGGCATGCTTCTTCGTGAGCAGCTCGACCGCGCGCGGCGCCGGCGCTGGTTGCAACACGCCCGGTGACGAGCGCGGCGTGTTCTCCAGATCATCGTCCCCGCCGTACACACCGATCAGCATTTCGGTGCGATCGTAGTACGGCGCCAGATCCTTGTAGGTCAGCGGCCAATCGGCGCCAAGACCATCGCGCGTTTTGGGCTTGAAGTCGTACTCGCCCATGCGCAGCGAAATGCGGCCCCAATGATTGGTGCGCCCGCCAAGCATCCGCGCACGCCACCAACGGAAGTCGGTCCCCGGCGCATTGGTGTATGGCTCACCCGGCACCTCCCACCCGCCGTCCACGGTCGCATCGTAGAAGCCAAACGGCTTCTCACGCGTCCCGCCGCCGCGCAGCGGTGCCTCGCGTGGCAACTTGAACATCGGCGTCTCGCGCACCGGGTCGTACGTGCGGCCGGCTTCAAGCACCAGCACTTTCAACCCCGCGACCGCCAATTGATAGGCAGCCATACCGCCACCAGCTCCAGAACCCACGACGATCACGTCGTAGCGGGTTTGCGACTTCGGACTACTCTCCATCACGCGGACACTCCTGAGGGAATCATGAGGAATTCCAGCCAATCTATCGCCGGGACCACGAGAGGCGAGGTGCTCCGCGCGCGGTGAGCGATTCCGCGCCCTCACGCGTACCTTTTGGAGTGTATGCGGTGTTTGCACCGTTCCCGTCTTCCCTCCCGGTCAGGACCCCCGATGTTGACCCGACACGCTGTCGCCAGCGCCGTTACGCAGGGCGTTCTCGCCTGCCTCCTCCTCACGTTGGCCAGCTCGGCCCCGCTCGCTGCGCAGAACCAAACCAAAGCCATGCGCGTCCCCAAGGGCACGCCCAAAACGGTCTGGCCAGACGAGGGTCCGCGCACCTGGGCGCCCCGTCCAACCACCGCCGAGATCACGGCGAACGACTTGCGGACGCGACTGTACGGCTTCGCCGACGATTCCATGATGGGGCGGAAGATCGGCGAACCCGGCAATTTCAAAGGCACCGAGTATATCGCCCGCGAATTCAAACGCCTCGGACTGCAACCGGCCGGGGATAGCGGCACGTTCTTTCAGGTGCTCCCGTTCGGCCCGCTGGGATTTGACCGCACGGCCTCGCAGCTGTCGGTCGACGGCGCGCCGCTCGCTGCGGCGACAGACTGGGTCCCGACCACACCGAGCGCGGCGAACGGCCTTAGCGGCACCGCTCGCTTCAGCAACGTACGAACGGTCTATGCCGGACAGTGGGGCGACACGACGATAACACTGGACCCGAGTCTGTTTCAGGGGAAAGTCGCCGTATTCCGGGCGGCCCCGAGCGCCCCCAACGCGGGTGGTGGGCGCGGCCCGACCTCGTTCGTGAGCTGTGCCGATGTCCCGAACAAGTTTGGCGCTGCGGCCGCAGCGACCGTGGAAGCGACTGCTGCAGGCGCGCGGCGGCCGGCGCCTCCTGCCGCATCGTTCACGACGGTGCTTGATGGCCGAGCGCGGCGTGCCGGCGCATTGGCCATGCTGGTCATCGGCCTTGACGACATGAACGAGACGGCCCGCGCCAACGCCTTCACAGGCCGCATGACCATGCAGCCCAGCACGGCGACGACGAACAGCGAGTCGATGTCCGGTGCTACTATCTCGCGGAGTGCCGCCGCCTCACTGTTCGGTAAGAGCGCTGACCAGCTGGCCGTCGGCGACGCCGGAAAGCCAGTGTCGGCGAATTGGAAATACGAATGGCGCACGTCGTCTTCGCCCGCCCGCAACGTCATCGCGGTGCTGCCGGGGTCCGATCCGACCCGCGCCGCCGAGTATGTCTTGGTGGGCGCGCACAACGATCACGTAGGCGTCAACACCACCGTCTTCGATCATGATTCCCTGCGCGC
>JANOPS010000219.1:0-14082 GCA_031421995.1 Gemmatimonadaceae bacterium
GTTCTGCCGGAAGACTTCGTGGGAGTGCATCTTCAGAACGGTGGCAGCGAGGGGGGTACCCTTGGTCCAACGAGTCAACGCCGGGTAGATCGGCGGGGAATCAAACAGGAAAAGCGTTTCTGGCATGCGTGGCGTCCTCCAATTCCGGTCGGTTGGCTAAGTGCCGGCGCGCTGCGCAGTGACCTTCGAACACTCGCGAGTTTCGCGCAACTGCTTTCGGCGCACGTTGCTTCCGCTCCCGTCACGCGGAGCTGGCGTCGAGATACACGCCAGACTCCCTCAACGCCCGGTTGGGCAGAACGGGGTGCGCGTGCCGATAACGCACACTCTGTTAAGCAAACCAGAGCGTTCGCTTTTTGGCAAGAGGTCCCATCGGGAAGGGACCGGCGACCAAGTAACCGCCCTTGCTGGTGGATTTGTCGAGTTCGCTAGAAGAAAGACTCGTACAGCAGCGTGTTATTCCGAGCGGCGTTTTCTCGCGACACGCGCAAGGAGCATGGACTTGAGCTCTACAATCGACGGCATCGAGCTGCGCCAGATCGGCCATCCGCCGGCCAATCCACCACCCAGAGCGAGTGTGCCCAGCTTCACTGGCATCGGCCAGGTTGGCGGAATGACCAGGCGGAGCGCGGACGTCGAGGCAACAACCAAGACAATGATCTTAGCAGCATCCACGTGGGCGGAAAAATACTCACCCCAGCTGGTGCGACTGGTCTGGTTCGCCAGGACAATGACCGGCGTTGCTACGAAAATTACAACGGCGATGTACGCCGCGGCGGCACCTGTCGTGCCGGCGAAATGCGCCCCCACATAGTAGGCAACTAGCGAAAACGGCACGGCGGCCGCAGACGATATCGAGAGACTATGGATCTTCTCCGCGTTTGCCGCTACTTGAAATGCGGCAGAATTTAGTGACCAGAAGAATGCACCCACGCAGAGACACCGCAGGGGCGCAACCACGACGATCCAGCGGTCGCCGAGCAATACGGGCACGGCAAGGTCTGCCGTGGCGGCTAGGCCTGCAAGGGGAAGCGCGGTGATGAGCGAAATTCCGTGTGTGAGCGACAGGTAGAGCCGCTTAAGCGCTTGTCGATCGGACTTTGAGTCGGCGATGTATCCATTTGTCACGCCTGTCACGACCGTAACGATCTTGTCGGAGGGCATCGATGCAAGCGTTCGCGCTAAACTGTATGCACCCACAGCGGCAGGACCTAGCACCCTGCCCAACACCCAAACATCCGCATTGACGTACGTCTGCCACATCATGCCCGTCGTCATGAAGTGCTTCCCCCGAACCAGTGATGCGCGGAACTGGGCGAGGGTCGGACGCGACGGCTTGATGCGCAACTTGGTCTGAATCATCACGGCACCCAGGACGCTGGCGGTGACTTGACCGATGGCCAAACTCCAAAATCCGAATCCCATTATTGCACAGGCGAACACCACGAGGGTCTGTGACACGGAGCGAGCGAGGTCAAGTGCGGCCAACGAGCGATTCTGAAGCGAGCGCATCATGATGGAGGAAAGTACAGCGCGCACTCCATCCAAGAGGATACACAGGCTCATGACGGGCAGAAGCAATCGAAGCGAGTCCTGCTTGAAGATGACGGCCAAGAATGGCCCGAGGACGGCAATGAACCCTGCGAATGCGAGTCCCGAGGTCAAGGACTGTCCCAACATTTTCCCGTAGGCCTCTGGCGACTGCACTTCGGCGGTCTGAATGCTGCCGGACAGCCCCAAATCCGCGAGGCCTGTGACCCATGCGATCACGGCTGCGGCGACCGCGACGACGCCATAGTCCGTTGGAGACAGCACACGAACGAGGATTAGCGTGGAGGACCAAGCGACCACCTGCGCCGCCCACCGCAGCGCACTTGTCCAGGCCAATCCCGCAAGCAGCGAAGGCCCGGGAGTCTTTTGTCCAGAAGTGGACATGTATTTGGTTTTAAGTGAGAAGCGAGTCCCGAACGGGAAGGTAGCGCCGTGCAGACAAACCTTAGGGACCCAAGACTCGTTTGCCTATAGCCTGTTGACTCGTCAGCTTTCTGCGCGTCACCCTAACCCTACTCGAATCTGATGACTGTTGGCATCATTGTTCCGACCTACAATTCGGGGGCGTTTCTACTTCGCGCGCTTGACAGCATCTCGCGACAGGAACGTCTGCCCGATGAGGTGCTGCTGGTTGATGACGGTTCGTCGGACGATACGGTGGCTCTTTCGACCGCCTGGGCCTCGAAACAACCGTTTGCCGTTTATCTTCTCCAGAACACCACCGCGCATGATCCGTCGGCCGGACGCGGTCCGGCAGCGGGCAGGCAAACCGGGCTGCGAGCGGCCAGCGCCGACCTACTTGCCTTACTCGATCACGACGACGAAATGCTCCCTGAGCACCTTCGCTGGACGGCGGGTGCCATGGAGGCGCAGCCCGAGCTTACGCTGTGCTTCGGAGATGCCGTCGAGCGCTTTGCGAGCGGTCGCGAGCAACGTCTTCTGTCCGAGTCGGCCATTTCTTTGCTGTGCTTCACGGAGCAGGCCGATGGATTGCGACTGATCACGGAGCCTTTTCTGCCCGCGATGGTTCCGGGCAGTCGCATCGCGACCGCCGCGAACCTCTGGCGTCGCGATGCTGCCCTAAATATTGGCGGATTTGACGTACGC
Source organism: Gemmatimonadaceae bacterium (assembly GCA_031421995.1). GTDB lineage: Bacteria > Gemmatimonadota > Gemmatimonadetes > Gemmatimonadales > Gemmatimonadaceae > Gemmatimonas. Next base: position 2,659 of record JANOPS010000219.1, read on the forward strand.
GCCGGAACGTGTGATGACTGGCTCTTTTTTGTGTCGCTCGCGACCCTAGGGCGGGTTGCCTATTTCACTGCCCCGATCGCAAAAAAATATGCGCACGATGGCAATCTCAGTCATCCGCGAAACGCTGTTCGATCGGCTCACAATGGCTTCGCGGCACTCACACTTTTCCTTGAATCACCCTTAGTTCGCGAAATCAGCGCGACGGAGGTGGCCTTGCTGCGGACGCAACGCGACAACTTTGCGCACTCGCTCTTCTATGAAGCGTCACGCTGGGGAATCCAGTCGCTGTTGCGTTGGCAGCGGAACGGCCCGCACACACATCGACCAGCAGTACGTGACTGGCTCCGTGCGACTCTCGTTTCCCTCCGCGTTGTTCAATCACCTCTGTCTGGACAGCAATCGTGAACACGTGTGGCATAATCCTCGCTGGAGGCTCCGGGACCCGTCTGCACCCCGTCACGCGCGCGGTATCGAAGCAAATGCTCCCGGTGTACGACAAACCCATGATCTACTATCCGCTCTGCACCTTGCTACTCTCGGGGATAAAGGATCTGCTCATCATTACCACGCCGCGTGATCAGGTCGCGTTTTCGGATCTGTTGGGCGACGGAAGCCAATGGGGGGTGAGTTTTCGCTACGCCGTGCAACCCGAGCCGAACGGTCTCGCCGAGGCATTTCTGATCGGACGTGACTTTATCGCCGGGCGTCACGCCGGGCTGGTGCTCGGAGACAATCTGTTTTACGGTCACAATCTGGCGCAGTCGGTGCAACGTGCCGCAGCGACTGAGCATGGAGCAACGGTTTTTGCGTATCGCGTCGCAAACCCCGAGGCGTACGGCGTCGTCGAATTTGACAAGGAGGGCCGCGCCGTCTCTCTTGAGGAGAAGCCAAAAGCCCCCCGCTCTGACTACGCGGTCACTGGGCTGTACTTCTACGACACGCGGGCTGTTGAATTCGCCGCGTCGCTCACGCCATCGGTGCGGGGCGAACTCGAGATCACGGACTTGAACCGGCTCTATCTGACGGCCGGTGACCTGAACGTAGAAATTCTGGGACGAGGCACGGCCTGGCTGGACACCGGAACGCACGATTCGCTTCTGCAGGCCGGTCAGTTCGTGCAGACAGTGGAGCTACGGCAGGGTCTCAAAATCTGCGCGCCGGAGGAGGTCGCCTATCGAATGGGCTACATTGATCAGCAGCAGCTGCTCGCTTGCGCGGGCACGCTCGGCAAGAGCGCCTATGCTGACTATCTCCGGCGCATCGCGCACGAGGGAAGATGATCGTTGAAACGACGCCCCTCAACGGCGTGATGGTTGTACGGTCGCCGGTGTATCAGGACGCACGAGGATACTTCACGGAGGTATTCCATGCGGCACGGTTTGCGGAGTTGGGGCTGCCAACGGCGTTCGTCCAGGATAACTCGAGCCACTCGCATCGCGGCATCCTTCGCGGATTGCACTATCAGATCGACCGGCCGCAGGGGAAACTTGTACGAGCCGCGTCGGGCTCAATCTTCGACGTGGCGGTCGACTTGCGCCGTTCCTCCTCGACCTTCGGCCAGTGGTTTGGCATGACGCTGTCAGCCGGTGACGGGTGCCAGCTGTGGGTCCCGGAGGGCTGCGCTCACGGCTTTCTGGTACTCAGCGACCACGCCGACGTGTCGTACAAGTGTACATCCCTTTATGAGCCGAAAGCTGAGCGTACCATCCGTTGGGACGATCCTGATGTTAGTATCGCCTGGCCAACCTTGCCCGGCGGTCTCCCTGGGCTTTCCGCGAAGGACGCCAACGCGGCGTCTTTCGCCGATGCGCCCACCTACCAATGACCCGCGTCCTGTTGGTTGGCGGAAGCGGTCAGCTGGGCCGCGTGATTCGGCACATGCCGGGCGCCGCATGGCGCATCGAGTCTCCTCCCTCATCGCTGCTGGACGTCACGAACGATGCTGAGGTGCGTCGGTACGTCGAGGCGCATCCGTGTGACGTGATCCTCAACTGCTCGGCCTTTACTCGCGTAGATGACGCCGAGTCGCAGCTCGGTGACGCGGAACGCCTGAACGCCCATGCGCCAGGAGTGTTGGCCGAAGCGGCAGCACGCGTGGGTGCACTCTTCGTTCACGTCTCGACCGACTACGTCTTCGATGGATCAGGGCAGCCGCCGTACGCACCTGACGCGCCGTGCCGTCCATTAAGTGTGTATGGGCGCACCAAACTCGCGGGGGAAATGGCAGCCGTGGCGGCGAACCCGCGTAGCATCATCGTACGCACATCGTGGCTCCACTCGGGCGCTGCAAATAATTTCGTCGCTCGGGCAACGCAGCTGCTCAGTAGTGGCCGCCCGATGCGGGTGCTCAGTGACCAGATCGGTACACCAACTTGCTGTGACTCACTGGCCAACGCGCTCAATCTCCTAATTGATCGCTCGGCGCCGCCGGGCATCTACCACGTAAGTGACGCCGGCGCTGCCTCGTGGTTTGACGTCGCGTTCGCCGTTCGCGATGAGCTATCGCGGCATGTGCAGCTTGCGCCGACCGCCACGGTCACGGCGATATCCGGGCGCGATTTTCCGCAACGTGCTACGCGCCCTCGCGTCTCTGTGCTGGATTGCCACAAGACCTGGGACCTGCTCGGCATCACGCCCGTTGCGTGGGTCGAAGGCGTGCGCCAGAGCGTCGCGGAGCGCGTTGCCGCGCAGCGGGCTGATCAGCCGGCCTAGCGCGTTTCGGTCAATCCCTGCCGATCCACGCGATAGTCACCCGAGAGAATCCGGTCCCACCATCCGCGGTGATCGAGATACCATTGCACGGTCGCTGACAGCCCATCATCGAGGAGGCGCGTTGCGCGCCACCCGAGCTCTGTCTCCAACTTGGTTGCATCGATCGCATAGCGGAAGTCGTGACCCGGTCGGTCGGTTACGAATGCGATTTGTGTCTGGTATGACTTTCCATCCGTTCTCGGATGCAGAGAGTCAAGCGCCCGACATAGGGAGTGAACAACGTCAAGATTCTTCGCCTCCTGCCTCCCGCTAACGAGATAGGTCTCACCGACCCTGCCAGATCGCGCGACACATTCCAGTGCTGCGGCGTGGTCATCAACATGAAGCCAATCACGCGTGTTCTGTCCGGTCCCGTACACGGGCAACGACTCGCCGGCCAGCGCGCGCACTATCATGTGCGGGATCAGTTTCTCGGGGAACTGATAGGGCCCGTAGTTGTTCGAGCAATTTGTGATGAGCGTCGGCAGGCCGTACGTGCGGTGCCACGCGCGCACCAGATGATCGGACGCTGCCTTCGTCGCAGAGTACGGCGAGCTGGGATCGTACGCGGTCGTCTCGGAAAAATGTCCCGTTTCGCCGAGCGAGCCGAATACTTCGTCGGTGGATACATGCACAAACCTGAAATTCGCGGAGTCCGCTGCCGACAGTCCCCGCCAGAATCGCAGCGCCTCCTGCAACATGACGTATGTCCCCACCACGTTTGTCTCTACGAATGCCTTTGGCCCGTCGATTGAGCGATCGACATGCGACTCGGCAGCGAGGTGAAAGACACACTCGGGGCGGGTTTCGTCGAATATCTCACGGATGCGGCTCTCGTTGCAAATGTCTGCGTGAAAGAAACGATGCCGTTCTGACGCGGAGATGCACTCCAGCGACTCAAGGTTGCCGGCGTAGGTCAACGCATCCACCGTGCTCACGATGTGCTCGCCGCTGAGCACCAATCGACGCACGAGTGCGGAGCCAATAAAACCGGCGCCGCCGGTAACTAAAACCCGCATTGACTACCTCCGAAAAATCGAGTGAATTCGTTCGTGCCCGCGCCCTGCTCTGCAGCAACGGGTTGCGGCGCTTATGCGTGGGTCATGCGTTGCGCCTAGGGTCGCGTCGCGATGACATGTAACTGTGTGGTTCTCAAGTCATCAGCCTCGGCCCATCCAGCATATTCCTTTGCAAAGCACGGGCGGATGGTCTCAAAGCGCTCCACTGAGCCAACAAATCGCGGGATGATCGACACGATCTTGAGACCCGATGCCCGAATCAATTCCAGTTGCTCGGACGCCCGCAACCTGTTCTGATAGAGTATCGGCGGATTCATGAGTCGCCATTTCGCAGGCCCGTAGCGCAAGAAGTTCCACGGAGCAACAGCAGAATCGGCGTGACTGTAGTGGTCGGACATATCGATACTCGACGATACCACTCCGCCCGGTCGAACAATGCGAAACATCTCACGAAAGATGGCGCCGATGACGGGACCTGGCACATGCTCCAAAACCAAACTGCTGGTCACGACATCAAACGATGCATCAGGCAGCCCACTGTTCGTGGCATCCGCTGGTGCTTGGTACACGATCCCAAGCTCCCCAAGCATCGCGTCCAAGGGCTTCCCACGTAGATCGGGAAGCGACTCGAAGCTGACTCGCGTCTTGTGCGTTTGCGTTGACGTGACAGCGCCAATCTGGCGCAACCGCTGGTTTGCATCCTCGACCAGATCGGGGCTCACCAATCGGTGCAAGTCCACGATATGCTGATGCCGAACGCCAGCCGAAAAATAGACCTGTGGGACGATCAGGTCCCAGCCAGCGCCGAACTCAAAAAACCGGGCCTTCTCTAACGGTCCGCTCAGGTGCTGTTGCACAGCATGTAAGTGCTGCAGTGCAATTTCACATCGATCAGCAAAATCTTGCTCGGGCATCGGAAGCGTCTTGGTGACTTTCCGCTGCACGATACTGTGCAGAGCGCGGCCGCCAGGAACGAGAGACAGTCCCCAGCCGATAGCGGCCTTCAGACGATAGTCCACAGTGCCCTCTGTATATCAATACTCACGTCGATGTTTGCCGATGATCAGCGAGTGGACTTCGTCGGGATCCACAGTGAATCCCCGGGGACGAAGAAAATCTTTTGCGCGAGGAATGCGGCCCAGACCATGGTCGCAAACGTGGCCACCGGGCGAGAGATCTTGCTGACGACCAGTGTCGACGGTACAAATCGATCACACAGCGCGATGAGCAGGAAAATCGCTTGCGACACCAGAAGTACCGACCTCAATGGTGACGGCAGAAACAGCGAGACCACCACGAGCAGCAGCAGAAAATGCGGGAGCATCAGCCGTGCAACCTTGTACGACAGGTAGTGCCAGAACATGCGATTCTTGAATGGCGAGAGCAATCGCGGTTCTCTGACCAAGAGTTGATAATTTCCAGCCAACGTTCGAACCTTTCGCGAGAACTCTGTTCCGAGGTCCATTGACTCGTCCCACGCGACAGCACGAGGCTCTGACACCAGTCGCTTTCCGTTGAAGAAGGCGCCCAGTGGAAGAAACATGTCGTCGAGGATCGTACCCGGCGGCACGCGACGCACTTCCGACCGGCGAATGGCGTAGATCGGTCCGGTGGCGCCAAGCATGCTGTCCAGGCGCCCGAGCGCATGTCGCAGCATCGTCTCCAGTCGCCAATACAGGGATACCGACGGGGCCGTTCCGTCTTCGCGGATCCGCAGCTCACCACTTACCGCACCAACGGTTGGATCAGCGAATGCTTCAACCAAAAACCGCAGGCAATCAGGATCAAGCGGCTGCCGGACGTCGGTCAGGACGACAATCTCGGCCGTGCTCATCTCCATCGCTGCATTCAGTGCCACGCTTTTCCCTGAAGGGGGAATCTCACGCAACTCCACCCGGGCATCGCGTGCCTGCCATTGGGACGCGATCTCCACCGTTTGATCGGTCGACCCATCTGACACCAGTATGATTCGTATGCGATCGGCTGGATACCGCTGCGCAACAACCGATGCCAACTTGGCATCAAGCCAACGTGACCCGTTCTTGACGGGAATGACCACATCAAGAAGCGGCGTCGCAGCAGCGCGTCGTACGGTCGGCGCCGGCCAGAGGCGGGCAAGCAGCAGCACGACACAGGGATATCCCACCAAGGTCCATCCCACGAGGAAGATCAGGGCGAGAGCAATCCCCGTGGCGATCATCGCGTACTCAGCGCCACGGGAGCCCGTTGGTGCGATCGTTCGCGTGCGTGTTCACGGGCGAGCTCGCAGATTCGCATGAATTCGAGGGCCACACCAGACCAGCCAAAGTTTGCGCGCACGTACTCTGCCGCCGCGAGTCCCATAGCGTTTGTCGACGTCGGATCTTGCAACATCTCAATGGTCGCCCGCGCCATCGCCGTGGCATCGTCGGCGACCCTGATGTGTTTTCCCGGCTCCAACGGTAGCCCTTCTGCGCCGATGGTCGTGGAGAGCGTCGCGATGCCGGTCGCCATGCCCTCATAGATCTTCAAGCGGGTACCCCCGCCCACGCGCAACGGTACGACAAAGACGGACGCTTCATTCAAGTACGGCCTCACGTCGGGCACGGTGCCGCTGACCGTCACGCCATCCAACTCGGCAAGGGCCAGAATCTCCGGTGCAGGGTTCCGCCCCACCACGTTGACCGTGGCATGCGGGACCTCCTGACGCACGGCCGGCAACACCTCCCGAACGAACCATCGTACTCCGTCGATGTTTGGCATCCAATCCATGGAGCCCAGAAACACGATGCTGCCGTCTTTGCGCTTCGCGGGGTCGGACACCGTGAAGACCTCGGTATTCACGCCTGTGGGAATGCTGCTGACGTTCTGGATACCATACTGGTTCCGGAACACCTCAGCGTCGTCTTCGGATACCGCGACAACCCAGTCGAAATTCCCACACAGCTGTCGCTCGGCTTCCTTCATCCGCTTGTACTGAGAGCCGAAGTAGGCACGATGCACGAACGTGCGCCCCACCTGCGCATGGCGCTCCCAGATTCTCGCCTCGACGTTGTGCTGAAACAGCACCTTGGGCGTCGCAATTGCCTGAGGGACGTCGCGCGCGGGGAACAGAAAATCACACACCAGCACGTCGATCTCGCCCTGCGCTGACGCGTGCGCAATGCGCCGAGCAAGTTCCGGTGAGCGATATCGATCGAGCACGTAGGGGTCCGCACTGAAGAGATTCTTGGCCAGGTCCGCGAAGAATGGCACTCCGTGCTTACCCACGCGCGCCTGAGGCACGAGATCGATACTCGTCGCGTACTCCCCGAATTTCTTTAACGCCTCTGGAGCAGTCGACCCATCATCAAGCGCAAGGTAGCGCACGTCGTGATGCTTGCGAATTTCGCGCAGCATCTCGTAGGTACGAATGCGTCCACCACTGTTTACAGGGTGCAGCAGGTCTGTCTTTACCCAAAGCAAGCGCACTGTTAGCGCCCGGCAGATGCGAGCGACCGAACCGCTGTGCGCTCGGAGTTGACCATATCGATGCTCTCAGGAGAATCACCATCGAGGAAAATGCGGGCCCAGATTTCGAAATTAATCAGCGCCCACAGTCGCTCTGCGTGGTTGGCGCCGCCGATGTGTTCCGTCACGTAGCGCGCAACGATGTTCGGCTCGAAGTACCCGCGAGCCAACGCGCGTGGTGAGAGCACAAAATTGTCCAGCACATGCCGCCACTCGCCGCGCAGCCACGTTCCAACCGGCACCGGGAAACCCATTTTTTTGCGCGACAGGATTTCCTCGGGCAGCACGCCACGCATGGATTGACGAAGCAACCATTTTGTGGTGACGCCCTTGAGCTTGACGCTGTCGCGAAGCCCCGCAACAAATTCCGCCAGATGATGATCGAGAAATGGCACGCGGCTCTCGATACTCGCGGCCATGCTCATCTGATCCTGCTTCATGAGGAGCTCGTGCAGATACGTCTTCACATCCGCATACAGAAGCTGGCCCAGACGCGTCGGGGCATCCGACCGCGCCAGCGCGTCGTGATAGGCCACGTAGGGATTGTGATTCCCGATCACCGCGGCCACGTCGCTGGTCACCAGCTCACGTATGCGTTTCCGCGAAAACACGGAGAAATTATCAAAGTACAGTGCGTCGAGCGACGCTTCGCGCGCGAGGAATGTGCGTGCCAACTTCCCACGGAGACCTGGCTGCCCTTCAGGACCAATCCTGGACGCGATGGACTCTCGGAGCATCGACGGAACACCACGCGACCACATCGCCCCAAGGGTGAGGTTCGCGAGCGTCACCCGATAGCGGTTGTAGCCCGCCAGCATTTCGTCACTTCCCTCACCTGTGAGGACCACCTTGACGTGCTGACTCGCCAGTCTCGCGACAGCGAATAGAGCAACGGACGACGGGTGGGCCAGCGGCTCATCTTCGTGCCAGATCATTCGCGGAAGTAAGGACCAAAACTCCTCGGCGGACAGCACGACCTCGTGGTGCTCCGTCTTGAAGCGCGTAGCGACGAGGCGCGCATAGTGCAACTCATTCGCCTCGCGCTCGGCAAAGGCCACCGAGAACGTCCTCACAGGACCGTCGACCATCTCAGCCATGATGGCGGTTATGGCCGCCGAGTCAATGCCCCCTGAGAGGAACGCCCCTAACGGGACATCGGCCATCAGGCGAATACGAACGGCTTCGCGAAGGCGATCACCAAACTCGGCCACGAGACCCGCGTCCGACACACCAGCTTTCTCGGCATTCGGCTTGTACGACAGATCCCAGAATTTCTTTATTTCGTACGCGCCATCGCGCCAAACGAGCAGATGCCCAGGCGGCAATCGGTGCACCCCTTGGAAGAGCGTTTCATCACCACTTGGCGCGTGATTTGCGAGAAAGTCGCCGAGTTCCGAGACCGCGAGGCGACGGGCGGATTCATCCACCTCCAGTAACGCCTTGATTTCCGACGCGAAGTGCAAGGTGCCGTCTTCCGCCACGGAGTAGTACAACGGCTTTACGCCAAAACGATCCCGGGCCAAGATCAACGTTTCCTTGCGTGCGTCCCAAATCGCCACAGCGAACATGCCGCGACAGTGCCGCGGAAAGTCCTCGCCATGCTTCTCGTACAGGTGCAACACCGTCTCGGTATCGCAGTGTGTCGAATACGTGACGCCCTCCGCCTGAAGCGCCGGCATGAGGGTCGGATGATTATAGATCTCGCCGTTGTACACCAACACCACCGTGCCATCAGCGCTCCGCATCGGCTGCTGCCCATGCGCGACGTCAACGATGCTGAGGCGCCGGTGCCCGAGCGCGACGCGTCCCTCCATGGCGCTTCCGAAGCCATCCGGCCCGCGGTGCACCATGGTGTCGCGCATGCGGTCGAAGGCGATCGGATCTACAGATTTCTTAAGGCTCGCCGGAAGGGCGACTCCGCAAATTCCACACACGTCTGCTCGGTCCGATTGGAGGTACTAAAGGGTTGTCACGGCGTCAAACCGGCTCACATCACCGATCATCTCGGATAGACGATGACCGGGCCCAGGCTGCAACGAATCGGCCCCTGCAGCGACGACGATAGCGCGAGGTCCTTCGCCAATGACAATAACCCAATCGCCATCATGCGACGCGCCTGCTATCGGGATTGGTACTCCGCGCGGTTGGGCCACCAGAATCTCACCCCGAGCATCTCGGTAGCGCCACAGGGGCAATCCGCTTGCGTCCTTTACCAGGGTCGCGCCTGCATCCGCACTACCAATCACCGTACAATAATCACCTCGCGTCGAGAGGTCGGCGGACATCGCAATGACGTGAGCCGTGCCGATGCGCCCGTAAGCTGGTGAGTAGATCCCGTTGGTGAGTGTGGTGCGGTTCGGATCGTCAGTGAGAACGGTGGCGATGCCGTCCTGTCCTCGGTAGCACTCGACGCCACGAGGCGTTACGACGCCGTGGATCTGGGGAGCCAGCGTCCAGCGAATCACCACGCGCCGATTCCCCGTCGACTTTCCAACACTCACGTGGTCAAGCACGAACCACGCGCGAGTGGATACCCTCAAGATTGTTCGCACGTGTTCATAGTCTCGCAGGTCATCAGCAGACGGGAGCAACGCTCCCTCTGCCCATGCGACGGGTGTGCTTACACCGCTTCTGACCAGCATGGCGTCACATGTTCGGCGCCATGCAAACGGCCCTCCAGCTTCCGACGTGCAACGCCCGTCTACCTCGAGGGTGGCATGCGCACCTGTCCTGCGGAGGGTCTGCCGGACTTCTCCAAAGTACGAGCCTGTCCCGGGATCAACGACGATGGGGACGCCACATACCGACAGGTCAACACTGAGGGCATCCGCGTGCGGGTGACCGAATGCTCCATGCGGGCCGGCGTCCAGCAGGAGCATGTCGGCAGGCGATTGGTCACGATCGTCGATTCGAATCAGCCCACTTTGAGGTGCGACCCACAGGGAAAGTGGGAGGGCTGTGGCGGACGAAACCAGCGAGCTGGGGAATGCCGTAGCGTTCAGGAAAAGGTCGGAGAGCTCGGGCGCTTGCGCCGGCGCAAGCAAGGATACGTCATCGAAAAAGGAGGCTGCTCGGGTGAGCGTCCCCTGGTGAAACGCGCTGGTTCCCAGGCGCCACAGCGAACCGCCGTCATCGTCACCGTACCGTGCAAGTGACCCGTCCGGCCTACAGCATTGACGGAGGAACTCGGCGCATGTTCGCACACGGTTTTTGGTGAACGCGTCGAATGGCTGACCCGCGACGTCGAGCCACCGCGCCGCCTCGACGTAGATGTCTACCGTATATGCTTGATACCACGAACTCTGCTCGAAGTACCCGCCGTCGGCACGTATCTGACGTGTGGCTTGTGCCTCGAGGATATCGCGTCCCACTTGGACATGACTGGAAGCACCTCGCAACTCGGGAAACGCCGTACCCGCAACGACGAGTCCGAGTGCTTCGGCCGTGAGGTGCGTATTCGGAGCAAACCACGTGGACAGGTGCGACCGCACGTGAAGAATCTGTGATTCCAGGCTTGCACAAATCGGTTGCAGGGTCTTCGGGGTGGCATGCCGACTCTTTTGAAGTAGATGCAGCACCGCAGTCCACTGGATGCTTCGAATACTGAGCTCCAGCGAACTCACCCAGTTAATACCGATGCCAACCGGATTCTCCTGTATCCAGTGTGTCATTAGACGGAGTGCGGCGTGTGCGTATCGCTCATCGCCGGTCAAGACAAAGCCCTGCGCCAGCCAGGTCAGCCCCTGATGGCGATTGAGCTCCCATACCACTTTGTGGTCGCCGACCATATCCGCGTTGAGATACGGAACGCGAAGCCAAGGGACTCGGGGAGACCGTAGGTTCGAGACAGGGTCGAAGTGCCAGTCTGGCGATGTTCCGTAATTCCGCGGCTCGAATCCCAGCAATGACAGCGTACCCGACAAGGCGCGTTCTGCACGATCGACCAAGACTGCGGTGTCAGTACCGGTCTTTTTGTACGCCTCAACGATCGACTCCGCACTGTCCCATGGCGTGCGGAGGTCCTCGGCAAAGGAAAAGCGCGTTGATGGCTTCGAGGGCACGATCAGGTCGAGCTCGTCCAGCGCCCGCCTGATCACGCGCTGGTACAGCTCTTTGGGTGACTTCCTGAGAACTCGAAGAATCATGACGTACGCGCAGCCCCGAC
>JANOPS010000220.1:0-29921 GCA_031421995.1 Gemmatimonadaceae bacterium
GCGCGTCGAGCCGAAGCGGCGGCCGAACGTGCCATGGGATCGGCGTGACGCGGCCTCGCGCCGCTGGCATGGCGCTGCTTGCGGCTTTCGCGGCGATGAGCGTCTCCGGCTGTCGTCGCGGCAGTACGCCCAATGGCGAGCCGAGTCCCGCAAACAGCCCCCGTTCGATCATCTCTGCCTGCCCCGCGAGCGTGGCGCCAGATGCAAAGGGCGTCGCATCGTTGGCCAACCTGACTGTGCGCATCGCCACCGTGCCGCCAGTAGGTCGCGACACCGAAGCGACGGTGCGCCTCGAGGGTGAAACGATGCGCAACACGGTACGCGTGAACGCGAGTGCGCCGGCGCCGTTTGCCCTGGCGAAAGGGGTGTACGTGGTGCGCGTTTCGTTGTCTGGGTACAACAGCGCCGAGGGGCGCGTGACGCTGACCGCAGGGTGCGAGGCGACCATGGACGTCTCGCTGCGGCGCGGGTCGAAGTAGCGGGGAGCGGCGGCGCGATGCCGCCACTCGAACGTGAGCTCGCGACCGGCGTGCCGCTATTTACTCCACGGCGGCGTCACTCCGTTCATCCGCGCATACGCAATGGCCTGGCCTAAGTGCTCATGCAAATGCGTCGTCGTGCCAATCCACGCCGTTTGCTGCGTCATCTTCTGTCCGAAGAAATCCATCGACGTCGCCGCCTTCGCGGCCGTCGTGCCGTTCATGCTGGCCTTGAGGTGCACAAAGCTGGCCTCCAGCTCCGCCGCGATCTGCGCGCGGGTCAGTTTGCGCTTCTCGTACGTGTCAACGGTCTTGTAGTCTTTTGCATTGATCCCAGTCGCCGCGGGCGGTGCACTGCCGAACATCGCCGGAATCAGATAGTTGTCGGATGCGACGTGCAAGAACACCTCGCCGACCGAGCGCGCGGTGGTTGGGCGCCACCCGTACTTGTTTTCTGGCATCGCCTTCGCCAGCGCGACGAGCTTTTGCTGTACGCCGTCAACGTCTTTCATGAGATCGGCCACAACGGGCGCGGCTTGCGCGGCCGCCGTGGCACTGGGAGCAAGGGCTGGCGCGGCGAGCACCAGCGCAGCGAACGCGAGAGAAGCGAGCGAACGAGGCATGTGTCGGGGGGCAGAGGGTGGAGGGAGGAAGATCAATCCTACCGCCTCGGCCGACCGGCGGCCAGCCGTAGAGAAGGCTGCGCCGCGCGAGTCCAACCACGGTTTTCCCGGCCTGCCGTGGGCTCGTGAGCGTGATCACGGGAGAGCGTCGCGCCTCGCGCCGAAGCGCTGCCGCGAGATCGCGACGAATGTCACCATCGAAGGGGGGGCTGACGTGTAACGGACCGAAGTTGTCGCGATCGATGAAATCCAGCGACTCCCCGAGTTGCTCAACGAAGTCCACCGCCTGATCGAATCGCGCGGTGTGCGCTTTCTCCTGACCGGATCGAGCGCGCGGAAACTGCGAAAAGGGACGTGTCAACCTGCTCGGCGGTCGTGCACGCACGAAGTATCTGCATCCGCTGACCCATCATGAATTGGGAGAGCACTTTGATCTCGCGCGCGCGGTTGCCCGCGGCACTATCCCCTCAATCTATTTTTCCGACGAGCCGGAGGCCGACCTCGATGCGTATGCCGGCACGTACCTGCAACAAGAGGTTGTGGCGGAGGGTGCCGTCCGAAATGCACCCGTGTTCACTCGTTTTCTTCACGTCGCCGCGCTCTGCAACGGCAGCATCGTGAACTTTACGAAGGTGGCCAATGATGCGCAGGTACCACGCACCACGGTGTACGAGTACTTCGAGATACTCAAAGACACCTTCCTACTGCGCGAACTCCCAGCATGGCAGTTGTCCATTCGCCGCAAGCCGGTGGCCTCATCGAAGTACTATTTCTTCGACATCGGTGTGGTTTCGCAGCTGCAGGGCCGCGCCATTCGCGCGGGGACGCCAGAGTTTGGCGAAGGATTCGAAGCGTGCATCATGCACGATCTCACGGCGTACGTCGACTATCGGTCCGGTGATGACATTCGCTTCTGGCGTTCAAGCTCTGGATTCGAAGTGGATTTCATTCTGGGCGATCACAGGGCGGTCGAGGTCAAGTCGACTCGCACCATCACGAACGACCACCTCAAGGGCCTCAAGGCGCTCGCGGAAGAAAAGCAGCTGAAACGCTATCTGTGCGTCGCCATGGTTGATCGTCCGCGTATCGTGGACGGCATCTCGGTGCTCCCGTGGCAACACTTTCTTGAAGCGCTGTGGGCCGACGAGTATCGCTAGGCAAATGATCGTCGTCTCTTGCACACCGCGTCAAGCTACCACCGGTAGGCAGATCCTCCAGCACCCTACAACGTCAAAATCCGCGGCCCGCTCTCCGTAATCGCCACCGTATGCTCAAAGTGCGCCGACCGCTGCGCATCGGCCGTCACCACCGTCCACTTGTCGCTCAACGTGCGCGTCTTGGCCGTCCCCACATTCACCATCGGTTCAATCGCAATGGTTAACCCGGCCACCAGCTTCTTGCCGCGCTTGGCCTTGCCGTAGTTGGGGATCTGCAACTCCTCGTGCGGCGAAAAGCCCACACCATGGCCCACCAGCTCGCGCACGATCGAAAATCCTTCTGGCTCTACGACCGCCTGAATAGCCGCACCAATGTCACCCACATGATTGCCGGGCACGGCGGCGGCGATCCCAACGGCAAGCGCCCGCTCGGTCACGGCCAGCAACTTCTTGGTCACGTCATCGATCTCACCTACCGGTACAGTCAGCGCGGCGTCGGTGTACATGCCGTCCAGCTTCACGCCAACATCCACGGTGACGATGTCGCCGGTGTTCAAGATCCGCTTCCGCGACGGGATGCCGTGAACGACCTCCTCATTGATGGAGATGCACACGCTGCCGGGAAAGCCGTACAGCCCCTTGAAGGCCGGCTCCGCGCCGGCGTGCGAGCGAATGAACGCTTCCCCAATCGCGTCGATCTCGAACGTGCTGACGCCCGGTCGCACGGCGTCGCGCATGGCCAACAGCGTCGCGCGCAGAATCTTTCCGCCGCGCGCCATGATCTCGATCTCGCGCGCCGATTTCAGCTGCAGCCCGCCCGTCGAGCCCCCACCAAAGGCCACGACTAGCGCCCTGAGGGCTTCAACCCGAGCGCGGTCAACATCCGGCCTTCCACGTCGTCCAGCGCGCCGAGGGCGTCGATCTGCACGATGTTGGCCTTGTGCTGTCGATACCAGTCGATCACCGGCGCGGTCTGCGACAAATACACTTCCAGTCGCTTGCGCACGGCCTCTGGCTCGTCGTCCTTGCGGCGCACGAGCGTGCCCTGTGGCTCTTCGCCGGCAACGCCGCACCGCTCGCCGGGTTCACGCCCAAAGAATGGACGCTGGCACACGTCACAGGTGGTGCGGCCACTCAGGCGACGCACCAGTTCTTCATTATCGATCTCGAACAGGAGCACGGCATCCACAGCTCGCCCGAGGTCGGCAAGCGCGGCGTGCAGGCCATCGGCCTGCGGCGTAGTACGAACGACGCCGTCGAGGATCACGCCCTTCGCCGCGGTGGGCGCAGCCAGCGCTTCCTTCATGATCCCCATGATCACGGCGTCAGGCACCAAGTCGCCGCGATCCATGGCCGCCTTCGCTTCAAGACCGAGTGGCGTGCCATCGCGCACGGCGGCACGGAGTACGTCGCCAGTGGCGATCTTAGGAACACCAAGGCGAGCAGCAAGCCGCTCGCCTTGAGTCCCCTTCCCCGCGCCAGGCGGTCCAAGGAGCACGATGATCATGTCGTGACGCGTGTTTCGAGGTGGGAAACTGCCAGCTGGCTGCAATCTGACACAAGACGCGCCAACACTCCGGGTAAAACTAGAAGCCGCCCTGCGTAGCCTGACGACCGCGGAACTTCACGCGACCCTTCTTCATGAACCCGTCGTACTTGCGCAGCAACAAATGCTGCTGCATCTGCGCCATCGTATCGAGCGCGACGCCCACGACGATGAGCAGCGACGTGCCACCGAATTGGAAGGGCACATTGACCAAGCGTGCGATGACGATCGGCATGAGCGCAATCGTGGTAAGGAACAATGCGCCCGGCAACGTGATGCGTTCCACCACCTGCTCGATATACTCCGCCGTCTTCGCGCCGGGCTTGATACCCGGGACAAATCCGCCCTGCTTCTTCAAGTTCTCCGCCAAGTCGACCGGATTGAAAATGATCGACGTGTAGAAGTACGTGAACAGCATGATCAGCACGGCCGAGAGAATGAAATACAACCACGGACTCGGTCCGGTCGGATTAAAATACTCCGCGATTTCCTGCATCTTCGCATTGCCGCTGAACTGCGCCAACGCGCCGGGAATGACAATCACCGATTGCGCGAAGATGATCGGCATCACGCCCGCCGTGTTGATACGCAGCGGGATGAAGTTGCGTGCCGCCTCGCGCTGCCGACCACGCGCCATCGTGCGCTGCGGGATCTGAATCAGCACGCGGCGTGCCGCTACCGTAATGGCCACCACGCCAGCGACGACGGCGACCATCAGCAGCGCCAACACCACCAAGGACAGCGGGGCGATTGCCCCCGTGCTCACGAAGCCAACGGTCTGTACCAGGGCCGGCCACATCCCCTCAACGATCGAGAAGAAAATGATCAGCGACGCGCCATTGCCCAGTCCGTTCTCCGTGATCTGCTCACCCAACCACATCACGAAAATCGCGCCGGTGGTCAGGAACAGCATCATCTGCACCGTGAACCAAGGTCCGGGAACCGAGACCGCGTTGGGCAGCGAGGTCGTGAACAGCGCGAAACCATAGGCCTGCACCAGCGCCAACAACACCGTGAGATACCGCGTGTACTGCGTCAGCTTTTTCCGACCGTCTTCATCTTTCTGCATCTTGTCGACGGTCGGCACCACGGCGCCGGCGATCTGCACGAAGATGCTGGCCGAGATGTACGGCATGATGCCGAGTGCAAAGACCGTCGCACGCGACAGTCCGCCACCCACAAACATGTCATACAGATTCAACAGGCCGTTGTTCTGGCGAGTGAAAAAGTCTGTCAGCGCCTGGACGTCGATACCGGGCGCCGTGATGTGCGCTCCGATCCGGTAGATCACCAAACACATCAGTGTGAAGGTGATCTTGGACCAAAGCTCCGGCGTCCGGTAGATGTTCGACAGGGCCTGCGTCGCCTGATTGTCTTCTTGCGCCATGAGACCCGGAAGTGATCTGTTATTCGTCGATGCGGCCACCGGCCGCTTCGATCTTCGCCTTAGCCGCCGCGCTGACCTTCACGCCGCGAACCGTGAACGCACGTCCTACTTCGCCGTTCGACAACAGCTTGGCCGGACCGTGACCGATCCGAATCATGCCTGCCGCCACCAGCGTATCAATCGACACCTCGTCGCCCGGCAGCTGCGACAGATCGTTCAACCGCACGACCTGCGCTTCCACGCGGAACGGGTTGGTGAAACCACGCTTCGGAATACGACGCGTGATCGGCATCTGACCGCCTTCAAAATGCGGCTTGCCGCCGCCGGGGCCACCGTGACCCGAGCGCGCCATCGATCCCTTGTGTCCTTTGCCGGACGTCTTACCCGTACCGGAGCCAGGTCCGCGACCGAGGCGCTTGCGCCCACGATGCGAGCCGGGCGCCGGCTGCAAGTTGTGCAGTCCGATCTTCTCGACGCTCTCAGCGCCTTCTTTCTGTGCCACGCGCTTAACCCTCCACCGGCGTCACCGACACCAAGTGACGAACCTTCTTGAGCTGACCGCGCAGCGAGGCGGAATCCTGCTGCACAACGCTGGACTGATGGTTGCGAAGACCCAGTGCAGCAAGCGTCAAGCGCATGCGCCACGAATGTCCGATGCCACTGCGTACCTGCGTGATTTTCAACTTGCCGGCCGTCGGCGCCTCAAGCTTGGGCGACTTGGCCGGACCCTTCGACGGATGCCACACAAATGTACGCGGCATTATGCCACCTCTTCAGTCATGGGCGCTGCCACAGGAGAGGCGCCAACCACGGCAGCCTTCCGAGTATCGTGCGCTTCGGTGCGCGACTTCGCCCGTGAGCGATACCCGATTTCCGAGACTTCGATCCCACGTTCCTTCGCCGCCTGCTCGACGGTGATGAGGTGCATCAGGCCATCCAACGCCGCCAACACCATGTTGTGCGGATTCGTTGACCCCAGCGACTTGGTCAGGATGTCATGAATACCGGCGCACTCGAGCACGGCGCGCACGGCACCGCCCGCGATCACACCAGCACCAGGCGCGGCCGGCTTCATCAACACCTTGCCAGCACCATGCTTGCCCACGACTTCGTGTGGGATCGTTGAACCGGTCAGCGGCACCGACACCATGTTGCGACGCGCAGCGTCCACAGCCTTGCGGACCGCCTCCGACACTTCGTTCGCCTTACCGGTGGCAAAGCCAACCTTGCCCTGCCCATCGCCCACCGCGACGAGCGCGTTGAACGAGAAGCGACGACCACCCTTCACCACCTTGGCGACACGATTGATCGCGATCACGTTTTCTACGAGATCGCTCTGCTCACGCTCCTGCGCCGGTCCGCGTCCGCCGTCACGCCCACCACGGCCATCGCGTCCACCACCCGGCGCGCCACCTTCACCACCAGGACCACGGCCACGACCAGCGCCGCCGCCCGGACCACCCGGGCCGCCGCGTCCGCCGCCAGGGCCGCCACGTCCACCACCCGGACCGCCACGACCGCCACCTGGGGCGCCGCGACCGCGCCCCGCTGGGCCACCACCACTCCGTGCGCTGCCACCCGGCGCGCCACCAGTTCCCGCTGCGTTTGCCATGATCAGAACTCCAGGCCGCCCTCTCGGGCGCCATCTGCCACGGCCTTGACGCGGCCGTGATACTGGTAACCGGCACGGTCGAACACGACCTTTGCGATGCCAGCCGCCTTCGCCTTTTCGGCAACTGCCTTGCCGACTGCCAGCGCGCGCTCCGACTTCGTGCCGTTCATCCCTTCGTCGCCAACGGTCAGCAGCGTGCGCTGCGCGACATCGTCGACAATCTGGGCGTAGATGTGCTTCACCGAGCGGAACACCACGAGACGCGGACGCTCCGGGGTTCCGTTCACTGCCTTGCGCACGCGCAGGTGACGGCGCTTCCGCCGCTCTGCATCCGTACGCGGGATCGCGATCTTGGCCATTACTTGCCTCCTGCCTTACCGGCCTTACGCCGGACGACTTCGCCTTGGTACTTGACGCCCTTGCCCTTGTACGGCTCCGGCTTGCGGAAGCTACGGATCTCGGCCGCAACCTGTCCCACCAACTCCTTGCTCATCCCATCAATCACCACCGTCGTGGGATTCGCAGCACTGATCTTCACGCCTTCCGGCGCCTTGTACTCGATCTGGTGCGAAAAGCCCAGCGACAGCAGCGCGCCGTACGGCTTCATCTCGGCCTTGTACCCAACGCCCATGATCTCCAGCGTCTTCTGAAAGCCCTTCGTGACCCCCTCGACCATGTTCGCCACGAGCGTGCGCGTCAGGCCGTGCAACGCCTTGTGACGCTCCTCGTCAGACGGGCGCTTCACCAACAGCTCAGCCCCTTCCTGTGACACGATCATGTCGGCCGGCAGGGAGCGCACCAACTCACCCTTCGGGCCTTTGACCTTCAGCGTGCTGCCATCAATCGCCACCGTAACACCCGCGGGCACCGGAATCGGACGCTTGCCAATACGCGACATAGAGCCCCCTTACCAGACGAGGGCGAGCAATTCGCCCCCGGTCTTCGAGGCGCGCGCCGTCTTGCACGACATGACACCCCTGGACGTACTCAGGATCGCCATGCCGAGTCCGTTGCGCACACGCGGAATCTCCGACACGCCCACGTACTTCCGCAGGCCGGGCGTCGAAATGCGCTTCGCTTCACGGATGACCGACTGGCCACCGTGCGCGTACTTGAGAATGACACGAAGGACGTGCTTGCCGTCCTCGAGTTCCACGGTGCGATAGTCCTGAATGAAATGGCTCTCCTTCAGGATGCGCGCAATTTCGATCTTCATGTTCGAAACCGGCATGTCGACGCGGCGGTGCTTGGACGCGCACGCATTGCGCAGCCGCGTCAGCATATCGGCAATAGGGTCGTTGAGACTCATGCTCTCTAGGTTCTCCTATGGTATCCGCTCATGGCGGACCTGTAGGAAGTGAAAAGGAAAAACTCGGGAAACTACCAACTCGCCTTGCGAACGCCCGGGATAAACCCGTTCAGCGCCATATCGCGCAACGCGATCCTGCTTAACCCGAAGTGACGGAGGAACCCGCGAGGGCGGCCGCTCATGTTGCAACGGTTGCGCACCCGCGTCGCCGAAGAGTCACGCGGCATTCTGTGCAACGCGTTGACCGCTTCAAGCTTCGCTTCCTGCGTGCTCTTCGGATTCTGGATGATGGCCTTCAACGCGGCGCGCTTCGGCGCATGACGCGCCACCAATACTTTGCGCTGGGCGTTGCGTGCCAGCTTACTCGTCTTCGCCATGAATAGTCCGGTATCGTAAGTTAGGCGGCGGCGACTGCAGCGGGCTGCGGCGCCTTCGGCGTGACAGGCTTATCATCACCACGAAACGGCATGCCCAGCTGATGCAGCAGCGCGAACGCATGCTCATCCTTCTTGGCCGTCGTCACAAAGGTAATGTCCATGCCGTGGATCGACTCGACCATATCGTAGTTGATCTCCGGGAAGATCATCTGCTCCTTGATGCCGAGCGTGTAGTTGCCACGGCCGTCGAACGACTTCGTGCCCAACCCGCGGAAGTCGCGGATACGCGGGCACGCCACCGTCACGAAGCGATCGAGGAACTCCCACATTCTGGCCGCGCGCAGCGTCACCGACGCCCCGATCTCCTGGCCTTCACGCAGCCCGAAGTTCGAGATCGCCTTCTTCGCCTTGCGACGAACCGGCTTCTGGCCGGTGATCAGCGCCAACTCCTCGACGACCACGTCCAGCAGCTTGGGCTGCTTGGCCGCTTCGCCAACACCGCAGTTGATCACGATTTTCTCGAGCGTCGGAATCTCGTGCCCGTTGGTGAAGCCAAACTGCTTCGCCAAGTTCGCACGCACCGTGATCTCGAAGTAGGCCTTGAGACGCGGCGCGGCAATGGTTAACCCGTCGCCCGCGTGCTCACGCTTGGTGAAGTCGACCGCCTGACGAGGCTGGCCCGCGGCCTTGCCTCCCTTGCTCTTCGAAGCGCCCGCGCCAGCCTTGGCACCGCCCTTCGCAGCGCCGCCCTTCGTGCCAGGCGCATTCTTGCCGCCCGTCTTGCCGCCGGCCTTGCCGCCAGCCTTGTTGTCTTTGGTTGCCATCGTCTCGGTTCCTCGACTCAGCGTGCGCGGGAGATCACTTCACCGCTCTTCACGCCGACCCGCTCCTTCGTCCCGTCTTTGTCGATGCGCGTGCGAACACGCGTCGGCTTGCCGGACTTGGAATCGAGCAGCATGACGTTCGACGCATGAAAGGGTGCGGCCATCTCGATGATGCCGCTGGTCTCTTCCGGTCGACGCGCCTTGCGGTGCTTCTTCACGATATTGATACCGTCCACCTTGATACGGCCCGTCTTGGGGTACACCATGAGCACCTTGCCCTCTTTCCCCTTGTCGTCGCCGCGCATCACGCGCACGGTATCACCCTTCGTCACATGGATCACTTCGCGCGACGCCTTGAGCGCATGACGCCCCGCGCCGAGTCGCTGTCCGCGATCCGTCTTGTAATACACGTTCTTCCGCATCTTAGAGCACCTCAGGCGCCAGTGACACGATCTTCATGTACCGCTTCTCGCGGAGCTCGCGCGCCACGGGACCAAAGATACGCGTCGCCTTCGGCTCGCCATTGTCGTTGATGATCACGACGGCGTTCTCGTCGAAACGGATATAGCTGCCGTCCTTGCGCCGCGTTTCCTTCACCGTGCGCACCACCACGGCCTTCGCGACGTCAGACTTCTTCACGGTGCCGTTCGGCAAGGCGTCCTTCACCGCCACGATGACCTTGTCGCCAAGACCCGCGTAACGGCGGCGCGTGCCGCCCAACACACGGATCACCAGGGCGCGCTTGGCACCACTGTTGTCCGCAACCTTCACGATGGATTCCTGCTGGATCATGGCTCAGTTCCCTTAGCGCGCGCGCTCGACAATCTCGACCACGCGCCACCGCTTGTCCTTTGACAGCGGCCGGGTCTCCATGATACGCACGGTGTCGCCCACCTTCGCCGAGTTCTCCTCGTCGTGCGCTTTGAGGCGACGCGTTCGCGTCACCATCTTCCCATACTGCGGATGCGGCATGCGTCGGTCGATACGCACTACCACCGTCTTGTCCATCTTATCGCTCGTAACCAGCCCGATACGCATCTTGCGTGCGGTCCGATCGAGCGCAGCGCCATTGTGCGAGGCGTTCGTCGCGTTCTGTGTGTCTGCCATGTTGACTCGGTCCTCCGGTTAGCGGCCGCTGGCCTTGGTGGCCTTCTTCGGAGCCGCCTTCTTGGCGGCCGCCTTCTTCGCAGGCGCCTTCGCAGCCGCCGCCGTTCCACGCGACAGTCCGAGCGCACGCTCGCGACGTACCGTCTGCAGCCGCGCGATGTCCTTGCGGATGCTCCGCAGGCGCAACGGCTCTTCCAGCGCTTCTGACGCGCTGCGGAACTTGAGACGGAAACGCTCCTCCTCCAACTCTGCGATGCGCGCCGTCAACTCCTTCGCATCGAGACTGCGGATTTCATCAGCCTTCATGGGTCACCGCCTCCTCGCGTGCGACAAACTTGGTCTTCAAACCCAACTTGGCGGCCGCAAGTCCCATCGCCTTCTCCGCGAGTTCCTTGGTCACGCCTTCGATTTCAAACATCACCCGACCCGGCTTCACCACCGCCACCCACATCTCGGGCGCTCCCTTGCCCTTACCCATGCGTGTTTCGGCTGGCTTCTTCGTGATCGGCTTGTCCGGGAAAATCCGGATCCACACCTTACCGCCACGCTTGATGTGCCGCGTCATCGCCACACGGCACGCTTCGATCTGACGGCTCGTCACCCAACCTGGCTCCAGCGCTTGCAACCCAAACGTCCCAAAGGACAATTCGGCGCCGCGGTGCGCGAGCCCAGTCATGCGACCCTTAAACATCTTGCGGAATTTGACCCGCTTCGGACTCAGCATCTCTCTAGTCTCCTCAGGCGCCGGTCGAGTAGGTCTTGCCGCGACGATCTTCCACGATTTCGCCCTTGAAGATCCACACCTTCACACCAATGGTGCCGTAGGTGGTCTTCGCCGTGCTCGTCGCGTAATCGATGTCCGCGCGCAACGTGTGCAGAGGCACACGACCTTCGTGGTAGCCCTCGACGCGCGCGATTTCGGCGCCGCCCAAACGACCACCCGCCTTGACCTTGATACCGAGCGCACCCATCCGCATCGCGCTCTGCACGGCACGCTTCATCGCACGACGGAACGAGATACGCTGCGAGAGCTGCGCACAAATGTTGTCGGCAACGAGCTGCGCCTCAACTTCCGGTCGCTTGATCTCTTCCACGTTGATGCCGACTTCCTTGCCCGTGAGCTGTGCCAGCTCGTCACGCAACTTGTCGACTTCCGCACCCTTCTTCCCGATCACCACGCCCGGGCGTCCTGTGTGCACCGTGACCACCACCTTCCCCGGCTTGCGCTCGATGCGCACATCGGAAATGGCCGCGTTCTCAAGACGTGCCTTGAGATACTTCCGCAGCAGCGCGTCTTCCTTGAGCAGCGCCGGCATGTCCTTCTTCGCGTACCAGGTCGACCGCCAGTTCTTCGTGACACCAAGGCGGAACCCGATCGGATTTGTTTTCTGTCCCATTAGCGCACCGCCTCCGCCACGATGATCTCCACATGGCTCGTCCGCTTCAACATCGGTGTCGCACGACCCATGGCCGCCGGCGTCCAACGCTTCAGCTTCTGACCCTCGTTCACGATAGCCTTCTTGATCACCAACGCATCCTCATCCACCGACGTGTTCGCGGCCCGGGCCGCCTGCTGTATGTTCGAGACCGCGCTCAACAACGTCTTCTCGATCTGCTCGGCCGCGTGCTTCTTGCTGAAGCGCAGCAACGCGAGCGCATCGTTCACCCGCTGGCCGCGGATCTGGTCAATGACCAAGCGCATCTTGTATGGCGACTGACGCGTGGTACGCTGAATCGCACGCGCCTCAATCCCCGTCTTGCCCAAGCCCTTCGGATTGTTCGACATGGCTTACTTGCCTCCCTTCGGCACGCCTGAGCCCTTCTTGTCGGCCGCTTTCTGCCCCGCGTGACCACGGAACAAGCGCGTCGGCGAGAATTCACCCAGCTTGTGACCAACCATGTTTTCCGTCACGTACACCGGGATGAACTTGTTGCCGTTATGCACGGCGAACGTATGCCCGACGAACTCCGGAAAAATCGTGCTGGCACGCGACCACGTCTTGACGACCTTCTTCTCGTTGCGTCCGTTCATGGCGATCACCTTCGTCATAAGGCGCTCAGCGATGAACGGGCCCTTCTTAATGCTTCGTGACATATCGGTTCTCGGTTCTCGCTAGCGGCTATTGGGTGGCTTTGCCGCGCTTGCGGCCGCGGACAATCAGACGCGTCGACGCCTTCTTCTTGTTGCGCGTCTTGACGCCCTCTGGCTTGCCCCACGGGCTCACCACATTCCGTCCACCGCGCGTCCGACCACCGTGCGGGTGATCGACCGGGTTCATGACTTCACCACGCACCTTCGGACGCTTGCCCAACCACCGGCTCTTGCCCGCCTTGCCGTGCGACTGCAACTCATGCTCCGAGTTGCCGACTTCACCGATCGTGGCGATGCAGTTGCCATGGATCAGACGCATTTCCGTGCTCGCCAACTTGAGCGTGACGTAGTCGCCCTCCTTCGCCACCACTTGCGCGAAGGTGCCGGCGGAACGCGCCATCTGGCCACCCTTGCCAATCTTGAGCTCGATGTTGTGCACCGACGTACCCAGCGGCACTTCCTTGAGCGGCATCGCATTGCCCAAACGCACATCGGCGCCCGGACCGGAGACGATCGTGTCGCCCTGCTTGAGTCCCTTCGGATGCAGGATGTAGCGCTTCTCGCCGTCGGTGTACTCGACCAACGCGATGCGCGCCGAGCGATTCGGATCGTACTCGATTTCCTTGACGGTCGCCGGCATGCCGTGCTTGTTCCGCTTGAAATCAATCAGACGATACATGCGCTTATGCCCACCACCGATGCGACGCATCGAGATGTGGCCGTGGTTGTCGCGGCCACCCGACTTCTTGATGGGCTCGACCAACGACTTCTCAGGCGTGGTGCGCGTGATCTCGGCGAAATCCGACACCGACCGAAAACGCGACGCCTTGGTGACTGGCTTGAACTGACGAATTCCCATGCGACTCAGCCCTCGAAGATCGCAATCGAGTCGCCGTCACGCAGCGTCACAATTGCCTTCTTGGTATGTGGACGGCGTCCGATAGACTGG
The DNA here is from genome assembly GCA_031421995.1 of Gemmatimonadaceae bacterium. Lineage (GTDB taxonomy): Bacteria > Gemmatimonadota > Gemmatimonadetes > Gemmatimonadales > Gemmatimonadaceae > Gemmatimonas. Next base: position 13,463 of record JANOPS010000220.1, read on the forward strand.
CCGACTCGACGTGCCTTGCCGCGCGCGTTCGAAGTCCAAACACCGGTCACCTTCACACCGAAGAGACGTTCGATCGCCTCTTTGATCGTGTACTTGGTGGCGTCAGGCGCCACCTCGAACGTGTATTCGCCGCGATCCTGATAGGCCGCTGACGAGCGCTCCGTAATGATCGGGCGCATGATCGTGCGATGAAGAGTGGACATCGCTTACGCCTCCGTCGATGTCTGAGTCAACGCCGCCGATTCGATCACGACAACGTCCGACCAGAGAATGTGGTACGTGTTGACGTCGGTAAACGGCATCACGTGGGCGCGGTCCAGGTTGCGCGCGCTCAAATACACGTTCGGCTTCACGCCGTCGGTCAGGAGCAGCACCTTCTTGCCGGTCACGCCCAGCTTCTCGAAGAGCGCCAGAATCGACTTGGTCTTCGGCGCGCTGTAGTTGAGCGAGTCCACGACCAGCACCGCGTTCTCGCGGGCCCGTGCATTCATCGCGCTTTTGCGCGCCAGGGCACGAACCTGCTTCGGCACCGTCTGCGTGTACTTGCGGGGAATCGGACCAAACACGGTACCACCGCCCGGCCAGTTCGGCGCGCGCGTGGAGCCCTGCCGTGCACGACCGGTGCCCTTCTGCTTCCACGGCTTCTGGTTACCACCAGTGACTTCGCCGCGCGTCTTCGTCTTGGCCGTGCCCTGACGACGATTGGCGAGGAACGCCTTCACCGCCTGGTGCATGACCGGCACGTTGACGATGCCGTCAAACGTCTCTTCGGGCAGCGTGCGCGTACCGCTCTGCTTGCCCAGCGCCGAGAACACAGGCGCTTGAAAGGTTGTGGTTTCTTCGGTCATGTTCAGCCCTGCTTCCGCACGAAGACGATGCCGTTGGTCGGCCCCGCCACGCTGCCGCGCAGGTAAATGAGATTGCGTTCCGCATCGATCTTCTCAACGCGAATGCTGAGCGACGTATGACGAACGTTGCCGTACTGGCCGGGCATCTTTTTGCCCTTGATGACACGCGACGGATCGGTACCCGCGCCGATGGAGCCGGGCTTGCGGTGCTTCGTGTTACCGTGCGTGTTCGGTCCGCCATGGAAGCCATGGCGCTTGACGACACCCTGGAACCCACGACCCTTGGTCGTGCCTTCCACTTTCACGCGTTCGCCCGGCGTGAAGATGTCGACCTTGATGATATCACCCACCGCGTACGCCGGGACCTCAGGATTCTTGCCTGGGGCGTCGTCGAGACGGAAACTGCGGAGCACGGCCGGCGGCGCATCAAGGCCCGCCTTCTTCGCGTGTCCGACTTCAGCCTTCGACGCGCGACGTCCGCGCGGTGTGTGCTCGCCCTTCTTATTCTCGCGTGCGACGCGCTGCGCGCCGTATCCGAGCTCGACCGCTGAGAAACCAACCGCCGCAGTCGTCATCACTTTCGTGATTGGATTGGGGGTGGCCTCCACCACGGTACAGGGCACCTGCTGCCCCAGCTCGTTGAAGAGCTGGGTCATCCCCAGCTTTTTGCCGATAATGCCGATCATGAATTCCCTGTCTCCGTACGAGTCGCGGGCGACTGTCGTCGCACCGTTGGACTGTCGAGGCGCTCGCCGAGTGCGAACGCCGCGGGTATTGCCAGTAGAGAGTATGAAGTGCCGCGCACTCCCTACGCCTTCGTAATTACTCGACCTTAATCTCTACGTCGACACCAGCCGGCAAGTCGAGCTTCGTCAGCGCGTCTACCGTGCCGGCGCGCGAGTCGAGGATGTCGATCAAGCGCTTGTGCGTCTTCAGTTCAAACTGTTCGCGCGACTTCTTGTCCACGTGCGGCGAGCGCAGCACGGTCCAGCGCTGCGTCTTCGTCGGAAGAGGAATCGGACCCGACACCTGCGCGCCCGTCTTTTCGGCGGTGCGCACAATGTCTGCCGACGCCTGATCGATCACGGCGTGGTCAAAAGCTTTTAGGCGAATGCGGATACGACCAGCCATCAGGATACTCTCGGAAAAGGAACGACCATGCCGCGCGCCGACGAGCGACGCGCGGCATAGCTATCGTCAGACAAGGATCTTCGTCACGACACCGGCGCCGACCGTACGGCCACCCTCACGAATGGCGAAGCGCAACGCCTCTTCCATTGCGATCGGGATGATCAGTTCGATCGTCATCTGCACGTTGTCGCCCGGCATCACCATCTCCATCCCTTCCGGGAGCTCGATCGTGCCCGTCACGTCCGTCGTGCGGAAGTAGAACTGCGGACGGTAGCCCTTGAAGAACGGCGTATGACGGCCACCCTCTTCTTTCTTCAGGACGTACACTTCCGACAGGAACTTCGTGTGCGGCTTGATCGAGTTCGGCTTGGCCAAGCACATGCCGCGCTCGATGTCGTTCTTATCGATGCCGCGGAGGAGCAGACCGACGTTGTCGCCAGCGCGTCCTTCGTCGAGCAGCTTGCGGAACATCTCGACGCCCGTGACGATCGTCTTCTTCTCGGAATTGTAGCCGACGACCTGCACTTCTTCGCCGACCTTCACAATGCCGCGCTCGATACGTCCCGTGGCCACCGTACCGCGACCCGTGATCGAGAACACATCCTCGACAGGGAGCAGGAACGGCTTGTCGATTTCACGCATCGGCTCTGGGATGTAGCTGTCCAGGGCCTCGTACAGCTTCATGAACTCCGCCACCCACTTCGGATCGCCGTTGATCGCGTTGATCGCCGATCCACGGATCACCGGGGCGTCGTCGCCCGGGTAGTTATACTTCGACAGCAACTCGCGGACTTCGAGCTCGACCAGGTCGAGCAACTCTTCGTCTTCAACGAGGTCGCACTTGTTGAGGAACACAAGCACCGAAGGCACGTTGACCTGGCGCGCCAGGAGGATGTGCTCGCGCGTCTGCGGCATCGGGCCGTCCACGGCCGACACCACGAGAATGGCACCGTCCATCTGCGCCGCACCCGTGATCATGTTCTTCACGTAGTCGGCGTGGCCTGGGCAGTCCACGTGTGCGTAGTGACGGTTTTCCGTCTCGTACTCAACGTGCGATGTTGCGATCGTCATGATCTTCGTGGAGTCACGGCGACCTTGCGACTCAGACGCCTTGGCGACTTCGTCGTACGCGATGTACTTGGTGCCGTAGCCCTTCTCCGCCGAGATCTTCGTGAGAGCAGCCGTCGTCGTCGTTTTGCCGTGGTCGACGTGGCCGATCGTTCCCACGTTCACGTGCGGCTTGTTCCGCTCGAACTTTGCCTTGCCCATGGTTCGATTCTGGTGTTGGGTAGTGAATGAGTGGGTGAGGCTTACGCCTTCACCTTGGAAATGATCTCTTCGGCCTTCGACTTCGGCACTTCTTCATAGTGCGAAAACTCCATCGAGTAGACCGCCCGACCCTGCGACATGCTGCGCAGTTTGGTCGAGTAACCGAACATCTCGCCGAGCGGCACCGTCGCCGAGATTACCTGCGCTTCCCCACGCTGCATCATGCCACCGATCTTGCCGCGCCGCGAGGAGAGATCGCCGAGGACGTCACCCATGTACGCTTCCGGGCTCACGACCTCGACCTTCATCACCGGCTCGAGCAAGCAAGGATTGGCCTGACGGGCCGCCTCCTTGAACGCCATTGAGCCAGCAATCTTGAACGCCATTTCGGAGGAGTCGACGTCATGGTACGAGCCGTAAATGAGCTGCACCTTGACGTCTACCACCGGGTAGCCGGCCAACACACCGGTTTCCAGCGCTTCCTTGATACCTGCTTCCGTCGGTCCGATGAACTCGCGCGGGATCACACCGCCAACCACCTTGTCCTCGAACACAAAGCCCTGTCCCTGCTCGCTGGGCTCCATGTTGATGACCACGTGGCCGTACTGACCCTTACCACCGGACTGCCGAATGAACTTGCCTTCGATTTTCTCGACGCGCTTCTTGATCGTTTCGCGATAGGCCACCTGCGGACGACCCACATTCGCATCAACCTTGAACTCGCGCATCATACGGTCGACGATGATCTCTAGGTGGAGCTCACCCATACCGGCAATGATCGTCTGACCCGTTTCTGGGTCGGAGCGCACGCGGAACGTCGGATCTTCTTCCGACAACTTCTGCAACGCAATCGCCAGCTTGTCCTGGTCGGCCTTCGTCTTCGGCTCAATCGCGACGTCGATAACCGGCGCCGGGAACTTCATCGCCTCGAGGATGATCGGATTGTCTTCCGTGCAGAGCGTGTCGCCCGTGCGCGTGTCCTTCAGACCGATCGCCGCGGCGATGTCGCCGGCGCGCACTTCTTCGATCTCTTCCCGCTTGTTGGCGTGCATCTGCAGCAGACGCCCGACACGCTCGCGCTTGTCCTTGGTGCTGTTGTAGACATAGCTGCCCGACGCCAACACGCCTGAGTAGACGCGGAAGAACGTCAGCTTTCCGACGAACGGATCGGTCGCGATCTTGAACGCCAGCGCGGCAAATGGCGCTTCGTCGGTGATCGGCGCTTCGACAAACGTTTCATCGTGGTGTGGCAAGTGCCCCTTGATGGCAGGCACGTCGACCGGCGCGGGCATGAAATCGATCACCGCATCGAGCAATGCCTGCACGCCTTTGTTCTTGAATGAGGCGCCGCAGAGAATCGGGATGAACTTGCCCGCACAGGTGGCCGTCCGAATGGCGCTGCGGATCTCGGCGATCGACAGCTCCTCACCAGCCAAGTACTTCTCCATCAACGCTTCGTCGTACTCGACAACCGTGTCAATCAGCTTGTGCCGCGCCTCTTCGACCGCATCGTGGAACTCCGACGGCACGTCCATCACGGCGAACTTCTTGCCGTTGGTCGAGTCGTCGAAGATGTACTGTTTGCGTTCGATCACGTCGATGTGGCCCGTGAACAACTCGCCCGAACCCACCGGCAGTTGCAGCGGCTGCGCGCTCTTGCTCAAGCGGTCGTGGATCATGGCCACACAGCGCTCGAAGTTCGCGCCGACGCGGTCCATCTTGTTGGCGAAAATCATGCGCGGCACGCCGTACCGGTCGGCCTGACGCCACACCGTCTCGGTCTGCGGCTCCACACCGGCCACGGAATCCAGTAGCGTCACCGCACCGTCGAGGACGCGCAGTGAGCGCTCCACTTCAACCGTAAAGTCGACGTGTCCCGGCGTGTCAATGATGTTGATCCGGTACTCCGGTCCATCGCCCTTGCTGTCGCTCTGGCCGTGGCGCTGCCAGAAGCAGGTCGTCGCGGCCGACGTGATCGTAATGCCGCGCTCTTGTTCCTGCTCCATCCAGTCCATGGTGGCGGCGCCATCGTGCACTTCACCAATCTTGTGGCTCTTACCTGTATAGTAGAGCACACGCTCAGTGGTCGTGGTCTTGCCAGCATCGATGTGGGCCATGATGCCGATGTTGCGATAGAACTCAAGCGGGGTCAAACGAGGCATAGTCTTCAGGCGGCTCCCGCTTGCGCGGCGCCAAGTGTTGACGAAGTGTGGTAAAGCAAAGAACAGCGAAGGGGAACACCAACGGAAAGAGCGAAAAACTCAACCGACACCAGCAAAAAAACGGCTGGACCAGCCACTCTGCGTGTGCAGAGCCGGTATCCATCCGCTGCCGCCGGGTGCACCCGCCACCGATGCGCGAGTGGGGACCCAAGCGCGCCAGCTCATGAAGGGACTCGAAGCCCTTCACCTCGCTGACGTCAAATTGGCTGCGTTGCTTTTCGGGAGTTCCTGTGCGTCACAGACGCCGGAACCGGAACAAACGCGCCTGAGGGTGAATCGCGCAAAAACGCCTCTCGCGCCATCACCACACTGAGCACTCCCCGACCCGAAGGCCGGCCCATAGGTGTCGGCCGCAGATCGCCGACAAAACTGCTGAACCACTGCTGAACCACTGCCAGCGCAAGTGCACCGAGATGCCAGACACCGCCGGGTAACAGGCTGAGGAACGCAGGCCGTTTCCTGGTAGACTGCTAATCTGCCTAGGCGGAGAGCCGAAGTCAACGGCCTTCTGCATCGCACAGCAGCGCGTTTCAAGCACCGACGCGTCGACACGCCGCTGATCGCTCTGCCGCCAAAGCCATACAGTGATGCCAACGCGCCACAGACCGTCGCGCGGACTCGGCATTCCCCGCCGAGATGTGCCACCAGCGCTAAAGGGGATGAGTTCGTCATTGGACCGCATGAAAACGCCACGATCACCACATAGCCACATCAAACAATGTAGTAAGATGTTATTCCACAGATACTTACCACGATGGTGCTGACCTAAGGGCCCGTCTCACCCGACGCCTCCGCTATGCTTGAGTCCGCCGTTGGTACGCCATATGCATGAACCCGGTGTATCATCAAGTGAAGCACTCACCCACGATCTCACGGGTGGTCGCATTAACAGAACATGAGGCAGACTATGCGTAGGTTCCGCGTTCTTCCAATTCTCGCCGTACTCCTTCCGCTTGCGGCGACCGCGCAGCCAGGACAGGTAGTCGGTCCGAACGGCGTTGTGCAGACGGGCAATCCGACAAATTGGACCCCAGATATCCAGTCTGGCGCCACGGCGCAGGTCACTACCGTCAACCCGCGCACCGGGTTTGGCGGCTACGGAACGGGATCGCTTCAGCTCTCCCTCACCGGTCAGCGGGCAAACAACGGCCAGTACCCCGACTGGGGCTTCTACTACCGATACGCACAGTCGCCGAGTGGATTCGGGACCCTCGCCAACCTCAATCGCCTCTCGTTCGATTGGTTCCGCACTGGGAACGCGAACTCGATGTCGACCAACCCCTCCATCGATTGGCCGTACAAGACGCCCGTCATGCGATTGGTCCTGGAAGACAGGAACATGAACAGAAGCGAGTTGATCTGGGAAGGCTATTACAACAGCGCCGCGGGAGAAGCACTCAACGGAGCACCCACGCCGCTAAATCGGTGGGTGGAAACCGCCAACATGCAGAACGGGAACTTCTGGTTCAATCGACCGCCTACCGCACCAGGTGCCGACAACATCTTTGTCGGGACCAACTGCGAGAACAACAACTTCACGTTCTGGCAGGGTGGTATCCCGGGGAGCGCGATCAGTCAGCTGCTGGGAACCGGAGGCTGCCTCGCCACGGCCGAAGCGCGCATCATCGGCATCGCGGTCGGCGTAGGGAGCCAGTGGCCACTCCCGTACGAAGGGTTCGTGGATAACGTCCGAATGGGCTTCACCGGCGACAACAGCCTGGCCCTTGATGCCAACTTCGACTTCATCCCCGGGACCACCGTTCCAGAGCCGTCCACGTATGCGCTGATGGCGGTCGGTCTCCTCGCCGTGGGAGCAGTGGCGCGTCGGCGGCGATCGGCTTCAGCGGCCTGATCACACGTGGTCCGCACGGGTTGAGTCCGCGATGACATCGTAGGCGGAAGACATTTGGTGAAATTTTCGAGCGGCCCCTATCTGGATGGGGGCCGCTCGATTTTCTTATGCGGATCGCTGCCGTGTGACCACGGACCCTGTGCGTCCTCATCACCCCTCGCATGCCTCCCCTCGATCGACATCGCGTGTGCCTCGTTATCGGCACACGACCCGAAGCCATCAAAATGGCGCCGGTCATCGCGGCCATGCACTCGCATCCGCATCTCGAGCCACTCGTCGTCGCCACGACACAACATCGCGAGATGCTCAAGCAAGCCCTCGACGTCTTTGGCATCACACCGGATGTCGACCTTGGGCTTATGCAAAACGGTCAGAACCTCGGCGTCTTCACGTCGCGCGCCTTCCAAGCGCTGACCGAGTGCTTCATGGAGCGAGAGCCGCACTTCCTGCTCGTGCAGGGGGACACGTCCACCGTCACCGCCGCCGCGCTGGCCGCTTTCTACCAAGGCATCCCCATCGGTCACATCGAAGCCGGCCTGCGCTCGTTCGACCTCAGCAGCCCGTTCCCCGAGGAAGTGAATCGTCGCATCGCGACCTGCACGGCCAATATTCACTTTGCCCCGACCGACGAAGCGCGCAACAATCTCGTCTCCGAGGGCATTCCGGAAGGCGACATTTTTGTCACCGGCAACACCGTCGTCGATGCGTTGCGCATGGTCGCTCCGCGCGACGCGTTTGAAACGGCCTCGCTGAATCGCGTCGGGTGGACCACCCGCCGCGTGCTCCTCGTAACGGTGCACCGCCGAGAGTCGATGGGCGAACACCTTGAAGCGATTTGCGATGCGCTCGAGTCGATCGTCAAGTTGCACGACGTGGAGATCGTATTCCCGGTGCACTTGAACCCGAAGGTGCGCGAGGTCGTCTACCGTCGGCTGGCCGACCACGCACGGATTCACTTGATCGAACCGCTGCCCTACCCGGATCTGCTTGAAGTGATGCGTCGTGTGTATATCGTCCTCTCAGATTCCGGTGGCATCCAGGAAGAGGTGCCGTCATTCAAGAAGCCGATTCTCATTCTCCGCGATACCACCGAGCGACCGGAGTGCGTGCGCTCCGGTTTCGGCGAGCTGGTCGGCACCGATGCGACGGTCATTCTCGCGCGCACTGCCGCGTTGCTCAGCGATGACGCCCTGTACGCGCAGCGCACGTCGGGCGACAATCCCTTCGGCGACGGGCAGGCCGCGATGCGTATTGCCGAAGTGGTGGACACCGCGCTACGGCGCGTGAACGATCGCCGCGGACCACGGCGGTTGGACCGCAATCAAGTGAACGCGACATTGGAACGGCTGGCCAATGGGGCGTAATCACATGCCTGCGCGCTGCCCCGCGACGCGGCGACGCGGCGCGCGTTGTGCCGCGATCGGTCTGGTCGGCGCATGTCTGTCTGTGGCGATGCCCCAAGCGCTGGACGCCCAAGCGCCGCTGGCCGGCGGACTCGCCGGAGGATGGGTCGAAGCAAATGCCTTTGCGCAATCGGTGACCAACGGGTTCGGCAACTGGCAAGGTGCGTATCTGCGCGCGGTCCGTCCATCCGCACGCGACACGTGGTACGCCGACGGTCTCGCCCTGCGCGCCTTTAACGAATCCGGCGCACAGCTTGGGGTCGCACATCGTCACGACTGGTCGCAACGCGTCTTTCATCTGCTGGGTGCCAATGTCGGCAGCGGTGCTTCAATCCTGCCGAAAGCGCGCGTTGACGGCGCAATCGGCCTGCGCTTTGGGCCCGCGCGCCGCCTGCAGGCGACGGCCGGACTTTCCTACGTCAAGTCCGTCACAGAGCTCTCAGACCTGGCCGGCACCGCATCCGTCGCGTGGTACGCGCCACACAACCTGGTGATTGATGTCGGCGGCCGATACAACAGCAGCCGGCCCGGCAACATTCAATCGCATCGCCTCTCCACCACCACCATTTGGACGCCGTCGGCGCGTCGCAGTTTTTCCGCGCGCGTGATCGGTGGCTCGGAAGGGTGGCAGATCGTGCGCACCGGCATCACGCTGTCTCGCTTCCACTCCAGGGAAGCGTCGCTCGCCTGGCGTGAAAAGATCTCGTCGCATCTCGCGCTCAGTGCGCAAGCTGATTGGTACAACAATCCGTTCTACACCCGCTCTGGAGTAACCCTCGGTGTCGCGCGTTACTGGTAGGACCTCTCGCCGCACCGATGTGCTGCGCGACCGCGGATTCCGCGGCGGTCGCATCGCACCGCATCGTGCGATGATCGGGCTGGAGGTGGGACCGTTCTTGCTGATCGACATCCTCGTGCTGCCGCTCATGTTCGCGCTTGCGATGTTCATCTTGCTTGATCCGCTCATGGATGGCTGGCGCTGGCTCCTCGACGTGCTGCGTGCGCCGCTCGGCCTGCCCGGTGTGGTGGCCACGCGTGTCGTGGAAATTGGCCCCGCATCGGTGGCCATTCCGTTTTATACAGCGGATGCCGTCTGGCCAACCGCACTGGATCTGCGCTCCGGTTGGATTGTCACCGTCGTACTCGCGGCGGCCGGCATGCTGCTGCGCGGGCGGTTCACGCCGCTTGCCTACTTCCTCCGCGCGCTAGCCGTGATCCAACTCACCGCGCAAGTGTGGTTCACGTTTGCCCCACCGCCCTTCAGCTATGCGCTCTCGCAATACATGGCTGGGCTGCTCGTATGCGGCGTGGTGATCCTGCTGCTGGCGCCCGTGCTGGTAGCCTTCACCTATTTCATTTTCGACTTTCCGCTCTGGCAGAAGCTGGCGTTGGTGATCATGCTGCTCGTCCACTTGGCCCTGTTTCTTCCGCTCCAGGCCGTCGTGCACGCGTGGATTCTGTATCGCAGCTCACTCATCAGCATGCCAATCCTCTTCCTGGTGTTCGGCGTGCTGCTGGATGTGTTCGTCTATGTCGCCTTGTATGGATGGGGCATGAGCTGGCGGTCGAATAGCGTGCTCGATGCGAGCGATCGGGCCGCGCCCATTGCTCCATACCGCGCACCGCGTATGACGCCACCAACCAGTCACCGACCGGTCGGCGTCACGCCGCCCACTGGCTCACGCGCGTTATGATCATCACGCTCGCGAATATCGGGCTATGGATCTGTATCGCGGTGCTCGCCGTGTACACGCTGCGTCACTACTTCTTCACGCTCAATCGGTTGTTCGGCAAGCATCGCCAGCCGTATGTCGACGTCGTGCAGGCCGACTGGCCACTGCTCACGGTCTTCGTACCGGCGCACAACGAAGGACGTGTGATCCGGGACTCGCTCGACGCGCTATTGTCGGTCGATTATCCGGCCGATAAGCTGCGCATCGTGCCGATCGACGATCGGTCGCAGGATGACACGCGGCCGATCATGGAGGAGTACGCCGAGCTGTATCCGGAGCGCATCTTCCCGTTTCTGCGCGACGACGGGATTCCCGGAAAAGCGGCGGCCCTGGCCGAGGCGATGTCGGAAGTGGAAGGCGAGATCTATATGGTGTTCGATGCTGACTACATACCGGGTCCGCGGCTGCTCAAGCAACTCACGGCTCCGTTCTTTGACGCCGAAGTGGGCGCGGTCATGGGTCGCGTAGTGCCGCTCAACGTCAACAAGTCGCTCCTCACGCGGCTCCTCGATCTTGAGCGCGCCGGTGGGTATCAAGTGGATCAACAGGCGCGCATGAATCTGCGATTGATTCCGCAGTACGGCGGCACGGTGGGCGGCGTGCGCCGCATCGCGCTGGAGCAAGTCGGCGGATGGCGCATTGACTCCTTGGCCGAAGACACCGATCTGACCGTGCGTCTGGTGATGAACGGCTGGGACGTGGTGTATCAGAATCGGTCGGAGTGTTACGAAGAGGTGCCGGAGACGTGGGACACCCGCATTCGACAAATCAAACGCTGGGCCAAGGGGCACAATCAAACTCTGGTGCGATACGTCACGGCCATGATCAGCAACCGCCGATCGTTGCCGTGGTGGCAAGTGTTGGACGGCGTGTTGCTGCTGGGCGTCTTTGTTGTCCCGCTGGTCTTGCTGATGGGATGGATCTGCACGATTACGCTCTTCTACGCCGGGTATCCACCGGAGTGGGGACGACTCACCGTGCTCGCGATCTCGTCCTTCAACACGGTTGGGAATTTCGCCGCGTTTTTTCAGGTTGCGACGGCGAGTCGACTCGACGGGTCGCGTGAACGCAATCGCATGTTGCCGTTCCTGTTGCTGGGCTTCCTCGTGAGTACGTTCTCGGTGGCCCGCGCGTCGCTCTCGCGCGCCTCGTGGCTACGCGGTCGCCCGGTTGAATGGCAAAAGACCGAACGCTATCGCACCACCCGCGCAACAAAGCGCCCCGGTACTGGAGGACCAAGCAATGTCTCCTGAAGTCGCCTTTCTGCTGGTGCTTGGTGGTACGCTCGCGTGGATGGCCATTCCGTTTGTCCCCGCGTTGATGGAGTTGCTGCGTCCGCAGGATGCGACGCCGCTGAATGCGGTCGGGCAGGATTCCGGGCAGCTCACGTATTTTGCCACTTCGTTTGCGGAACGCATGAAGTCGGAAGGCATGCTCGGGACGTCCGTCCCGTCGCGGCTGGGCGACGGGAGCAACGTGGTGGTGCACAACGTGATGACGCCGGTCGCGGCATCGCGCGTACCCATCGCCGATGTGGTCGTGCTGGCCGACGACACCCCGCTGCCAGCGGGGTTGCATGTCACGCGCGAATGCCTCGCGCGTCGCACGTTTCACGGTGGCGCCAACAGCAGCTTTCGTGCAGTCCTCGGGCAACGCGATGTGCAGTTGGCCGAAGGTACGTCCGTGTTGCGATGGATTCACGCCAGCGGACGGTTGGCTGCGGCATCCGGGACGCGGCTGCTAGGACGTGCCACCTCCGATCGCGAAATCCTGCTGGAGGTGGATGTGCAGTTTGACCGACTCGACGCGCCGATGGTGCGCGTGGGCGGTGGCGGCACACTCGAGACGCCGATCCTTCCTGTCTCGGCGTACACGCCATATGTCCCGCCAAAGGCACTCGCGCTCGCCGCGGGCTACTGGCGGGTGGAAGGTGACCTCGAGATTCCGTCCGACTGTTCGGTGGCTGGCTCGCTGATCGTACTCGGCAAGGTGATTGTGAGTGAGGGCGCGCGGGTTGAAGGATCGATCAAGGCGCACGGCACGATGCACATCAAATCGCGCGCTGTGGTGATCGGTTCGCTGTCGGCGCGCGGTCGCATTGTGATCGAGGACGGTGCGCGGTTGAGCGGTCCGGTGATCTCCGAGAGCAGCATTATCGTTGGCGCGTCGGTGATTGGCGTGGCCAACAAGCGCACCACGGTCACCGCGCCACGCGTGCAGTTGCGGTCAGGAGCGACGGTGTACGGCGCCGTCATGTCGGCGGATGGTGGGGAGACGCTGAAGTAGCTCGCACGGTGATCGCGACGCTGGCCAGGACAGAGGGCGCGCTCGAACGGAGCGCGCCCTCTGTGTTTCCGTGTGGCTCTTACGGTGCGATGGCGATCCCGCGAAGCGGTTGTGCGTTGGCGACACCACCCACGGGGAAGAGCGCGCCGTTGACGAGGTTGATCACATACAACGTCGAGCCGGCGAATCCACCGCCGGTCGTTAGCGTGACGTACGCCGTGCCATTGTTGCCGGCAATGTCAAAACCGACATCTCCCGTCGTGTTCACGCCCAGCGCCCCAACCGTGGTGGCGATACCATCATTCGGATTGGCGAGCATGGTGAGCGCGTCGCGTGTGAAATCGATGGCGTACAGCACCGTCGTTGTCGCGCCGATCACGCTGTTGGTATAGGCCGTGCCTCCGATCGCGGGGATCATACCCGCGGCAACATCACCCGGCGCGTAGGTAAGTGAGCCATCGGTGGCTGCGATCGTGCCATCGGTCGCTCCGTTCAAACGAGGAACAAGCCGCAAGTTTTGACCCGTGTTGGAGTGCACACGAATCCGATTCGGTACGGGATTGAAGTCAAAGCCATACGATACGCCGCTGAGTGCCGTGGTGAGCGGGGTCGCGTTCACGACCGTAGCGACGGCGCTGGCCGTATCGATGGTATAAAGACGACTGGTGGTACCGAGGGCATAGAGCCGGCCATCCACCGGTCCAAAGTCGATGCCGACAACCGATTCGCCATTCTGCAGGCCGGTGATCTGGGCTCGTCGCGTGATGAGGTCCGGGCGAAGCGCGCCGAAGACCAGGAGCATGGACTGCGAGTCAACCGCATAGATGGTGCGCCCATTGTTCGACCCAGTGGCGCCCGTCGGCCCCGTTGGGCCGGCCGGGCCGGCGGGCCCCTGTCCTCCGGTCGCACCAGTGGGGCCCGGTGCGCCAGTTGGTCCGGCGGGACCCGTTGGACCGACGTCGCCCTGGCACGCGGCAGCGAGGCTGAGCAACGAGAGGGCGATGAGCGCCCGCAGAGAATTGCGTCCGACTTGATTCATAGATCTGGTACCATGTAGAAGTGAGCGCGAGAACGGCCGTGCGTACCACCGCTACGGCGCCAACGCGCGGGCGGATGTGCATCGGCGCGCGTGACTCTCCCGGGTACCATTGCGAACGCACAATGCCCCGGAGACAATCTCCGGGGCATTGTGTCCATCCAGGTCCTTCAGGACGGTACTACCAGCGATAGTGTGCGAACGCCTTGTTGGCTTCCGCCATGCGGTGCGTGTCTTCCTTCTTCTTGATCGCGTTGCCTTCGCCCTTGCTGGCGGCGAGCACTTCGGCCGCGAGCTTCTCATGCATGCTCTTCTCGTTGCGATCGCGAGAATAGTTGATGAGCCAGCGCATGGCGAGCGCGTTGCGACGATCCTGACGCACTTCGACGGGCACCTGGTACGTGGCACCACCGACGCGACGGCTCTTCACTTCGACCACCGGCTTGAGGTTGTTGAGCGCTTGCTTGAAAATGCTCACACCCGGCTGGCTGGTCTTCGCTTCCACGATGTCCATCGCGCTGTAGAAGATGCCTTCGGCGGTGGACTTCTTGCCTTGGATCATCAGCGAGTTGATGAACTTCGAAACGGTCTGGCTGTCGTAGCGTGCATCAGGCAGAATGGTACGCTTTACGGCACTCTTTCTCCGGCTCATTTCTTCTTCCCTCCCTTCGCGGCTGCAGCAGCCGCGGCGCCCTTCTTGGGCCGCTTGGTGCCGTACTTGGAACGGCTCTGATTGCGGCCATTGACGCCAGAGGCGTCAAGCGTGCCGCGAACGATATGATAGCGAACGCCCGGAAGGTCCTTCACACGACCGCCGCGCACGAGCACGATCGAGTGCTCTTGCAGATTGTGCCCTTCGCCCGGGATATACGCCGTGACTTCGAGCTGGTTGGTGAGGCGCACACGGGCCACTTTGCGGAGGGCCGAGTTGGGCTTCTTGGGCGTCGTGGTATAGACGCGGGTGCAGACGCCACGCTTGAAGGGGTTGCTCTTCAACGCGGGCGCTTTGGATTTCTCCACCACGTCCTTGCGGGCGCGACGGACGAGCTGATTGATCGTTGGCATTCGCCTAAGCTGGGTGTAGGTGTTCGGGGACCGACTTCTACGTGAATCGCGAGGGCGATGTGCGTCGTACGGGCCCCAGAGACTGGCGGCCAGAGACACCAAAACGCCCGCAACTTCGTGTGCATGCTGCCAGCACGAAGGGCGGGCACTGCCAAACGCGGCACGGAACAGAATTGAAAAGTAGCTCGGCAGGGCCCGTCTGGTCAACCGGAGCGCAGGGAATCTGCATTTCCGGCGCCCACTACGCGTCCGACCGGCAAAACGTTGTGAATTAACGCTTTACGTGAAAGTGCGTCTTTTCTGGAAGGAATCGCGCGAGAAACTACTAGGTAATTTCGACCATCGGCGCAACATTTGGGCCCAATACTGGGTCGAAGCAGCAGGCCTTCGTTTCCCTCTCTTTCTCGAAACTGTGCCCGTGTCTTTCCAAGATCGCCTCCAACGTGCGCTCGATGCCGACTTCCTGATTGATAGGGAACTGGGCGGCGGTGGCATGTCGCGTGTGTTCCTGGCGACCGAACGCGCGCTCGATAGGCGCGTGGTGATCAAGGTGTTGCCGCCGGAGCTGTCGGCGGGCGTCAACGTGGAGCGCTTCAAGCGCGAGATCCAACTGGCGGCGCAGCTGCAGCATCCGCACATCGTCCCGCTGCTGGCGACGGGCGATCAAGACGGCATTCTGTGGTTTTCCATGCCGTTTATTGAAGGCCAGTCCCTGCGTGGCGCGCTCACGCATCACGCTCGCATGCCGGCGCGCGATGTGGTGCGTGTGTTGCACGATGTCGTGGACGCCCTCGCGTACGCGCATTCGCGCGGCGTGGTGCATCGCGATATCAAGCCCGACAATATCCTCACGTCGGGCATGCACGCGTTGGTGACGGATTTCGGTGTGGCGAAAGCGCTCAGCGCCGCCAGCCCGATGGTTGGCGGCACCACAACCGGCATGGCGATCGGCACGCCGGCGTATATGGCCCCCGAGCAGCTCGCCGCAGATCCGGCCGCCGATCATCGCGTGGACATCTACGCGGTCGGCTTGTTGGCCTACGAGTTGTTAACCGGGAAATCACCGTTCAGCGGCTCGTCGCCGCAGGCCACCATGGCGGCGCAGCTCACGGAAGTCCCAACGCCGCCGCACCAGTTTGCCGATATCCCGCAGGATTTGTCGGCGCTGATCATGCACTGTCTTGAAAAAGACTCCGCCAAGCGGCCACAGTCGGCTCAGGCGCTACTTGCAGACCTTGAGGCACTGCCCGCCATGCCCAGCAGCGTGCGTACGGCAGCAATGCCACGTCGCCGGAACTGGACGAAGGCCATGGGTGCGATCGCGGCGATTGCTGTGACGATGGTGGTTGCGCAACAGGTGCGTGACCGCGGGCGAGACACCGCCACGTCTGCGGATTCACTGCGCGCGCGCGACGCCGCAGCGGGCGGGGATCGTTCGCCGCGCGCCCAGCTCGGGACCGTCGCCTCACGCAAAACGACGGCTGATGCCGTGCGACCGGAGACCGTCGTCGTGTTTCGCTCGGAGCACGACGCGCAAACGGGACTGCAGGTGCCGGTGGTGATTTCGCGTGCCGAATCGTTGGCCATCGCGGCGGCCGTTCGCGCGCGCATGAT
>JANOPS010000221.1:0-4256 GCA_031421995.1 Gemmatimonadaceae bacterium
CCCCGAGGTCCCGGCGCATCAGGAACAACCACTGCGACAGCGCGTGCCGCGCGCGATCGGGGCTGGCATCGGGCCAGAGCAGCCCCATCAGGACGTCCCGGGAGATGCCGCGATCCCCGGCACACGCGATCGCCGTGAGGAGGGCCAAGCGGCGCTGCTGGGTTGCGGGTCCGCTCATCGGCGCGCCGTCGCGGGTGAGTGAGGCGCCTCCGAGTGTACGGAGCCTCAGCACGCGCGGCGCCCGACAGGGGACGACCAGCGGCGTCCGCAGCGGGCGTTTGTCAGCGGTTTGATGGTGCCTCGATAGACTTGCAGCAAATCAACGCCGGGCGCGGGGAGACGAGTCGATTTCTGGCGGGGACGACCCGCTGGAATCATATTCGCGAGACTGGTATCCGGAAGCGCCCGGCCTTTTCTGTGGCTCACATGGACATCGATCGGGCTGGCTTTCGATCAGTGGAGGACGACATGACAACGTGCGGGACCTTGGTCAATGGCAGTGCAGGGCGCCGACGAATTTTGGCGCTCAGCGCTAGTCTCATGCTCGCGTCGGTCGCCCGCGCCCAGGTCGCCGTCCCGGACAGCGCCGTGATCTACGAGCGACTGGCGATTGCCGAAGGGTCGGCGGTGCACGACAGTGCCGAGTTGAGGGGCATGCGCTTTTCACGGCGGGCGCTGGCCATGTTTGTGTCGCGTTCGGACCTTCGCGGTCAGGCGCGGTCCTATGTGCGTATCGCGCAGATCCATGGAATTCAAGGGCAGTCCGACTCTGCGATCGCCAATGCACGGCGCAGTATCCCGCTGCTGCGTCAATTGCAGACCGATTCGCTGGAACTGGCCACTGCGCTGGCCACGGTCGCCACCGAACTACTCATTACCGGCGGCGCCGTGGACTCCATCTCAGCGTATTGGGCTGAATCCATGAGGACTTTTCGAACCCAATCCGACGCGCGACGGCGTGGAGAGGCAGCTGGCGAGTACGCCTACGGTCTCATGGTGCGCGCCGGCCGGGACAGCACGTTCGGGAAGAACGAGGCCAACCTGGACTCGTCACTCTACTATTTTCACGCCCGCATCAGATTGTCGCGCGGCACGGGCGACAGCGTATTCGAGGCGCGGGTGCTCGGCAATATTGCCAACGTCTGGCACATGCGCGGTCGCGAGGACTCCGTGCTTGCGTACCGGCGTCGCGCCATTCAGAAGTCGACGCAGGTTGGTGACTCGACGCAGATGTATTTCGACATGAGCGAAATCGCGAGGGCCTTTGCCGGGCACCGGCACGGGAGACGCGCCGACTTGGCGCTCAATCTCGATTCGTCCTTGTACTGGTGGAAACGGTCGTACGAACTCGTCGCGCTCACGGCCCGACCGACGCGTCTGCCCGCAGCGCTCGCGGTGGCGTATACCTTCAACCTGCTCGGTCGGCAGGACTCTGCGCGCGTCTATCTGTACCGCGCCCTGTCCACGGCCCGCGCCGACAAAAATCGGCTGGACGAGCAACGGGTGGTCGCAGCACTTGCCAGCTGGTTTACGCAGTTGGGGCTCGCAGACTCGACCATCGCCGTGCACCGCGCCTTCGAGCAATCGATCCGCGCTCGCAATCTCCCGTCAACCACGGCACAACGGGGGGCCTTGCTGGACGTCTGGAACGATCTGGGCCGCGCCCACAGACTGCGGCAGAACAATGACTCCGCCCTCTACTGGTTTCGTCAGGCCATCGATAGCGTCGGTACCGACAGTGTGTTAGTCGTACGGCGGGCACGTGCACTCAACGAACTGGGACATCAGTTCCTGCAACAGAAACAGCTGGACAGCGCCATGCTGTACTTCCGCCAATCGGGTGCTCTGGCCACGCGGCCCACCCTGCGGCTGTGGGCCGTCGCAGCGCAACATGGTATGGGGCATGTGTATCAGGAACGAGGTGACGTCGACTCCAGCCTGATCATGTTCACGCAGCTTGTGCGCACCTCGCGCGGCGTGGCACTGGCGGAGGCCCTGACGGAGCTTGCCGCTGTCGAGCGCTCGATTGGTCGTTTTGACTCGGCGCTCGTGCACCGGAGAACGGCCGTAGCGCTCTATAGCGCGGCGGAGCAGAATTTGCCTGAATCCAACGCGATGGTGGGACTGGGTGCAGCCTATCAGGACCTGGGCATGGTGGACTCCGCGCTCGTGAGCTATCGATCGGCACTCGCGATGAGCGAGAAGGACGGGCACCGAGCGTCGGTCAGCAACGCCCTGCGTAGCATGGCGATTGCGTTTTCGATCGCCGATCACGCGGATTCATCGTTTGTCTATTTGCGACGCGCGCTACAGATCGCGAACGGCATGGATTCGCCATTCGATCGGGCGACGATGTGGAACAGCATTGGCATGATGTACCACGAGTTAGGACAACGAGACTCAGCGAAAGTATACGTCGAGCGAGCGCATGCAGTTTTTGTGGAATTGAACGTCACGAGTTCGCAATCATCGACGCTTTCGAATCTCGGATTCATCCGCTTGCAGTCGATGGCGGACGATTCAACGTTCTCTCTGCTTCGGCGCGCGATGGCGATACAGGTCCGGGCGCAGGCGAGGGGCGGCGAAGCGGTGACTCGACTGCTGCTGGCGCGCGCATTCGCCAACGCGGGTCGAGCGGATTCCTCGCTGTCCAATGCACGCCTCTCCGTCGACTTGGCGCGCCGTGTTCAGAATCGACCGACGATGGGCCGTGCACTGGCCGAAATTGGGCGCGGGTTTGCGGCTTCTGGTCGAGCCGATTCCGCTCGCACGTACTATGCCGCGGCGGTCGAGATGATGCGGTCCGCGGGCTTCGCGCGCGGTGTTCGTGTGGCGCTCGCGGAAATGGCCGAGCTGTTTCGGGTCACGCCGGGCGCGATCGATCTGTCCAAGGCAACGGCCTACTACGATTCCGCTGCGGCAGTCGTCGAGCTGGCCAGACGGGGCGCGGGCGGAGAGGACAACGAGTTGGCGTTTGGCGAAGCACAGGTCGACCTGTTTGGTGGATGGGCGCGCGCCTGGATGGGGCGCTCCCGTGAAGTCGGCGAACCACGCAGCGCCGCGTCATCGCTGGCCGCGGTGGAACGCGGACGGGCACAGTCGCTGGTGGACCTGCTCACCCGGATGCAGTCGGCCAACCGGGCGAATGCGTTGGCACAGTATCGGCCCACTGTCGGCGCAGATCTTGCCGCGGAATCAGATAGCGTGTTGTCGTCGTTGCGCACACAGCACGTGGCCGCGCTCACGTACTTGATCAGCGGCGATTCGCTCTTCACATGGTTGCTCACGCCAGACGGCACGCTGGCGTTGCAGTCGCCAGTCGCCATCACTGAGCTCGAGCTCAATCGGATGGTCCGAACGGCGCGTCGCGCCTTTGGAGCAGCAGACGCGCGGAGTGCACTGCTCGATCCAGACGAGCTCTCGACGTTCGCCGACTCGACCGACCTCGCCGGGCGGGACGCTGACGACGACTGGCGAAAACTCGCCGATCTGCTGCTACCCGTCGATCTCACCCGCAAGGTGCCGGCCGGTACACCGATCGTGATTGTGCCGCACGGTTCGATCGGGCTGGTGCCCTTTTCCGCGCTGGCCACAGACCGCATGGACGCCGTGGCGCCAGACGCCGCCGCTCGAACGGTCGCGAGCACGTCGACCACGCTCGGCATGCGGAATCCGTTGCGCTATGCGCCGTCCTTCGCCGCGTTGCGCGCGTCCGAGCGACGGGCGCGCACGATGGCCGTACGACCAACACCAAAGCCGTCCGCACCGCAGCGGGTTTGGAGCGCCACACGCCCCGCGGGTGCGGCCCCCGCCCCGGCACCGCCGCGCCGCGCAGCAACCACGGTCGTGGCGCAGGCCCTCGTCGTCGGCAACCCCACCATGCCGTACGTGTACAGCGGCCGCTATACTAACCGCGCACAGCTCCAACCGCTGCCCGGCGCCGAGGCCGAGTCGAAGACCATCGCGCAGTTGCTCGGCACGCAATCGCTGACCGGGCGCGCGGCAACCGAAACCAGTGTGCGACGCCGAATGAAAGCGGCGCCGCTCATTCACTTCGCCACACACGGCCTGGCATACGGCACGTCATCGGCCGCGCGTCGCTCGTATGTGGCGTTCGCTGCCGATGCCACCAACGACGGCCTGCTCACGCTCGGCGAGTTGATGGATGATCAGGCACTCACGCTGAAAGCCGAACTGGTGGTGCTGAGTGCGTGCCAGACGGGCTTGGGCGATATGAAGAAGGCGGAGGGCAGCAT
>JANOPS010000222.1:0-2817 GCA_031421995.1 Gemmatimonadaceae bacterium
CGCTCACGAGATCAGTTTCTCGCGAGTCACGCCGCCGAAGAGCAAAGCAAGTACAATTCGTCACCACGGCCTGCTAGGTGCCGGAGTTTTCACACAGTCTCATGCACCGTTAGATCGAGCGCCGAGACGGCTACTTGCTCCCAAATTTTCGTCGCCAAGCGGGCAGGCCATATCGCTCCCACGCGAAATTGAGGTTAACACCGACGCCGAAGACATTCGGTTTAAGCTCCAGGATGTTTATCGACGTGCCTCTCGAAGTATCAGCGGGCGGGCCTTCGACGGTGACATACGTTGCGAGTCGCGGCACAACATTGCTGATGTCCTTCATGTTGACGACAGACGTACGCGTCAGTTGATAGATCTCACCGAAAATGCTCTGGACTGGATCATCGCGGTTGAGAGCGTAGAGCCGATAATCTTGCTTAAAGTTAACACAAAGGGCTTCGTCACTCCTGACGCCCCCGAATAGCTGCTTCGCGAGTTCGACATGACGGTCGTACACTCCCCTCGGCAGCTCCGCTGCAAGTCGAAGGAGATCCCCACGATACCGTCGAAAAGCATCGACGAAGTAGTCAAGGAACTCGAGACCGTTGCGAACGGAGTCGGGATCGGTCGGCGCGAGAGCCGCGAGGCGGACTCGCACATTGCCGAGGCACTCGATATCCGCGTCCATTGCCTCTCGCCACTGTACGAGGTGCTCCACGATGTCGTCGAGGGGAACGCCAGTGTAGTCAGTGCCACCGGCGAATATTGATCGTTGACGAGACATATTCAAGAAGTTGAAGAACCTGTCAAAGCGATCTAACGTGGATGTAGGATAAGTCCCGAACGCGGGCAATGTGGAAACGGAACTTGAGGCCACGCTGTGGGTTTGTTCTGCATCGAATGTGGTGTCGTTTCGTCTCGCTGTCGAGATCCCGCCGTGGCCCGCTACAAATACGTCGATACCAACCCGCAGTTCCTGAGCGTCGACCTCGCGCGCCAGCTGCTGCCCGGGACGTTCGAGCATGCCCTGAACTACCTGCTCGATCAGGAAGTCGACCTCGCGCACTTCGACGCCCGCTACCGCAACGACACGACGGGCGCGCCCGCGTATCCGCCGGCCATGCTGCTCAAGGTCGTGCTGTTCGCCTACTCGCAAGGGATTGTCCGGAGCCGAGCGATCGAGCGCGTCTGCCAAGAACATGTGACGTTCATGGCGTTGTGCGGGATGACGGCGCCGCACTTCACGACCATTGCGCACTTCGTGAGTACGTTGCGCGAGGACATTGCCAAGGTATTTGCGGCGGTGCTCGCGGTGTGTGACGGCCAGGGCTTGATCGGACGCGAGATGTTTGCGATCGACGGCGTGAAGTTGCCGAGCAACGCGTCGAAGCATCGGAGTGGCACGCGCGCCGACTTCACGCAGCGGGCGGAGAAGCTGGAGGCGGCGGCGAAGACGATGCTGGAACGGCACCGGGAGACCGATGCGCTCGACGTAGAGCCCGATGTCGCGGCCAAGACCACGGCGCGGATCAAGCGGCTCACGCAGGATGCGGGGCAGTTGCGGGAGTGGCTCGCCGCGAATCCGCAGGACCGCCACGGGCCGACGGGCGGTCTGCGCAAGAGCAATCGCACCGACAACGAAAGCGCCAAGATGGCGACCGACAAAGGCGTGATCCAAGGCTATACGGGTGTGGCGGCCGTCGACGCGAAGCACCAGATCATTGTCGACGCGCAGGCCCATGGGACGGGCTCCGAACAGGAACTGCTGCTCCCCGTCGTGGAGGCGCTGGCCACGGTGCGCACGAGCGCGACGGTCATCACCGCCGACGCGGGATACCATAGCGAAGCAAATCTCGCCGCGCTCGCGGCGCTCGACGTACCGGCGCTCATCGCCGATCCGGATATGCGGAAACGCGATGAGCGGTTCGCCGACCGCGAGCACCACACCAACGCGCCGAATCCGTTGCATGACAAGTCGGGCACCGTGAAGAAGACGCTGCCGGTGTTCGCACCGAGCGACTTCACATATGATGCCGACGCGCGCACGTGTGTGTGTCCCGCTGGAAAGTCGCTGAACCGTCGAGGGGCCCGCAACGTCACGAACGGGTATGTCGGGGAACACTTTCAGGGCGCGAAGCGGGACTGTGCCCCATGTGCTTTGCGCGACCAGTGTTTGCGTACTCCCGCGACCACGGTCGTCCGCAACGTCGCGTTCTTTCGCGGACGAGAAGACGCGGCGACCGAAACGCACACGATGCGCATGCAGCAGCGTCTCGATACGCCCGAGGGGCGCGAGCAGTACGGGCAACGCTTTGGCACCGTGGAGCCGGTGTTTGGCAATGTGCGCTACAACAAGCGGCTCGATCGCTTCACGCTGCGCGGCCGCACGAAAGTGAACGGCCAGTGGCTGCTCTTTTGTCTGGTGCACAACATCGAAAAGCTCACCCACGCAGGATACGCCGCGTAAATCACCACACGGGCGGCGTCCGCGCCGTCCCAATTGATAGGATTACAACGAGAACCTGACGAAACGCACTGTTCAACAATGCTGAATCTGTTCGCGCGGAGTTTTTGCGCGACGCGGGACCTTCACCGGAGGTGCGTTGAGGCTTTTTCTACAGCCTCAACGCTGGCTTCTGCAGCGGGCGCTCCAACGAGATGCGCGCGCAGCGCGCTTCCGAACACGCCCGCCTGCAGCAAGCATCGTTAACTGGCGGCCGCGTAGACGGCGACCTCGACACCGAGACGCAGACCTAATCGATCGCTTTCGACTTCTAGGTCATAGCGCGTCTGCAAGTTCAGCCAGAACTGCGCCGAGGTGCCGAAGTATCG
>JANOPS010000223.1:0-15549 GCA_031421995.1 Gemmatimonadaceae bacterium
GCAAGAGATCTGGGTTGATCAGTATCGAGCCCTTATGCCCAACGTGACATCATTTCTCGCCGTGGGTGCGGCCATCGATTTTGAGGCCGGAACGCAGCGGCGCGCACCAAAATGGGTGAGTGCGGTTGGGATGGAGTGGGCGTTTCGCTTGGTGCGCGAACCACGGCGCCTGTGGCGGCGCTATCTGGTGCGAGATCCCCAGTTTCTGTGGCTTGTGCTTCGCGAGCGGCTACGCAAACGGCCTTTTTTCGGTGCTGTGTAGACGCACGCACGGGTTGTGTGGCGGGGTGCCGCCTCACAACCCGCGCGCGTGTTCGGTTCGTCGAAACGCTCGGCTACTGTCGATCCTGAAACGCCGTGAATCGCTGTGAGGGGTGAGCGACAGCATGGGAGCAGGGTTGAGATTTCAGGGCTGAGGAACGGAAGGGGTGAGACCACCACAGGCGTGAGCTCTCAGGCCTCAGCGTTGAGGGGAGAGCGCCTGCTTGAGGGGGGAGGCGCGAGCGGTGAGCCCTGCTCAGGGCTGAGGCCTCAGGCTTGAGCTCTCACCTGACGGCTGAGAGCTCACAGCCCACGCCTGTGGTGGCCTCACCCCTGCTTTTCCTCAGGCCTGAGCGCTCAGGCCTGCTCCATTCTGTAGCTCACCCCTCCCCGGGCCGTGTGCCGTTCACGGCGTTTCAGGATCGACACTAGGCTAGGTCGAATCGATCAAGCTCCATCACCTTCGTCCACGCCTTCACGAACGCGTGCACGAACGTCTCCTTCGCATCGTCCTGTGCATACGCCTCAGCCAGCGCGCGCAGCTGGGAATGCGACCCAAAAATCAGATCCACGCGCGTCGCGGTCCACTTCACGTCGCCCGTCACGCGATCACGCCCTTCGAACACATCCTTGGAATCTCCCATCGGCGTCCACGTGGTCCCGATGTCCAGCAGGTTCACAAAGAAATCGTTCGTCAGCGTTTCCGGACGATCGGTAAACACACCGTGCCGCGACTGGCCATGGTTGGCATTCAACACACGCAACCCACCAACGAGCACCGTCATCTCTGGTGCGGTCAGCGTTAAGAGCTGCGCCTTGTCGACCAGCAGTTCTTCGGCGGTGAGGGTGTATGCCGTCTTCTGATAGTTGCGGAATCCGTCGGACTGCGGCTCCAGCACACTGTACGCGTGCACATCCGTGTGCTCCGGCGATGCGTCCATGCGACCCGGCGTGAACGGCACACTGATGGTACGCCCGGCCTTCTGCGCTGCCGCTTCGATTGCTGCGCCGCCACCCAACACGATCAGATCGGCGATGGACACGCGCGCGCCGGTGGTCTGCGCGTCGTTGAACGACTTCTGAATGGTTTCGTAAATTTCCAAGGCGCGCGCCAACTTGGCCGGCTGGTTCACGTCCCAGTGATTGGCCGGCGCCAAACGCATACGCGCGCCGTTCGCACCACCGCGCTTATCAGAGCCGCGAAACGTGGAGGCCGAGGCCCACGCGGTGGTCACGAGCTGAGAGATCGAGAGTCCTGATGCGAGGATGGCTTGCTTGAGCGCGGTGATATCGGCGGCGCTCACGAGCAGATGATTCACGGCGGGAATGGGGTCCTGCCACAGCAACACTTCCTGCGGGACGAACGGGCCGAGGTAGCGTGTGCGCGGCCCCATATCGCGATGCGTGAGCTTGAACCACGCGCGCGCGAACGCATCGTGCAGTAACGCCGGGTCGGCGTGATAGCGCTTGGAAATCGCGAGATACGCCGGATCGGTGCGCAGCGCCATGTCGGCGGTCGACATCATGGGCGCGTGGCGCTTCGTGGGATCATGTGCGTCGGGCACCGTGGTTGCGGCGGCTGGATCGGTTGGGGTCCATTGCTGCGCGCCAGACGGGCTCTTGGTGAGTTTCCACTCGTAGCGGAAGAGCGTATCGAAGTAGCCGTTGTCCCATTGCACGGGATTGGGCGTCCACGCGCCTTCGAGACCGCTGGTCGTGGTGTGTACGCCTTTGCCACTGCCCAAGCTGTTCATCCACCCAAGCCCTTGTGCTTCAATGCCAGCACCTTCGGGTTCGGGGCCAACGAGTGCGGTGTCGCCCGCGCCGTGCGCTTTGCCAAACGTGTGGCCACCAGCGATGAGTGCGACGGTCTCTTCGTCGTTCATCGCCATGCGCGCAAACGTTTCGCGAATGTCGCGCGCTGACGCCATCGGGTCTGGTGTGCCGTTCGGACCTTCGGGATTCACATAGATGAGTCCCATCTGCACGGCGGCGAGTGGCTGCTCAAGTTGGCGATCGCCGGTGTAGCGCTTGTCGCCCAGCCACTCCGCTTCCGGGCCCCAATAAATGTCTTGCTCGGGCTCCCATACATCGGCGCGACCGCCGGCAAACCCAAACGGCGTGAAGCCCATTGTTTCCATACCCACATCGGCCGCGAAGATCATGAGGTCGGCCCACGAAATCTTCTTGCCGTATTTCTGCTTGATGGGCCACAACAGCCGACGCGCTTTATCGAGGTTCCCGTTGTCGGGCCAGCTGTTGAGCGGCGCGAAACGCTGCGTGCCAGACGACGATCCACCACGTCCGTCAGCCGTGCGGTACGTGCCGGCGCTGTGCCACGCCATCCGCACGAAGAACGGCCCATAGTTGCCGTAGTCAGCCGGCCACCAATCCTGCGAGCGCGTTACCAACTCGACGAGATCGGACTTGAGCGCATGCATGTCCAGCGACTTGAACTCGTCGGCGTAGTTGAACGCCGCACCCATGGGGTCGGACTGCGGCCCGTTTTGGTGGAGCATGGCCAGGTTGAGCTGATTGGGCCACCAAGTGCGCTTGGACGCGCCGCCAATCGTGGTGGGTCCCTGCGTGCCGTGCATCACCGGGCACTTGCCGCCGCTGCCGCCTGCTGCTCCTTCCATCGGTCGCTCCTCGTCTGGTTCAGTGGTACCGGGCCTCTTCGCGATATCGCTCCTGAGAGGTATGATACGGACGGCGACCCATAGTCTGCAATGGGACTGGCGTTATACGAACCATAGTTGTTACCTATGACGCATGGACACGACGCTGCTCCGCGCCTTCCTCGAGACGGCCGACGCTGGTTCGCTGAGCCGAGCGGCGCGGCAGCTGCGGCTGTCGCAGCCGTCGCTGACGGCGCAGATCCAGCGGTTGGAAGGCCACCTGGGCACGCTGTTGTTCACGCGCCATGGGCGCGGCGTCACGCTCACCGACGCCGGCAAGGCGCTCTATCCGCGGGCGCGACGCATTCTCGACGAGGTGCGCAGCACCGAAGAGTTGATTCGGCGCGAAGGCGTGGACGATGCCACCGCACTCACGGTAGGCGCGATCCCGACGGTGGCACCGTATGTGTTGCCCTCGGCGGTCCAGCGCATGCGTGCGCAGCACGGCGCGATGCGTATTGAGTTGCGCGAAGACTACAGCGCGGTGCTTGCCAAATTGCTTACGGATGGTGCGTTGGATGTGGTGATCGCCGCGCTGCCGTATCCGTTTGAACATCTGGAGACGGAGCTGTTGGGCACCGATGCGTTGGTGGTGGCCGTGCCCACCACGCACGCCGCGGCGCGCGCGGGGCGCATCACCCTCGCGCAACTGCGCGATGCACCAGCGGTCACGCTCGCGCCCGCGCACTGTCTTGGCGAGCAAGTGGCGGAGTTCTGCTCCAGTCGACAGGTGTCGCCGTCGGTGGTATGTCGTAGCGCGCAGTTGGCGACGGTGTTTGAGCTCGTGGGCGCGGGTGTGGGTGTGTCGATTGTGCCGGCGATGGCCGCGGCGCGCCACAACACGCCGCAGTGTGCGTATGTGCCACTGGCCGAGCATGTGTTGCAGCGTGAGATCGTGGCGGTGTGGCGGCGAGGTGCGGCGAAGTCGGCGCAGGCGCGGGCGTTTGTGGAGTGTGTTCGGGAAGTGGTGCGGGGACGGTAGAGAAGAGAGTGCCGGAGTGTGTTTGGTGTGCTCCACAGTTCACTTGATCGCCAACTCACTGCCGCTACACCAAGCCATGGCAATGTGAAAGAGTTCCAAGGCTTCGGCAGCGCTTCCCTTCAACATTTCTCAATGCGTGCCTTGTGTCCAGCGTGTGGAACCGCTCCTCGCAATGCGTGGTTAGCGCTTAGGCGAGTATCGCCCGTGCGAAGACTTCTCTTCTCACTTCTCCAATTATTGAGGCTACGGCTACGTGTTGGAACTTTCGCTGGCGCAGTTCGATCTGATCCACAACGCATTTTCGTTCACGATCGCCGTCATGGGTGCGGCCACCGTCTTCTTTTTCCTCAGCCGATCGCAAGTCGCAAAAGAATACAAGACCGCGGTCACCGTGACCGGGATCGTCACGCTGGTCGCCTGCTATCACTATTTCCGGATTCTGTCCAGCTGGGAGGCCGCATACGTCATCACTGATGGTCAGGTGGCGTTGAGTGGCATCAAATTCAACGACGCATACCGCTACGTGGACTGGCTGTTGACGGTCCCTCTGTTGCTCATTGAGCTGATTCTTGTCATGCGCCTTCCTCGGGGAGAGACGATTGCCAGAAGCACGAAGTTGGGGTTGTTGGCGGCGCTGATGATCGTCCTCGGATATCCCGGGGAGATCGCGGGTGACTCGGGAACGCGTTGGCTTTGGTGGGGCTTGGCCATGGTGCCGTTTGCACTGATCGTATACGATCTCTACGTCGGGCTGAAGCAGTCGATCGCTTCGCAACCCGCATCAGTGCGCGGTCTGGTGCGCTCGGCGCGGTTGGTAACGGTCGCCTCGTGGTCCTTCTATCCGGTCGTCTTTGTGTTCCCGATGATCGGCTTTGCTGGCGGCGCGGCAACGACGGCGGTACAAGTTGGCTACACCGTGTGCGACATTATCTCAAAGGCGATGTTCGGTGTCCTGATTTACAACATTGCGGTGCGAAAGTCCGAGGTTGTCGCGGCGACGTGAGTACACTGACAGGGTACGTGTCAAACGGCATGTTGACGACCGGAATCCGTTATGTCGTTTGATGCGGACCTCGTGATCCTTGGCGGTGGTTGTGCCGGATTGAGTCTGGGTGTGCACCTTGCCGACTCGCCGCCGCCAGGGCATCGCACGATGATTCTGGAGAGTCGGTCCGAATATACGAACGACCGCACGTGGTGCTCTTGGCGTGATCAGCCACATCGTTTCTCTCATTTGATCAGTCACGAATGGTCCGGCATGCGTGTGCGCTCGGCGCAGCACAGCGTTCACGTCGATTGTGCTGCCACTCCGTATCAAATGCTGCCGGCGGGTGCCTTTTACAGGGAGGCGGTCCAGCGCATCGCCTCGTGTGAGGCGGTCACGCTTGAGATGCATTCGGATATCACCGCGATGCCGTCGCGGATTGCCGGTGGCTGGCGGCTTGAAACGTCATCCGGCATGGTGACGTCGAAACGAGTGATCGACACGCGCCCGCCGCGCCGTCCAGCAACCGGCGATGCGATCCTCTGGCAATCATTCCTCGGTCAGGAAATCGAGTGCGACGGTCCGGTCTTCGATCCGACCACCGTCGAACTGATGGATTTCGTTGACGTGGGGGATGGGACTGTCGCGTTCTGTTATGTGCTGCCAGTGTCTCCCACGCGCGCACTGTTCGAATACACCGTATTCTCTCCGCGTCCGCTATCGGCGATCGCACTCGGCGCGGCCCAGCGGGCCGCGTTGCTGCGCACGACACGCCAGCATTCCTGGGTTGTGCTGCGACAGGAAAGTGGGACGTTACCCATGGGGCTGACCGGTGATCCGCCACCGCTCCCAGGGCCCGACTACGTTCGCGTTGGTCTGATGAGTGGCGCCGCACGGCCGAGCACGGGATACGCCTTTCAGCGCATCCAGCGGTGGGCGAGTTCGGCAGCCGCGTCACTACGACGCGACCAATTCGATGTGACGCATCGTCGCGATGCGATCGGCGTTCGGCTGATGGATCAGCTCTTCCTCCGCGTGATGCTCGACCAGCCCACGCGAGCACCGGAGTTGTTTCTGCGCATGTTTGGGAACGTCGATCCGATACGGATGATCCGTTTCCTCAGCGATCACGGTACGGCAATCGACTACGCAGCGGTGATCGCGACATTGCCGATCGCGCTCTTCCTGGCACAACTGTGCAAATCCGTGCCCGGCGCTGTGCCTGTCTTGCGCGGTGCCAGATGAAGCACACGATTGAGCGACACGGACAGCTGTTCATTGGTGTGGCGTTCGTGGCTGCAGTGACCGGGATACTCGTGCCGCGAATGAGCCCCCCTGCCGAGTTGCTGCTGATCGGCGCGCTGATTGTGCTAACAGGTGTACCACATGGCGCGCTTGATACGGTATTCGCACGCACGCGTTACGATTTGACGTCGTGGCAGCGCTGGATGGGATTCGCACTGGTCTATTGTGGCGTTGCATCGAGCGTCGTGCTGCTGTGGCTCTACTCGCCCACGCTGTTCTTGATCGGCTTCTTGATTCTGTCAGGCGCGCACTTCTCGGGAGACCCGACGCATGGCACCTCGGTGCTCTCACGCATCGCCTATGGCGGGGCGATCCTGATCCTCCCGTCGCTGCGATTCGGCGCTGAGTTCGAACATCTCCTGGGCGTGCTGGTTGGTACAGATGCTGCCGCCAGGGTGGTGCCGTGGATCGGTGCTATGGCTGCCCTATGGGTCTGCCTTCTCGTGTTCTCGGCACTTCGTGAGTGGCGCCGATCGCGGCGAACGGCGCTCGAGCTCGTGGCGGTCGGTGCGATCGCGCTCTGCGTTCCCCCGCTTCTCAGCTTCACCCTGTTCTTTTGTGCAATGCATTCGGCGCGGCATATTTTACGGACGTTCAGCGTGGTTGAGCCACGAGCGCGAAAGGGTGTTGCGGCGGCGGGTTTACTGCCGATGATCGGTGTGGTCGTGATTGGCGCACTGCTGTGGAGGATCTCGAATGCGCAGGCCATCGAGACGAAAGTGATCCAGCTGCTCTTTGTCGGACTCGCGGCCCTGACCGTGCCGCATATGGCGATCGTCGAACCATTCCGGATGCGCGGATGGCCGGAAGGACCGGGAAATTTCGACCCCGACAAGGACGCCGCACTGGCGGCAGTCCCCGATGTCGGCGTTTCGGTTACTTCGCAATCATGAAGGTTATGTCGTCTACCTTCACTTGGACGCGATTCACACCGTCCGACGTGCGCATGCCACCGCCGGCGCGCATGGTGCGCACCGCGCTCACCAGCGCCGTAAGGCGAGTCGGATCGGCCGTCGCGGTGTTGTGTGCCGGTAGTAGTCGACGGAGCGAGGGCACCAACGCCGCGAGACGCGTCATCGATCGTTCGTAGGCGTCCAGATCGGTCCCCGCCGAGAACAACCAGATGGTGGAGTCGTAGTACGAGTCGCCGGTCCACAGCAGGCCGTGTGCCGGATCCAGCAGGGCGATGGCATCGGGTGTATGACCTGGCGCGGCGAGCACGACCAGTTTTCGGTTGCCGAGGTTGATCGTGTCACCGTCCGCAACGCGGCGCGTGATCGTGAAGGGTCGCGACACGAACGCCGCCGTGTCGACACCATCCGGCGGTCTCCCGCAAAAGCTCGCGGCGGCGACTTCGTCAGCAATATCAGCGTGCGGCCGCCCGCGCTCCTTCACGCGCGTGAACGGCGTGTCCATCCCCAGGATATCCGTGAACTCATGGTTCGCGCCCACGTGATCGAAATGCGTGTGCGAGTTGAGCACCGTTACCGGAAGGGTGGTGAGCCGTTCGATGATGGGACGCATCGGCACCAACCCAATGCCGGCATCGTACAGCAGTGCACGAGTGCTCCCGACAATGAGATACGAAATGGCTTCCTGATACTGCCGCGTCTCGACCAGTGCGTAGATGTCCGGCTCTACGCGGTACACCGTGAACCAATCGCTGCCGACGTCTACACGCTCAAGCGCCGCGTTGGCGGGCCGGGGCAACGCATCGCACCACGAGGTCACGGCGGCGGTCGGTGTTGTTGCAGACTCGCTCACGCGACGAGCAGGAGGTCTCTCGCAGGCCGTTGACAATCCGCTCGAAAGAGCGAAGAGCGCAGCCGCCATGATGGGCCGGGAAGGGAATTGGATCATGGCCCAAAGCTAAGCGAATGACCGTGGCGTGCATGGCGTGCATGGCGTGCATGGCGAACGTGGGAAGGGCGGTTGGGCCCTTTACTACCTCGAATCCATCGACTCCCTCTACTCCCTCGACTCCATGACCACCCGCAGCGCACGTGCCTCCGACCAAACCTCCTGAAGCACCTTCGTCGGCAACGTCGGCGACGACCCCTCGGATAACGCCATTGCCGGTGCGCTACCAGGCAGTGCGGCGCCCGCTGTGTCGACGTCATCAGGATCCCCAAGCCCTGCCGAGCGATGTGTGCGCAGGATCTGCAGAATCAACGCGCGCACCTCCTGTGGCTTCGCGAGCCCGCGCAGCCGGGCCACATGTGCGGCACCACCGGCTTCGGCGGCGCCGCCTCCTGCGGTCTCCACCTCCACATTGGAGAACCCAAACACACGTTCCAGCGGGCCCTGCGTCACGCGCACATTCTGTGCGTTCGCAAACGTGAGCGTGATCTCCTGCACATTCCACACGCCCTCGCGAATCAGCAGACTGCGATCGGTAATCACGTACCAGCGCATCTCATAGTCCAATCGCATGGTGACGTACAACGTTGCCGCCTTCGCGGTGGCCAACAACACCAGCGGGATCACGAGGAATACCAACCGCCAATCGGCGAGCATCAGCAGCACGCTGGCTATCGCAATGCCGAGTCCCCACGCCGCCGCGTAGAGACCCCACTGGAACAGTCGCAGTCTCAAGAAGCCCTCGTCTGCGCGCTCAATGCGCAACCGCTCGTGCGGATCGTAGCCTGCCGGCGCGTGCGGTTCGCTATCGTCGATGCGTAACCAGGGCAGGATCAGCCGCTTGAGCCACTCATACATCGCTCGAGCCCGAGCGCCGTGCTTCGAGCAATGCGCGGACCGCGCGCAACTCGTCGCGAATACCGGTCAGTGCTTCGACGGCCACGTCGTTTGCACCCGATGTGAGTGCGTATTGTGCGGCGTCACCCGCGGTCACCGCTTGCACCGACGACCGGCCGCGATGTCCGCGCATGCGCGCATACAGGTAGTTGCGCACATCCTGAAACGCCGTGAGTCCGACGATCGACTCTGCCGCCGCCGCGCTGCCCGATGCCGTCTGAATCATGACGGTGCCGAGTCCGAGCCAGCGTTCGAAGATGTTGCGCGTGACGTGAATGTCCTGAATGCGCGCGTAGGTGAGATACGTCTCGCGGCGCCAGAGCAGTCCGTACGATACCGATACCCCGTGGTCATCAAACCGGTAGCGCAGCGTCTTGTATCGGAAATAGAGAGGCAGAATGGTGAACGGCAGCGCGACGTTCGACAGGACGCAATAGATGATGTACAGCGTCCATAGCCGCGGATCGGGCCGGGTGATCGCCTGCACGCGCGCGGCGTCTACGGGCACGAGATGTTCGTCGGTATGCTCGGTCACTCCCCAATATACGACGAAATCGGCTGCGACGTCGCACGAAGGCCTGAATTCTCGCCGCTCAAGAGGGACTCGAGCGTGGCAAATGCCACCGGTTTCACGAAGTGGTGATTGAATCCCGCGTCGAACGAGCGTCGCTTGTCTTCATCCTGCCCCCAGCCCGTGAGCGCGACGAGCACTGCCTGAGCGCCCCACGGTTGCTGGCGCACGTGGCGACAGACATCTAAGCCGTTCATTTCCGGCATGCCGATGTCCAGCAACATGATGTCAGGCGTGAAAGCGGCCGCCATCGTGACGGCCTGCAAACCGTCGTAGGCAGATCGAACGTCGTGTCCCAGCATCGTGAGCATCATCGACATAGTCTCGGCCGAGTCACGGTTATCGTCGGCCACCAATATGCGGAACCGCCGCGCCGAATGCGTCGTCGGCGTGCGGCTGACGACGGGGCGCTCATGCGCCACGGACAGCAGCTCGGGCAAGTATACCGCGAACTCGCTGCCCGCTCCAGCGCCCGCGCTGCGGGCCTCGACGCGGCCGCCGTGCATCTCGACCAGCCGCCGTACCAAGGCCAAGCCAATACCCAGCCCACCCTGCGCTTTCTCGAGTGACCGGTCCACCTGCGTGAATATCTGGAAGATCTTTGGCAGCATATCGGCGGGTATGCCGATTCCGGTGTCCGTGATCCGCACCACAATCTCGCGCTCGACCCGCTGAACCGTCAGGGTGATGCGACCTCCGCGCTCAGAGTATTTCGCGGCGTTGTTGAGAATATTGGAAAAGACCTGGCCGAGCCGAGTGAAGTCCGCATCAACGAATATCGGGGTTGGCGGCAGTTCCGCCGCGAGCATGTGGCCACCGGCGTCGATGAGGGGACGACTGGTTTCGATCGCGCTCACCAGCACTGCTCCCAATTCGATCCCTTCCTTTCGGAGTTCGAGCTTCCCCTGATTAATGCGGCTCAGGTCGAGCAGGTCGTCCACCATGTGTACCATCTGCCCGAGCTGTCGCTCCATCATCGCACGCACCCGCTCGATGGTGGCCTTCTCAGGGGAGATCTGCAGAATGTGCAGTCCGTTGCGGATTGGTGCCAACGGGTTGCGGAGCTCGTGCGCCAGTGTCGCCAGAAACTCATCCTTGCGGCGGTCCGTCGCTGCCAGCTCGGCGGCAAGGCGCCGCAGTTCCTTATCGGCCTGCACGCGCTCGCTCACGTCGAGGTTGGTCCCCACCACCCACTCGCCTTCGCCCAGTGTATTGGTTCGGACTGTCTCGACGGCGTTCACGTGCCGAACCGCTCCATCGTCGCGTCTTGTGATGCGGAAGCTGCGTTCGCTCCGCCCGTGACGACGCACGGTATCGTGGAGAATGGCTTCGTTCGCCGCCAGATCCTCCGGGAGTACCGCACGGCTCCACGTGCTGTAGTCGACCAGTCCATCGGCAGTCGGCGTGAGGCCGTAGATGCGAAACATCTGAGCGTCCCAGCGGATCGTGTTACTGAGAACGTTCCACTCCCAGATTCCGACTTGTGTCGCTTCCGTTGCCAGTCGGATGCGCTGCTCGCTCGTCTGGAGTGCGCGCATCGCCAAAGCCCGTTCGGTCACTTCGTGGAAGTAGCACACGACACCAGACCGGCCATCCGGCAAGGTGATCCGTTGTGTCTCCCACTCGTACGACTGTTCGATGTTGAGGTCGTTGCGGAGCTCCGTGAATCGCGGCGACACGTAACGGTCGCCAGTGCGCAACGTGTGCCGAAAGATTCGTTCCAACTCGCCGCCCACGTCGGGTCCCCACACGATGTCCAGCACTTCGTGAAAGTCGCGGCCGATCAACGGTTGCACCGTCGCAAACGCCGGCATGGCCTCCGCATTCACCTGATGCACGCGAAAATCCGCATCGATGACGTAGGTCCCCATGGGTGCCCTATCGATGATCGCGGAGAACAGCGTGGCATTCTGGCGGAGCGATTCTTCGGCCAGCTTCTTGCTGGTGATATCGCGCACCGCTCTCGAGGTGCCGATCACATTGCCTGCCGCGTCTTTCAGGGGCGACACCGTGACGGAGACGAGAATCTCGTGACCGTCCTGTGCGACGCGAAGCGCTTCAAAATTCCCTCCGCGGTCGCCAGCAACGATCCTGCGCTGGAGATCATGTTCGTCTTCCCGATGGTCGTTGGGGATTAACCGCATGATCGACGAGCCAAGCATCTCGTCTGCAGTATATCCGAAGATCTGTTCCGCACCGCGATTCCAGCTGGTGATGATTCCATCCAGATCTTCGCTGAAGAGCGCGTCCGCGGAAGACTCCACGATCGCCGCGAGTCTCGCCGTGGCCTCCTCGCTGGCCTTCCGTGCGGTGATATCAGCCGACGTGCCGATGATCTCACGGACGCGTCCGTCCGCATCGCGTTTGAACGGCGTCTTGCGTCCTTCGAACCAATGCCAGGAGCCGTCAGGATGACGTAGCCGATACTCAATTTCTTCGACGTCGCCGTCGCGCGATTGAGCAAGCCGCTCGAAGTGCTTCGGCATCCTGAGCAGATCGTCCGGATGCATGATTCGCGGCATGAACGTCGAGCCCATCTCCAGGATGTCTGACACCGAGTACCCCATGACCGTCGCGACCTGTGGATTGACCCACGTAATGCCCAGGTCCACGATGTTCATGATATACACCACACTCGGCGTGACCGCAGTGACGCGCTGG
Organism: Gemmatimonadaceae bacterium; assembly: GCA_031421995.1. GTDB lineage: Bacteria > Gemmatimonadota > Gemmatimonadetes > Gemmatimonadales > Gemmatimonadaceae > Gemmatimonas. The sequence continues at coordinate 12,201 of JANOPS010000223.1, forward strand.
AGGAAGTGCGAGCGATCCCGCAGTGCGGCTTCGACGCGCGCACCCTTCTCAATGTCGCGAAGCACCAGCGACACGCCGATCAGCGCGCCGGTCGCATCGAGATGCGGCGTGAACGTAATGGCGACCCGAACGCCACGTGCGTTGCCCCCCGAACACACCGCCTCACGGCGTACCGCGCGCCCCTCCTGCAAGTCAACCGGCATCACCAGCACGTCCGGATCGTCCAGCACGAGCAGCTCGCGCAACGGCAATCCAATCGCCTGCGCGGCCACGTGTCCCAGCAGCTGTTCTGCGGCCGCATTCCAGCTCTCGACCAGCTCGTTCGCATCGACGCTCACAATGGCGTCGTCGGCCGTCTGCACAAGAACGGCATTACGTTCCGCGTCCCTTCGCGCGCGGAGGTCGTTCACGCGCCCACGCCCTGCTACTTCACTTTCGTTGGATGCGCTCACGCGATCCTCACGACGTTCGTGGCGCCGTGAAGGTCTGCCTCGCACCAGTCATGTTTTCGCGCGTGCGACAAACCTGGGAGGGGCCTCGCGACGCCACCGGGCGCGTACCGCCTCTGACTCCGTTCGCACGCATCTATCAGCGGCAGCCGAGCCCGGTGACCGCAGCGGTGTTTCTGGCACACGATGGTCACGGTCTCCTCCGAAGATACGCACGAATGTAACGCGCGAACCCGAAGCATAGGGTTTGATGGAACTACTCCGCGCCGCGCCGCAGTCGGGAAGACAGCTCCGCCCCTGCGATGATACCTCTTACGTATGATAGTCGTGCAGGTCGTGAGGTGCTAGGTTGGAACACACAGGCAGTGGACGCAGAGTGCGGCGCGATGCTTGTCGCAATGAGCGGCCGGGTTCTGCCGTAACCACAGCGGGTGTCGTTTTCGTTATGGCTCGCGGCACTCACCCTACGTACACAGAGAGGAGAACGACGATGAACGATGATCGCATTGAAGGGAACTGGAAAATCTTGACGGGCAAGATCCGCGAACAGTGGGGCAAGCTCACCGATGACGATGTGGATCAGGCCGAGGGACAGTGGGAACAGCTCGTGGGCAAAATCCAGAGCAGATATGGGCACGCGAAGGACGCCGCAGAGAAGGAAGTCGCCTTGTTTCGGGCGCAGCACGAGCGCGGGGACGACCAAGCCGCCAGCGCATGAGGGGCCGATGGACCACGGCATAGCGCTTTCGACGATGGCGACTCCGCACCAGCGGATCGTCGTCTACGCGATACGTCGGCTTCGGTGAATACCACCAGGGAGTACCAGGTCATGCGGGACGCTCTGGCCTCGGTCCTTCGTCGCAGCGCAACCCACTTACCGACACCGGTATTTGTCCCGCGGCCGCGACGCGATCGCGAGGACACCGCTGCGGTGCCGAACAGCTATCTCGGCGTCTCGGCGGTGTCCTTGGCGGTCATTGCGGCACTTGCGGTGCTGTTCACGCTGTACCTTGCACGCTCGGTGGTTTTGCCGCTCACCGTCGCCGTGTTGTTGAGTTTTCTGCTGCGGAGTCCGGTTCGCTGGTTGCGCAAACGCGGATTGCCCGAGCCGTGGGGCGCCGCCGTTGTCATGCTCGGCACCGTATCCGTCCTCTCCGCGAGTGTAGCGATGCTGGCCGCTCCCGCCACTGAGTGGGCGGAGCGTGCACCTGCTGCCGCCACGACGCTCGAACGTCGCCTTCGGCCCTTGCTTGCGCCCGTGCTGCGGTGGGAAGCGACCGCTGCACGAGTGACGAGGGTCGCGAACGGACGGGCGACCGTCCCCACCGCCGCACCGTTGGCCATGGGTGACGGCATGGTCCGCCGGCTGTTCGGCAGTATGACCAATGGATTTATTGCCTCCATGAGCGTGATCTTCCTGACGTACTTCTTGTTGGCGTCGGGCGACCTCTTCATGCGAAAACTGCTGAAGGTCTTGCCGTACGACACCTCGAATGCTGTCGTTCCCCAGCAGGTGTCCGACGACGTGCAAGCCGCGGTGTCGCGATATCTTCGCACGGCCGTCTTGATCAACGGCGGACTGGGGTTGGCGACGTGGGGCGTTATGACGCTGCTAAAAATGCCCAATGCCGGATTATGGGGAGTCCTCGCCGCGCTCCTCAATTTCGTTCCGTTCCTGGGTGCGCTGTTCACGACGGGGATCCTCGCCCTCGCGGCGGTCACGGTCTTCGATTCGCCGTCGCGAATGATAATGGTGCCGCTGGCCTTTCAAGTGCTGAACATCATTGAGAGCAACATCGTGACGCCGTTGCTGATGGGGAAGCAATTCCCCCTGAACACGGTGGCGCTCTTTGTCGGCATCATGTTCTGGCAATTCGTGTGGGGCGTTCCCGGCGCGATCCTCGCGGTGCCTATCATGGTCACCATCAAACTGGTGTGCGACGCCATTCCGTCGCTGCATCCGATCGCTGAGTTCTTGGGACAGTAGCCCGCGGCTCCGCGCGTTCGCACGGCGCATGCTCCGACCAACATGGACGCTACCAGGTGTGGCGCGGTGGAGCCTCGCGCGTCGCCGGTGCGGCCATAGCGATCGTGAGAAGGACGCGCCCACTACTAATACTTCGGCGCCATTCCTGGCGTACCTTTGTGTGGCCTTGCGCGTCATTCGACAGGTACAGCGCGCCGCGAACCCCGTCTTCGCGAGCTCCAGGAGGGCAACATGCGAGAGAACAATAGCGTACGCTGCAGCATCGTGATCGCGCTTGGCGTGATGTTCGGCGCGTGCGGTGGAAGCGCCGCCGATGGTGTCACTTCGCCCACACCGCCGACGCCAATCGTGGCACAGGTCGACGTGGCCCCCAGCAGTCTCGCGCTATTCCTTGGCGCATCGGCCACGTATACCGCGCAGGCAAGGTCCGCCTCCGGGGCCGCACTCTCGCGCACACTCTTGTGGAGCAGCGATAACAACGCGGTAGCGACCGTCAGCAGTGCCGGCGTCGTGACGGCCGTGGGCGTTGGCACGACGAGCATTGCCGCAACTGCCGATGGCGTCCGCGGTACGGGGCAGGTAGTGGTGCGAGCGGTGCCCGTTGGGACCGTGACGGTGTCACTCGGCACCAGCACGCTATTCGTCGGTGCGACACTTACGGCGTCGGCCGTCGTACGCGACTCCCTCGGTGCGGTAGCCACTGGTAGAACGTTGGTGTGGAGCAGTGCCAACCCGAGCATCGCGAGCGTCAGCGCCAGCGGTGTGGTGACGGCGCTGCAAGCCGGGACCACCATCATCTCCGCGCAGAGCGAGGGCCGCGTAGGCGGTGCCACCCTGCAGGTGCGGCTGGTACCGGTGGGAATGGTGACGGTCAGCCTCGCGAGCAACACGATCACGGCGGGCGCGACGACGA